>CAURVH010000001.1:0-300000 GCA_963528645.1 uncultured bacterium
AATCAGTTCTTGGTCAACACAAGGGTGATTCAAAATGGTGGTATGCATGGGTTCCAGTTGTAGCACCAATCGCAGCTGGTATTGCAGCAGTAGCAGTCTTTAAACTACTTTACCTATAATAAAATGAAACTGGGGTTCCCCAGTTTTTTTACTGGAAATTTTTGTAAAAAATTCTAGAATTTAAGTGGAATAGCTTGTAAAAAATCCTAAAATCCTTTAAAATAAAAGAGTTGGAGGAAGCTATGAATGCAAATCAAATGATACAAATTATTCCGACTTTGAAGGTCAATAACCGAAAATTAAATGAAAAATTTTACATTGAAACTCTTGGGATGAAGCCCTTATTAGAAGAATCTGCTTTCCTTTCACTTGGTGACCAATCAGGTATTGAGAAGTTGATTCTCGAAGAGGCTCCCAGTATGCGAACTCGGCGAGTTGAAGGGCTTAAGAAACTAGCTAGACTCATTGTAAAAGTTAAGAATCCTTCTGAAATTGAGGATCTTCTTTCACAGATGGAGTCTCTTCCTCGCCTATTTAAAGGAAGCCGTGGTTATGCTTTTGAGATTGTTTCTCCTGAACAGGATGTGATTCTTGTTCATGCGGAAAATGATATAAGAGATTTGGTTCCACTGAAAACTGTTCCTGAATTTTCTTCAAATAAAAGTATAAAATACTTGAGTCAATTTGAGATTTCTATGGAGTTGCGTCTGCCTGAGGGAATGGAGAGTTTACTTGATTCCGAAGTAGTAGCTAAGGCAATTAGCTTTACCAAAGGGGAAGGTCCAGATTTGACTGTTGAAAACAATGTTACCTGGGACTTGTCTATGCTGAAATTTTTAGTAAAGAATTTTGATTTAACCAGTCTTCGTCATAAATTTGAAAAGACAGGCTATTTTGTTCCCAAGTCTGAAAAGTTCTTTCTTGGTAAAGATACCAATAACATCGAATTGTGGTTTGAAGAAGCATGAAGTGGGAAAAAATTCTAAGAAAAATAGAAAATCAAATCGAGGCAGGGATTTATCCCGGGGCCTCTTTTGCGTATTTTAAGGATGGTGAATGGAGAGAATCTTACCTAGGCTTAAGTAATCCTGAGAAAGGTTTGAAAACAGATTCAGAGCTAGTCTATGACCTAGCCAGTGTGAGTAAGGTTGTGGGAGTAGGAACAGTCTTCACCTTCTTATGGCAGCAGGGCGAATTAGATATTGATCGACCAGTGACGGATTATTTCGCTGAATGTGATTATCCAGATATCACTATTCGTCAACTCTTGACCCACGCAACAGATCTAGATCCTTTTATTCCTAACAGAGATCAGTTAAGCGCTGAGGAGTTAAGAGAAGCCATGTTTCACCTCAACAGACGAAGTCAGACAGCCTTCCTATACTCGGATGTTCACTTTTTACTCTTGGGCTTTCTTTTGGAAAAAATCTTTGAACAAGACTTGGATCAGATTATAGAAGAACAAGTTTTGAACCCATGGGGAATGACGGAAACCAAGTTTGGCCCCGTAGAGCATGCTGTACCAACAGTGAGAGGAGTGGAAGCCGGAAACATCCACGATCCCAAAGCTCGTCTTTTAGGAAAACACGCAGGAAGTGCAGGTTTGTTTTCAACTGTTAAGGATTTGCAAATCTTTCTGGAACATTACTTGAAAGATGATTTTGCTGCAGATTTGAGCCGAAATTTTTCTCCCTTAGATGATAAGGAGCGTTCGCTAGCTTGGAATCTAGAGGGAGACTGGCTAGACCATACGGGTTATACAGGTACCTTCATCATGTGGAACCGGGAGAATCAGGAGGCTGCCATCTTTTTATCCAATCGAACGTATGAGAAGGATGAGCGTGCCCAGTGGATAGTTGATCGAAACCAAGTCATGGATATGATTCGTAGGGAAGAGTAGGGAGAAAGCATGTCAAAAACCGTAAAAGGAATGCTATTCACAGTAGTTGCAGGCATTGCTTGGGGCTTGTCTGGAACCAGTGGCCAATACCTGATGGCACACGGGATTTCTGCTCTAGTCTTGACCAATCTGCGACTCATCATTGCAGGATTGGCTCTGGTATTTTTAACCTATGTGACTGCAAAGGATAAACTCTTTGCTTTTTTAAAAGACAAAAAAAGTCTACTATCTCTGTTGCTATTTGCAGTGTTTGGACTTTTCTTAAACCAGTTTGCCTATCTTTCTGCCATTCAGGAAACCAATGCTGGAACGGCGACTGTTCTCCAGTATGTATGCCCCGTTGGGATTTTAGTTTATACTTGTATGAAGGATAAGGTAGCTCCGACACTGGCTGAGATTTTTTCGATTGGATTGGCTATAGGAGGGACTTTTCTTATCGCGACTCATGGGGAACTTGACCAGTTGTCTGTCACACCTGCTGGTCTTTTCTGGGGACTCTTTTCTGCCTTGACCTATGCCCTTTATATCATTCTTCCTATTACTTTGATTAAGAAATGGGGAAGCATGTTGGTGATTGGTGTGGGCATGGTTATTTCTGGAGTGGTGGCTCTTCCCTTCACAGGAGTTTTGCAGGCTAGCATACCGACCAGCTTGGATTTTCTCTTTGCATTTGCTGGCATTATCATCATTGGCACGGTCTTTGCCTATACAGCTTTCCTAAAAGGAGCTAGTATGATAGGCCCAGTTAAGTCCAGTTTATTGGCTTCCATAGAGCCCATATCAGCTGTTTTCTTTGCTTTTCTGATTATGAAGGAGCAATTCTACGCGATTGATTTTGTCGGTATGGCTATGATTTTACTTGCGGTAACCATCATTTCTTTGAAAGATTTGCTGCTAGAAAACAAACAGAAGGTTGAATGAGAAACTAGTTTACTCGTAAAAAGTGGTTGTTTTGAATATCCTATCGAAATACTGATCAAGGATAAGGAATGGGAGTGGAATTTTATAAAATTTTAAGTTTCTTTTCTTACAATAAACCAATCTTTAACTGCTAGAAGGAGGAGATATGAAAATTTTACAAAGCATTCACCCAACTAAGCCCCTGCGCTACTTGAGATGGTTTGACATTTTGATTATCACAGTTCTAATGTTTGGCCTGTTTATTATTCGTTCAACGGAGCTCTTTTTAGCAAGTATGTTTCCGACAGGTTTGTCAACTACAATGAATACGGCAAGTGATACTGTCGGCGAAGGAGCGGCCTATTCCAGCAACTTCACTTTGCAAGTGATACTTCTGGCCTTGGCCTTGCTTTACCTTTTGATTCGGAATTATGATTTCAAACAACTTCCTATTCGTTGGACCTGGTCCCTTCTCTTTTGGGTTCCTTTTATATTTGCCATTGTGGGATTGTTTGGAGACTTGGTGACGACACTAACTGGTGAATACAATTACTTAAATCCAGCTCTTTTTGCCCACATAGATCCCATGGAAGTTATACGGAAATTCCTAGCGCTTAGTCCGATGGCAATTGCCTATGCCTTGCTAAATGGCTTCTATGAAGAGTTTTTCTTTCTAGGGTTGTTGACCTCAGTGAAAGAAAAGCACAAGTGGCGGGTTTTGTTTTATTCTACCCTCATTCGGATTTCTTTTCACACTTATCAAGGATTAGTATGGGCGCTGGTTATTGGTGTAGTTTATGGCTTATTCTATTATTTTTTGTACAAATATAAGGTGAAAAATCTCCTCCCGTTCTTTCTCATGCATGCTCTGGCAGACATGTTTGGGTCTAGTCTCATGTATCTCCTGATTGCCTGGGGAAGGTAAGAATCAGAAAAATCCACTCAACTGAGTGGATTTTGTGTGTATAGATGACTAGTCTTTGTTTTCGTATGGTAAGATCAAGTTTAAGATGATACCTGTCATAGCTGATAGGGCAGTACCTGAAAGGGTAACTGGTCCTACTTTGAGGATGGCTCCACCAAGCCCAAGAACCAACATAGCACTAGCAATGATGAGGTTACGCATTTGACTGAAATCAACGCGCTCCTTGATCAAGACTTTCAAACCGTTGCTGGCGATAACTCCGTAGAGAAGGATGGACATGCCACCGAGCACAGCATTTGGAATGGTTGAAATCAAGGCAGTGAATTTACCTAGGAAGCTAAGAGCAATGGCGATAAAGGCTGCGTTACGGATAACAGAGACAGAAGCGATACGAGTCATCCCGATAACCCCTGTATTTTCACCGTAAGTCGTATTAGCTGGTCCACCGAGGAAAGCAGATACAGATGTTGCAATACCGTCACCGAGAAGTGTACGGTGAAGTCCTGGTTCTTTCAGGAACTGACGGCCACAGATTTGGCTTAAGACGGTATGGTCACCGATGTGTTCAGAAATTGTTACGATAGCGATTGGCAAGATGGCAATGGTTTCTGGACCAAAGTAAAGATTGTATTCTTTAAAGGCACCACCAGTGCTAAACGGCAAGTAGAAACCAGGAATTTCAAACCAGTTAGCTTTAAGAACTGGTGTAAAATCAACCAAGCCAAGAGTTAGTGCGAAGAGGTAACCACCGATAATAGCAAAGAGGAAAGGAATGATTCGTAGGAAGCCTTTTCCTTTAGTATTGATAAAGGCAGCAATCAAGAAAGTAACAACTGCTACAAGAGCATTTTTCCAATTTCCGTCCGCTACAAGTCCAGCATTCGTTACAGCAGAACTAGCTAGTCCAAGACCGATAACGATAATCATAGGTCCGATAATGATTGGTGGTAAGAGTTTATCGATCCATTTTGTACCTGCAAAACGAACACTTGCAGCCACAAGGACGTAGACCAAACCAGTCAAGATCACCCCTGTTTGGGCAGCAGATACATCCCCACCCATTTCTTTCATAGCCAGTGACATAGCTGTGATAAAGGCAAATGAAGAACCTAGATAAACTGGAACTTTAAACCCAGTTGAAATCATGTAGATGAGTGTTCCAACACCTGAAGCAAAAAGGGCAACAGATACAGGCATTCCCAAAATCAATGGTACCAAGATGGTCGCACCAAACATGGCAAAAACGTGCTGGAAGCTTAGAAGAATGCCTTTACCAGCTGAAGGACGTTGATCAACGTCTAGCAATAAGTCAACAGTTGATTCCTGTTTCATAAAAACCTCACTTTTGGGCATCAAAAAGAGCCCATTATTTTACAGCAATAGGCTCTCAGAGTAAGACTTCTTTAAAATAGATTATCCCATTCTTAAAGAATTTCATATATATCCGCGTCTTCGTCACCTCACAGGATGACATTAAAAACCTTTGCTTAAGATAGTATAGCAGAAAAAATTCGTTTTGTAAACGAATTTTTCCCGAGTCTAGAAATAAAAGAGCGAGGCAGATTTTGTAAATCATTTTTACTCAACTTTAAACAAGGGCGCGCTATTGATAGGATTAAAGAGGGCGTTTGTTGGGCATGCCAGCCTTTCTTGGGTACTTGTTAGGTGTTTCCTTTTTCTTTTCTACCACTGTGATGTAGCGCGGATCTCCATTTGGTAGGGCGTAACTGAGATTGTCTTCAACTTTACTAAAAAGGAGATTGAGGGCATTCTTAGCTTCTAACAATTCCTCAGGCGCATTGCTGGCCTTGAGTGCCAATAGTTTGCCACCAACTTTAAGATAGGGAATGGTCAGCTCAGACAAGATCTGCATGCGAGCAACCGCACGAGCCGTCACCATATCAAAATGAGCACGGAAGTTCTTGTCTTGGGCAAAGTCTTCAGCGCGTCCATGGTAGAAGTGAACACCATCCAAATCCAACTCCTGAGCCAAAAGCTGAAGGAAGTTGATGCGCTTATTGAGCGAATCAATGATGGTCACATCTAGCTGAGGATAGAGGATTTTCATAGGAAGACTAGGAAATCCTGCCCCAGCTCCGATATCAAGAAGTTTGATAGTTTTATTTGAAATTAAACCTTGCAGGATGGGAGCAATCGAATCATAAAAATGTTTGAGATAGACTTCTTCTTTGTCTGTGATAGCTGTTAAATTAATCTTTTCATTCCACTCGACCAAGAGCTCAAAATACCGTTCAAATTGGTTCTTTTGCTGGTCCGAAAGTGGAAGATTTTGCTCAGCTAGTAGGCTGTAAAATGTTTCTGGTTTCATAGTAGTTTCCTTCTTTAGTCTAATCTTATTTTACCACAAATAATAGAAAATTTGATATACTAGTACTAATCTAAAAGTAGAAAGGAATAAGATTATGACATGGATTATTCTTGGAGTTTTGGCTCTGATTGTTATTTTTGTGATTGTTAGCTATAACGGTCTGGTTAAAAATCGTATGCAAACCAAGGAGGCTTGGAGCCAGATTGATGTTCAATTGAAGCGTCGTAATGATCTCCTCCCAAACTTGATTGAAACAGTCAAAGGCTATGCGAAATATGAAGGTTCTACCTTGGAAAAAGTGACAGAACTTCGTAGACAAGTAGCCGCGGCAACTTCGCCAGCTGAAGCCATGAAGGCCAGTGATGCCCTTACCCGCCAGATTTCTGGTATCTTTGCAGTAGCAGAGAATTACCCAGACTTGAAAGCTAGTGCAAACTTTGTTAAATTGCAAGAGGAGTTGACCAATACTGAAAATAAAATTTCATACTCACGTCAACTCTACAACAGTGTTGTCAGCAACTACAATGTAAAACTTGAAAGCTTCCCAAGTAACATCATCGCGGGACTATTTGGCTTTAAAGCTGCAGACTTCCTTCAAACACCTGAAGAGGAAAAGGCAGTTCCTAAAGTTGACTTTAGCGGTTTAGGTGACTAAGATGTTGTTTGATCAAATTGCGAGCAATAAACGAAAAACCTGGATTTTGTTGCTGGTTTTCTTCCTACTCTTGACCTTGGTTGGTTATGCGGTTGGCTATCTCTTTATGCGTTCAGGTCTTGGTGGCATGATTATTGCCTTGATTATCGGCCTTATCTACGCTCTGACCATGATCTTTCAATCAACAGAGATTGTCATGTCCATGAATGGTGCGCGTGAGGTTGATGAGCAAACAGCACCAGACCTCTACCATGTAGTAGAAGATATGGCCATGGTCGCTCAGATTCCCATGCCGCGTGTTTTCATCATTGAGGATTCATCTTTAAATGCCTTTGCAACAGGTTCCAATCCTCAGAATGCAGCAGTCGCAGCAACGTCGGGTCTTCTGGCAATAATGAATCGTGAGGAGCTAGAAGCGGTTATGGGTCATGAAGTCAGTCATATCCGAAACTACGATATCCGCATTTCGACTATTGCTGTAGCGCTTGCTAGTGCCATTACCCTTCTGTCTAGTATGGCAGGACGGATGATGTGGTGGGGTGGTGCAGGTCGCAGACGAAGTGACGACGATCGAGATGGAAATGGATTAGAAATCATTATGCTCGTGGTTTCTCTCTTAGCCATTGTTCTGGCCCCTCTCGCTGCAACCTTGGTGCAACTAGCCATTTCCCGTCAGAGGGAATTTCTAGCGGATGCATCTAGTGTGGAGCTGACTCGCAATCCTCAAGGGATGATTAATGCCTTGCGTAAGTTGGACAATAGCGAGCCGATGCATCACCATGTCGATGATGCCAGCAGCGCTCTTTATATCAATGATCCCAAGAAAGGTGGCGGACTTCAAAAACTCTTTTATACCCACCCACCTATCTCAGAACGAATCGAACGCTTGAAACAAAAGTAAAAAAATCCAGAGAAATCCCTCTGGATTTTTTTACTTTTAGTGTCTCGCTTTTAACTTGTTATCTCACCGAAAAATAGTATAATATATGTAATTCTATATAATTGAGGTGAATGATGTATAAGCGCTGGATGACGTTTTTCTTGATTTTGATTTTTATGCCGATTCATTTGAGTATAGCTGAGAAAATCATGCGAATAAATTCATTAACGCTATCAATCCTTTTTACCCTTGTTGAACTTGCAATATTTTTATATGTAGGAAAAAAGTATGACTTGTTTCACATTCGGAAAATCTGCCTAAAAGATATTTTTAAATGTTTTCTTTCATATGCCTTGCTTTTCCTGTTTTATATTTTGGTCAATTTTTTAGGCCCTACCCAATCAGACACAACTCAAGCTGTGCAAAGTTTATCACTTTCATGGTCTGTACTTTTTGTGGATCTCTGTGTTTTGGCACCTGTCACGGAAGAAATCTTTATGCGAGGTATGTTACAGGGGATAGTATTTAAGAATACATATTTTGGCTTGTTTGCCACATCGCTTCTTTTTGCTTATCTGCATGGTCCCTATACTATTTCTAGCTTTATCAGCTATTTAGGTATGGGATTTGCATTTGGGATAAGGTATAAGACTTCTGACAACCTATGGAATTCCATCCTTTTGCATGTCCTTAATAATCTGGTTGCGTTTTGCTTTTTGTATATGAGATGATGCCATATTAGAGTGCTTTGAATTGTAAAATAGTAAAAAAGATTTTTAAGCTTATACAATATAAACAAAAGTCAGATCATAACCTGTCAGATCGACGATGTCAGCAGGGCTCTTTATATCAAAGATCCTAAGAAAGACGTATGTAAAAAAATCCAGAGACGACCTCTGGATTCTTGCTATGTTTAAAATCTAAAAATCTTGTAAATCAACAACTTCCAAACCCTCTTCTGTCAAACGATAGAGACTCGTACAGACCTCTTTTAAGAAACGTCGGTCATGCGAAACAGTGATCAGACCGCCAGGATAAGAGGCAAAGAGTTTTCTGATTTCGGGTTGAGAAGTGGGAGAAAAATTACGTGTAGGCTCATCCAGAAGGAGAAAGTTTGGTTTGCGCAACACTAAATCCAAAAGTAGGAGTTTACCCTGTTGCCCGCCAGATAGGGAGCGAATTTGATGCTGCATTTCTGGATAGCTGAAATTGAGACTGGCTAGGTGAGATTGGATTTTCTGTAGTTCCTCTTTTTGTCCAGTTTGGCTGAGATAGGCTACTGGAGATAAATCTAATTGTAATTTTTTGTGGTAATCTTGTGGCATAAAACCAAACGAAATCTCTCTTTTGTCGCTGAGTAGTTGTTGTAACTTGGTTAACAGAGTCGATTTTCCAATACCATTAGGCCCGATGATACCGATTTTATCTTGGCCACGGACAGTTAGTTGTAACTCCTGAGCTAAAACACGCTCGTCAATGGACAAACTTTCTTTTTCCAGTTGGATTAAGACTTTAGAAGTCGGTAATGGTTGGATATCTGAGAAGAAGAGTTGGATTTGTTCCTCTTCAAGTGGTTTTTGAGTCATCGACTGAGCTGCCTTTTCGTAGCGTTTTTCTTGAGAAAGAACAGTTTTCATCTTTTTAGCCAATAGGCGCCCAGCAACATCATTTTTAGTGTTACGTAAGGCAGTTTCTACATTTTGCTTGACTCGGC
The DNA here is from genome assembly GCA_963528645.1 of uncultured bacterium. Classification (GTDB taxonomy): domain Bacteria; phylum Bacillota; class Bacilli; order Lactobacillales; family Streptococcaceae; genus Streptococcus. Next base: position 9,304 of record CAURVH010000001.1, read on the forward strand.
GATGCTTTTCCATGGTTTTGTCATAGGCTCTTTGGTCGTTAGCAGCTTGCCGGCTTTGTCTGGCAAAACTAGCCTTTCTCTGCTCACTGTAGCGATCATAGTCTAAATGCTCGACTAGCGTTTCCGCTTCTTTCCGATGCTTGACCAGTCGCAAGTGGACAATAGTATCTGCCGTTTGAGAGAGAAAGTCTTCATCGTGCGAAATAAAAATAACTGTTTGCCTAATCTTTTGAATCTGACCTTTTAGCCAATCAACAGTCTCAAGGTCAAGGTCATTTGAAGGTTCATCTAAAAATAGAATCTCAAAAGGTTTTGCCAACTCATGGATGAGCTGAATTTTCAAAGCTTCGCCCCCAGATAGACTGCCAATTTCTTGGTCGCTAGCAAAACGGTCGCTATCAAAGTGCAACTCCTCCGCCAAACGATAAAGAATACTGTAGTCTAATTCAGCAGAATCCAAAAAGAAGTAGTCATGTAGAGTCCTATTTTTCAGGAACTCGGGGAGTTTTTGAGGAATGTAGGCCAGTGATTGAAGGTCAGAATGGATGTCGCCCTTGATAGTAAAATCAGGTAATGCTTCCCCCATTAAAGCTCGTAGCAAGGTTGATTTGCCATTTCCTTCTTCACCAATAATAGCAACCTTTTCCCCGTCTTGGATAGTCATGGTTAGGTCAGATACAAGGTCTCGTAAATCTTTGTTTTGTGTGATGGTCAGATGATTGATTTTTATCATATTGTCGCCCTTTCTAGAATGTCCATAGTGCATAACAAAAAGCTCTACTTTATCTAGTAGAGCCCAAAGTCACTGTCAAAACTCTATTATCCTATTTGAAAAACTCGTCAAACTAGCTTGGAGCTGCCTAACCCAACCCAAGAGGAGCATAGCTTTCTAGTTTTTCGATTTTCAATGAGGACAAGATACTAGAAAATCTAGTATAAAAAGAGCACACAAAAAGAGACAAAAACAAGATCTACTAAATAAAGTTCTTTATTTGATAGATTAGTTGTTCATGTCTCCCATACCTCCGAGTATTAGTACCTCTATCCTATACCTTTCAGAAAATTTTGTCAATAGAAAACAAGTAATTTCAAGCTCTAAAAACCAAAAACAGGTCCATAGAGAGTCAGCACGTGTTTGACATGTTCGTAGTGGAACTTGTCATAGTTGCGCCAAGCAGTACGAGCTTGATCGTTTAGTTTTAGGTTCCCTAGTCCAATCAGAAGACTGGTACGTTGGTAAAATTTCTCAAGGTCGATTAAGATACTATTATCCAACTTTTCTGCTTTTTTAAGTTCCTTGAGAGTGGTGTTCAGCAGTTCTTGTAGACGGAAATCATCGGCTGTACCTTGTTTGCAGCTTTGGAAGCTTTTATTTAACTCGGAAAGGAGTTGGAGAGCTTCAGTGATGAGTGCTTTGTCTTCCATATGAGCATCCTCCTTGCTCTGATGTATTCTTACCTATAGTATAGCACTAAACAGGAAATATGTCATAGTAAATATGTTAAAAATGAGGTTTTAATATCAAAGTTTGGAAAGCTGACTTATAACCTTTTCATGGTATAATCAAGTGAGTAAATCTTTATGGAGGAAATATGAAGTTAAACATTCAAGAAATTCGTAAGCAGCCTGAAGGCCTACACTTTGAACAAACTTTGGACCTTGTCGCAGACTTGCGTAAACGTAATCAAGAAATTTTAGATGTTAAAGATATCCTAGCAGTGGGAAAGATCCAGTACGAAGACCGTATGTATTTTTTAGACTATCAGCTATCTTATACCATTGTCCTTGCTTCCAGCCGCAGTATGGAGCCAGTTGAGTTGGAGGAGTCTTATCCAGTGACAGAAGTTTTCATGGAAGGAGCGACCAACCAACTGGATCAAGAAGTTTTAGACGATGACTTGGTCTTGCCTATCGAAAATGGGGAAATCGACCTTGCTGAGAGCGTTTCCGATAATATCTTGCTAAACATTCCAATCAAGGTCTTGACGGCAGAAGAAGAAGCTGGTCAAGGTTTTGTTTCTGGAACTGACTGGCAAATCATGACAGAGGAAGAATACCAAGCCCAACAAGCAGTCAAGAAAGAAGAAAACAGTCCATTTGCTGGCTTGCAAGGACTATTTGACGGAGACGAATAATGGTCTTGTCAAAAAAACGAGCACGAAAGGTGCTAGAAGAAATCATTGCCCTCTTCCCAGACGCCAAACCCAGCCTTGATTTTACCAATCACTTTGAACTACTGGTTGCGGTGATGTTGTCAGCTCAGACAACAGATGCTGCAGTCAACAAGGCTACGCCAGCCCTCTTTGCAGCTTTTCCAACGCCTCAAGCCATGTCTGTCGCGACTGAAAGTGAAATTGCTTCGCACATTTCTCGCCTAGGACTTTATCGCAATAAGGCCAAGTTTCTAAAAAAATGTGCCCAACAGCTACTAGATGATTTTGATGGTAAAGTCCCTCAGACTCGCGAGGAATTAGAAAGTCTAGCAGGTGTTGGACGTAAAACAGCCAATGTAGTTATGAGTGTGGGCTTTGGAATTCCAGCCTTTGCAGTGGATACCCATGTTGAACGTATCTGCAAGCACCATGATATTGTTAAAAAATCGGCCACACCCCTTGAAGTAGAAAAACGTGTCATGGATATTCTGCCACCAGAGAAATGGTTGGCAGCCCATCAAGCCATGATTTACTTTGGACGGGCTATCTGTCATCCAAAGAACCCAGAATGCGATCACTATCCCCAATTATATGATTTTAGTTCGTTATAAGATAAAAATTTTATGTTTTTTTCTTGCATTGATCCATTCTTTGTGATATAGTAATAACAATAAAATATTCCTTTAAACCTGTCCCGTGAGGCAGGCAAGGAGCTGGATCAATAGATAGTCGGAGTCTATACTGTTTACAGTAGAGCTGGCTTGGCTATACATTCTGAAGTCTCCTTGTTTAAGGAGACTTTTCTTTTTGGAGGTTTGTCATGAGGACAAAAGAAGTTGTAGACGAATTGACCGTCAAACGAGCGATTACTCGGATTACCTACGAGATTATTGAGCGAAACAAAGATTTGAATAAAATCGTTTTGGCTGGTATTAAAACGCGAGGTGTTTTTATCGCTCGTCGTATCCAAGAACGCTTGGAACAGTTAGAAAATATCGCTGTTCCAGTGGTAGAACTAGATACTAAACCTTTCCGTGATGATGTCAAAAGTGGAGAAGATACCTCTGTAATCTCTGTTGATGTGACAGATCGGGAAGTCATCTTGGTGGACGATGTACTCTACACTGGTCGGACTATCCGAGCTGCTATTGACAATATTGTTAGCCATGGTCGCCCTGCTCGTGTGAGTTTGGCAGTCTTGGTTGATCGTGGTCATAGAGAACTTCCAATCCGTCCGGACTATGTTGGAAAAAACATCCCAACCAGTCGTTCTGAAGAAATTATCGTAGAGATGACAGAACTAGATGGACAAGACAGAGTACTAATCACAGAACAAGCCTAAAACATTAAAAGGAGTAAAAAAATGTCAGAAAATCAACAAGCTTTGCAACATGTCGTTTCAATGGAAGACCTTACTGTAGAACAAGTAATGAAATTGATTAAACGAGGAATCGAATTTAAAAACGGAGCGAGTGCTTCTTATGAGGAACAGCATATTGTTTCCAACCTTTTCTTTGAAAGTTCAACTCGTACCCACAAATCCTTTGAGGTAGCAGAACTGAAACTTGGACTTGATCTTTTGGATTTCGATGTGAAGACCAGTTCAGTGAATAAGGGTGAAACACTCTATGACACGATCTTGACGCTGTCTGCACTAGGAGTGGATGCCTGTGTCATTCGTCACCCAGAGGTGGACTACTACAGAGAATTGATTGCTAGCCCGACCATCACAACTTCGATTATCAATGGTGGGGACGGTTCAGGGCAACACCCTAGCCAAAGTTTGCTTGATTTGATGACAATTTATGAAGAATTTGGACATTTTGAAGGTCTTAAGGTGGCTATCGCTGGCGACCTCAATCACTCACGGGTAGCTAAGTCTAATATGCAAATCCTTAAACGCTTGGGAGCAGAGCTTTACTTTGCAGGTCCTGAGGAATGGAGAAGTGAGGAGTTTGAACATTACGGTCGCTTTGTATCAATTGATGAGGTGATTGATCAAGTAGATGTTATGATGTTTCTTCGTGTGCAGCATGAACGTCATGAAATTGTGACAGGATTTTCAAAAGAAGACTATCATATTCAGCATGGTTTGACACAAGAGCGCTATGACCGCTTGAAAGAAAAAGCAATCCTCATGCACCCAGCTCCAGTCAATCGTGATGTGGAAATCGCTGATCACTTGGTAGAAGCACCGAAATCACGTATTGTTCAGCAAATGACCAACGGTGTCTTTGTCAGAATGGCAATTTTAGAATCTGTGTTGGCCTACAGAAAAGCAAAATAAGGCACAAAGCGTTAAAAGATGTCTGAGAGCATCAACGAGAGGTGAGTAGATGAAAAAACGACTTCTAGTATTAGAAGATGGGACAGTATTTGAAGGCCAGGCCTTCGGAGCAGATATTGATGTAACAGGGGAAATCGTCTTTAATACAGGGATGACCGGTTATCAAGAATCCATAACAGACCAGTCTTACAATGGACAAATCTTAACCTTTACCTATCCTTTGGTGGGAAATTATGGAATTAACCGTGACGACTACGAGTCCATCAGTCCTACCTGTAAGGGGGTAGTAGTTTTTGAAGAAGCGCGTAGAGCCAGCAACTGGCGCAATCAAATGACCTTGGACGAATTCTTGAAAGCCAAGAAAATCCCTGGTATCTCAGGAATTGATACCCGTGCTCTGACAAAAATTATCCGTAAGCATGGTACCATGCGTGCAACCCTTACGCATGTTGGTGATACTATGGATCATATTGCAGACCAGCTCCAAGCGACAGTTCTACCGACAGATAATATCAAGCAAGTATCTACAAAGACAGCTTATCCTGCTCCTGGAGTTGGATTGAGTGTCGTATTGGTCGACTTTGGTCTCAAACACTCCATCTTACGCGAACTTTCTAAACGTAATTGTAACGTGACCATTGTTCCATACACAACAACAGCAGAAGAAATTCTCCATCTCCATCCTGACGGGGTCATGTTGTCAAACGGTCCAGGTAACCCAGAAGATGTTCCCCAGGCACTGGATATGATTCGCGGTGTGCAAGGAAAGATTCCAATCTTTGGTATCTGTATGGGGCACCAACTTTTTGCTATGGCAAATGGAGCCAAGACCTACAAGATGAAGTTTGGTCATCGTGGATTTAACCACGCGGTGCGTGAAATTGCAACAGGCCGAGTAGACTTTACTAGCCAGAACCATGGTTATGCGGTTAGCCGTGAGGATTTGCCAGAGCATTTGATTATTACCCACGAAGAAATCAATGACAAGTCAGTTGAAGGTGTGCGTCACAGATACCAACCAGGTTTCTCAGTGCAATTCCACCCAGATGCAGCCCCAGGACCGCACGATGCAAGCTATCTCTTTGATGAATTTATCGAAATGATGGAGTCGTTTAAATCTGCTAATCGCTGATATAGGAAACTCTGTCAGAGGCTTGTCGAATAAAAAGGCAAGTCCTTTCTTTTAGTTGAGCAATGAGATGCTGAAAATTTTTACACTCGATTTATTATTGAAAAATCATCGGAGAATTTATTTAATGGCAACCAGAGAGTTGCCGAATAGAAAGGCAGGTCGTTTCTTTTAGTCGCTATCAGGCGAACTAAAAACTCCCTGCACTAGATTTTTTATCGAAAAATATCGTTTCTCTAAAAAATCGTCGGAGAATTTATTTAATGTCGCTCTGTGAGGCGACGAATAGAAAGGAGAAGATACATTGTTCGCGGAAGTGAACACGCCCTAAGAACTGTGTGAAAAAGATAAACATCGTCTTGACGCTGAAGGCGTCTGCACCAAGTTTCCTATTTTCACTTTGTTCTTGACGAGCTTTGTATCATAAACTATGCCTAAACGTACTGATATTCAAAAAATTATGGTGATTGGTTCTGGTCCGATTATTATTGGTCAGGCTGCTGAGTTTGACTACGCTGGGACCCAGGCCTGCTTGTCTTTGAAAGAGGAAGGTTATGAGGTTGTCTTGGTGAACTCAAACCCTGCAACCATCATGACGGATAAGGAGATTGCGGACAAGGTTTATATTGAACCAATCACACTTGAATTTGTGACACGTATTCTCCGTAAGGAACGTCCAGATGCCTTGCTGCCTACTCTCGGTGGTCAGACGGGTCTGAACATGGCCATGGAATTGTCTAAGAATGGCATTCTAGATGAGCTTGGAGTAGAGCTTCTAGGTACTAAATTGTCTGCCATCGACCAAGCAGAGGACCGTGACCTCTTTAAACAATTGATGGAAGAGCTTGAGCAACCAATCCCTGAATCTGAAATTGTCAACACAGTGGAAGAAGCAGTTGCCTTTGCAGCGACAATTGGCTATCCAGTCATCGTTCGTCCAGCCTTTACCCTAGGTGGTACTGGTGGTGGTATGTGTGCCAACGAGGAAGAATTACGTGAAATCGCTGAAAATGGTTTGAAGTTATCACCTGTTACCCAATGTTTGATTGAGCGTTCCATTGCAGGTTTCAAGGAAATCGAGTACGAAGTTATGCGTGACTCGGCTGACAATGCCCTAGTTGTTTGTAACATGGAAAACTTTGACCCAGTTGGGATTCACACAGGGGACTCCATTGTATTTGCCCCTGCGCAAACCATGTCAGACTATGAAAACCAAATGTTACGTGACGCGAGCTTGAGCATCATTCGTGCACTCAAGATTGAAGGTGGATGTAATGTTCAGCTAGCACTTGATCCCCATAGCTTTAAGTACTATGTTATCGAAGTAAACCCTCGTGTATCGCGCTCTTCTGCCCTTGCTTCTAAGGCGACAGGTTATCCGATTGCTAAATTGGCAGCTAAGATTGCCGTCGGTTTGACCTTGGATGAGGTCATCAACCCAGTTACAGGATCAACCTATGCTATGTTTGAACCAGCCCTTGACTATGTGGTTGCCAAGATTCCTCGTTTCCCATTCGACAAGTTTGAAAAAGGGGAACGTCGTCTTGGTACCCAGATGAAGGCAACTGGAGAAGTCATGGCGATCGGTCGCAACATTGAGGAATCACTTCTCAAGGCATGTCGCTCTCTTGAAATTGGAGTTCACCACAATGAAATGCCTGAACTTGCAGCAGTTTCTGATGATGCCTTGATTGAAAAGGTTGTCAAGGCCCAAGATGACCGTCTCTTCTACGTATCAGAGGCCATTCGCCGTGGCTATACACCAGAAGAAATTGCTGAATTGACCAAGATTGATATCTTTTATCTAGATAAACTCTTGCACATCTTTGAAATTGAGCAAGAATTGGGTGCTCATCCACAAGATCTAGAAGTCTTGAAAACTGCTAAACTTAATGGTTTCTCAGACCGCAAGATTGCTGAACTTTGGGAAACGACAGCTGGCCAGGTTCGCCACCTTCGCTTGGAAAACAAGATTGTTCCAGTTTATAAGATGGTCGATACCTGTGCGGCAGAGTTTGACTCTGAAACACCATACTTTTATTCAACCTATGGCTGGGAAAATGAGTCTATCAAGTCTGATAAGGAATCAGTTCTAGTCCTAGGTTCTGGTCCAATTCGTATCGGGCAAGGGGTTGAGTTTGACTACGCAACTGTTCACTCAGTTAAGGCTATCCAGGCTGCTGGTTATGAAGCTATTATCATGAACTCAAACCCAGAGACCGTTTCTACGGACTTCTCTGTATCTGATAAGCTCTACTTTGAACCATTGACATTCGAAGATGTCATGAATGTTATCGACTTGGAGCAACCAAAAGGCGTTATTGTTCAGTTTGGTGGTCAAACAGCTATCAACCTTGCTGAGCCATTGGCAAAAGCAGGTGTGACCATCCTTGGTACGCAAGTCGCTGACCTAGACCGTGCCGAAGACCGTGACCTCTTTGAGCAAGCCCTTAAAGACTTGGATATTCCCCAGCCACCAGGTCAAACGGCTACCAATGAAGAAGAAGCTGTGCTTGCAGCTCGCAAGATTGGCTTCCCAGTCCTCGTTCGCCCATCTTATGTCTTGGGTGGACGTGCCATGGAAATCGTTGAAAACGAAGAAGACCTCCGTTCTTACATGCGTACCGCTGTTAAGGCTAGTCCAGACCACCCAGTTCTTGTTGACTCTTACATCGTTGGGCAAGAGTGCGAAGTCGATGCTATTTCAGACGGAGAAAATGTCCTCATCCCTGGTATTATGGAGCACATCGAACGTGCCGGTGTCCACTCAGGTGACTCAATGGCCGTTTACCCACCACAAACCTTGTCGCAAAAGGTTCAAGAAACAATCGCAGACTATACTAAACGCCTAGCAATCGGTCTTAACTGCCTTGGAATGATGAACATTCAGTTTGTTATCAAGGATGAAAAAGTCTACGTTATTGAGGTCAATCCACGTGCCAGCCGTACGGTTCCATTCCTTTCTAAAGTGACCAATATCCCTATGGCTCAAGTAGCAACCAAGCTCATTCTTGGTCAAAGACTTGAAGAACTTGGCTACCAAGATGGACTTTATCCAGAAAGTACTCGCGTTCATATCAAGGCACCTGTCTTCTCCTTTACGAAACTAGCTAAGGTAGATAGCTTGCTTGGTCCTGAAATGAAGTCAACAGGTGAAGTTATGGGTTCTGATACTACTTTGGAAAAAGCTCTCTATAAGGCCTTTGAAGCTTCCTACCTACACTTGCCAACCTTTGGGAATGTGGTCTTTACCATCGCTGATGATGCCAAAGATGAAGCCTTGGACTTGGCTCGTCGTTTCCAAAATATCGGTTATGGTATCCTCGCGACAGAAGGGACAGCAGCCTTCTTTGCCAGTCATGGACTGCAAGCCCAACCTGTTGGTAAGATTGGTGATGATGAACAGGATATCCCAAGCTTTGTTCGCAAAGGGAAAATCCAAGCGATTATCAATACTGTCGGAACCAAACGAACTGCTGATGAAGATGGTGAGCAAATTCGTCGTTCAGCCATTGAACACGGTGTGCCCCTCTTTACAGCCCTAGATACAGCTAATGCCATGCTCAAGGTGCTAGAAAGCCGTAGTTTTGTTACAGAAGCGATCTAGTTGAGAAAGAATTTTCACAGTTTTAAAGCCAGCGTCAGAAAACGCTGGCTTTTGCAATACAGAAATTGCCTATTTCAACCATCATTCTTTCCTTAAGAATCATTCTAAAATGTGATATAATAAGGAAGAATTGGAAATAGGAAACTATTGTCATGATATTTTCAAAAATTCCATCAAGAAAATAGGTAAAGACAGATTAGAAAGTGTAAAATTCCGATGTCTTCTTACAAAAAAGTCTCTCTTTCTGAGATCAACCAATCTATTGAAACTCCGAATAACAATCATTTTTGGCAAAATCTAAAAGCATTTTTAGGACCTGGAGCTCTTGTAGCAGTTGGTTATATGGATCCTGGAAACTGGATTACCAGTGTGGTTGGTGGTGCTTCCTACAAGTATAGTCTCTTATTTGTTATTTTGATTTCCTCCATCATTGCTATGCAGTTACAACAGATGGCTGGAAAGCTCGGTATCGTGACTAGGATGGACCTAGCACAGGCAACAGCTCATCATGCTCCCAAATGGCTTCGCTATAGTTTATGGGTGATTTTAGAATTGGCTTTAATGGCGACAGACTTAGCCGAGGTTTTAGGCTCAGCGATTGCCTTAAATCTTTTATTTAAAATACCGATTATGATTGCTATCCTCCTAACCGTTTTAGATGTATTTTTGTTACTTTTATTGATGAAATTTGGCTTCAAAAAAATTGAAGCCATTGTTACGACTCTTATTCTAACCATATTAGCCATCTTTACCTATCTGGTGGCCTTATCCAGTCCAAGTATTCAGGGGATTATTGGTGGTTATTTACCAACTTCAACTTTATTTGAAACACCGTTACCAGGTCATGAAAGCCAATTAACATTAGCTCTAGGAATTGTAGGTGCGACAGTCATGCCTCATAATCTCTATCTCCATTCCTCTCTATCCCAAACAAGGAAAATCAATCACAAAGATAAGAAGGATGTTCGAAAAGCAGTTCGCTTTATGACCTGGGATTCAAATCTTCAGTTGTCCTTAGCCTTTATTGTCAATTCCTTGCTTCTTATTTTAGGGGCCTCTCTCTTTTTTGGTCATGCATCTGAAATTTCAGCATTCTCCCAAATGTACAATGCTTTACAGGATTCAACAATAGCAGGAGCGATAGCCAGCTCAACTCTGTCAACTTTATTTGCTCTAGCTCTCTTAGCAAGTGGCCAAAATTCGACTATTACAGGTACCTTGACAGGACAGATTGTCATGGAAGGTTTCTTGCATCTGAAATTGCCTCAGTGGATTATTCGTATCGGTACCCGTATTTTTGCCTTGCTTCCTGTGATTATTGTTGCCGTCTTGTTTGGACATCAAGAAAAAACCTTGGATCAGTTATTGGTCTATTCACAGGTCTTTCTGTCAATCGCTCTTCCGTTTTCAATCTTCCCCTTAATCTATCTGACCTCTAAGAGGTCACTGATGGGAGAATTCACCAATGCCAAGTGGAATACCATCCTAGGTTACGCAGTTTCAATCATCTTGACCATTCTCAATATCAAGCTTCTTTTCGATATTTTTTAAACTCGTTTGAAATCAATTATAGTGTCAGCGTGAAGGTTGACAAATAGAAAGTAGTAGTGATTGGTTCATAAAAAGAAGTACAAAAAAAGAACAGTGGTAACTGTTCTTTTTTATCATTATTTGAGACCGTATTTTTTGTTGAAACGATCCACACGTCCATCTGCTTGAGTGAACTTTTGACGTCCAGTGTAGAATGGGTGTGAGTCTGATGAAATTTCCACACGGATCAATGGGTAAGTTTCGCCTTCGAGCTCAACAGTTTCGTTAGAGCGTTTTGTTGAACCGCTAAGGAATTTGTAACCAGTAGTTGTGTCCATGAAGACAACTGGGCGATATTCTGGATGGATATCTTTTTTCATTTTGCAATATTTCCTTTCTGCCATGGTCTCTTTGCGAGCCATAGATTGTTACCATACTAGTCTATCAGATTCTGAAAAGTTTGGCAAGTATTTTATCAGTTTTTAAGCAAGTTTTTTAACTTTTGATAGATGATTTCGTTTTCTTCTAGACTATAGGAATTGGCACCACTGGCTAATGGATGCCCTCCCCCGTCGTGTTGTTTGGCTATTTCATTGATAGGGGTGATTTTACTGCGCATTCGCACACGGAAGTGACCATCAGCTTGCTCAACAAAGATAGCCCAAGCCTTAACAGTATCGATTCGACCAGGTGCTCCGACAATCGCCGCCGTTTCAGCATCCGTAACCTTATATTCTTTCAGGATTTCTTGAGTAAGTAGAACGCGTGCAGCTCCATTCTCATCAACTTCTAAATGATCATAGACAAAGCCTTGCAATTTTGCAATCTTAAAGCTCATGGTATCCATTTGACGAGACAATCCAGCAAAGTCAAAATCAATTTCTCGGAGCTGGCTAGCTATTCTAAAGGTACGGGCACTAGTTGACGGGTAGAGAAAACGCCCTGTGTCCCCGACAATTCCTGCATAGAGAAGTCGTGCCGCTTCACTAGATAAAGCTAACTGATTTTCTTGAGCAAATAGGGCAATCATCTCACTAGCACTGCTTGAGCCAGTATCGACCCAAGACAAGTCTCCGTAAACATCATCGTTAGGATGGTGGTCAATCTTAATCAGAAAGTCACCTTGATGATAACGCTTATCATCAATACGAGCAGTATTGGCTGTATCGCAGACAATGACAAGAGCTCCTTGGTAGTCACTATCTTGAACAGTATCCATTTCTGCCATCCAAGTCAAAGTCGGTTCATTATAGCCGACAGCTTTGATGGTCTTTTCAGGAAAATGGTGGTTGAGCAAGGCTTTCAAGCCTACCTGACTTCCCAAGGCATCAGGGTCTGGTTTCATATGACGATGAATGATAATGGTATCGTATTCTTTGATTTTCTCTAAGATTTGCTGGCAAATTTCCATAAATAACCTCAATTCTTTCTCATTTCATTGTAGCACAAGAATTTTTATTTTTAAAATGAAAAAGATATGATATAATGGAGAAAGATAAATTGAGGAGGACGATATGGCATTAGCAAAAATTGTATTTGCCAGTATGACCGGTAATACCGAAGAAATTGCAGATATTGTAGCAGATAAATTGCGTGACTTGGGCTTGGATGTCGATGTGGATGAATGTACGACTGTTGACGCTTCAGACTTCTTGGAGGCGGACATCGCAATCGTTGCAACATATACTTACGGTGATGGAGAATTGCCAGATGAGATGATGGACTTCTACGAAGACCTAGCAGACCTCAACTTGAATGGCAAAATCTACGGAGTGGTCGGTTCAGGAGATACCTTCTACGACGAATTCTGTAAGGCTGTCGATGACTTTGATCGCGTTTTTGTAGCAACAGGAGCAGAAAAAGGTTCAGAGTGTGTTAAAGTGGATCTGTCTGCCGAAGAAGAAGACATCGAACGTTTGGAACAATTCGCAGAAGAATTGGCTGCAAAAGTAGGATAAGAATCAAACTGCACTGACTGGAAGAAGTCAGTGCGTTTTTTTATTAGTTATTTTGGGATTTTACTAGCCTATTTAGAAGCTTTTTGATACAATAATTCAAATAAAGGAGGAGACTGTATGAATTTAGATATTATTCGGCAAGAAATTGATCAAATCGATGACCAAATCGTCAAGCTCCTAGAAGAACGAATGCACTTAGTTGAAGGGGTTGTTGCTTATAAGAAAGCATCGGGTAAGCCAATCTTAGATTCTAAGAGAGAAGAAATTATTTTTGAAAAAGTCAAAAATCGAGTAGAAGATAAGCGCTATCAGGAGACCATTGTTGCGACTTTTTCAGACATACTCAAACGTTCACGTGATTATCAGGATCAAAATATCAAATGAAAAAAGAACAATTTTATCCGCTAGGAATTTTTCTGGCTGCAATGGTGGGAGGCCTTGTCCGCTACTTTGTATCTAGTCAGTTGCCAGTCAGTCCAGACTTTCCTTGGGGGACCCTTCTTGTCAACTATCTGGGAATATTCTGTTTGGTCTATCTGGTAAAAGGCTATCTGGTCTATAAGGGAACTAGTAAAGGCTTGGTTTTGGCGCTGGGGACAGGATTTTGTGGTGGCCTGACAACCTTTTCTAGCCTAATGCTTGATGCAGTAAAACTGCTTGATACTGGGCGTTATCTTAGTTTAGGCATCTACTTACTTTTGAGCATTGGTGGAGGTCTGCTCTTGGCTTATGTTCTAGGGAGGAAGAAATGGTAATCGTTTATCTTTCAATCGCCTGCGGGTTTGGAGCACTAGTGCGCTATTTCTTTTCACGCTATAATCAAGCTTCTAAATTGCCATTGGGAACTCTCATTGCCAATCTTCTAGGATGTTTTTTAATTGGCCTACTCTACAATCATGTGGAGTCCAAGGAAATCTATGCTATCCTAGCGACAGGTTTTTGTGGTGGGTTAACGACCTTTTCAACCTTGAATGACGAGCTGCAAAGACTATTAAGTGACAAGAAGGTATTTTATAGCTATTTTCTCTTAACTTACATAGGCGGTTTTCTAGCGATTTTTTTAGGAATTCTGCTATAAATTTCTTTACTTTTAGGTGGAAATTTGGTAAACTGTATCTTGTGTGTAATGGACGCACAAAAATACAGTTTATCCGCTGAGGAAGGTTCCTCAAGATTGACAAAGATAGGAGAATAAAATGAATCCATTAATCCAAAGCTTGACTGAAGGTCAACTTCGTACAGATATCCCATCATTCCGTCCTGGTGACACTGTTCGTGTACACGCGAAAGTTGTCGAAGGTAACCGTGAACGTATCCAGATTTTTGAAGGTGTTGTTATTGCACGTAAAGGTGCTGGCATCTCAGAAAACTACACAGTTCGTAAAATCTCTAACGGTGTAGGTGTTGAGCGTATCTTCCCAATCCACACTCCACGTGTTGAAAAGATCGAAGTTGTTCGTTACGGTAAAGTACGTCGTGCGAAATTGTACTACTTGCGTGCTCTTCAAGGTAAAGCAGCTCGTATCAAAGAAATCCGTCGTTAATTCGACTAAAAGACTCTGCTAATCAGCAGAGTTTTTCTCTAGCTCCCTTAGTTCAATGGATATAACAACTCCCTCCTAAGGAGTAGTTGCAGGTTCGATTCCTGCAGGGGGCATATAAACTATTGATTTTACTAGGTGTTTGAGGTGTTTCGCCCCAAATTCGCCCCTAATTCCGAGAAAATGCCACGAATTTCTGAATTGCTTTCGTCCTCTAATTCCTTCAACTGGTGAGCGTACACCTCAATAGTGATGTTCATATTCTCATGGCCGAGGATTTTTGAAATAGAGAGTAGTTCAATGTGTTTTGAAATTAAGAAGGAAGCATATGTGTGTCTAAGTGAGTGAGCATGGACATTTCTACCAACAATTCTTCTTAATGTCTTATTAACTGCATTGTTTGATATATTAGAGAAAATACGATTTTCTTTGTTATGGATCCAATGTTCTTTCTGGTAAAATTTTAGCAATCTAAGTGTTTCATCGTCAAGTGGTATCTTCCTGATACTGCTTTTTGTTTTTGTACTTGCAAAATCAAGATTGGTTTTATAGTTCCAGGTCTTATTTACTGAGAGAACTTTGTTATCGTAATCCACGTTATCCCAAGTAAGTCCCAAGCACTCGGCAAATCGCATTCCAGTAACTGCAATCAGATAGATCACTGCATAAGATTGAACGTCCATTTTTCGCTTTGAAACGGCTATAACATTCTTGTATTCTTCAACTTCAAGAAGTTTGGTTTCTCTCTCAATCCCTTTATGTTTGGACACCGCTTTAGCAAACGTAGTGAAATTCTTTTGAATAATTTCTTCATGTACAGCCATTGCGACGCATTGTTTGATGTGGATATTCAGTTTTTCAACTGTTGCCTGAGAATGTGTTTCAGCAAATGTATTTAGGTCTTGCTGATAGATTGAGCTGGTTATGTTTTTAAGTTTCGCCCCTGGGAATAGCTTTTCAATGTTGCGACTGGTAACTTGATAAACTTGCCAAGTAACAGGAGAAATATTAGGTTTCTTATGAATGGTTGCCCATTGTTTAAAGTATTCGTAAAGGGTAATGTCGTCCGAAACATAAGAGGGAAGAAGTAGTTCTTTCTCTCTTTCAGCAGCAGCTATCTGTGCAGCTTTTTTTGTTGGGAAGCCCCCTTTCTCAGCCTTTTTGTATTTTCCGTCGTGGGATTTATAAGAAATGCGATATTCCCACTTACCATTCTCTCTTTTTCTGTATGATGCCATTTGATTTTCCCCTCATTTCTTGATAAAATGGGTATAAGAAAACGACCTTTTGAATGGTTGTTTCTTATACATGATTTCCTCGCGCTCTCCTTGGCCAAAAATTGAGCGTGGGGACTTTTTATTGTTCGTATAATCAAAAAAGCTGCACAATATTGTACAGCTATGACCGAGGCAGGAGCTACCTGCCGTATTTTGCACTAGATGAGTTCATCTAGGTAATCCAACTGTATTTTATCAAAATTTCTATTTAGTTGTCAAATATAATCCGTTCGCTAATTGCGTCCGATAATTTTCTTAGTTGTCTATCTCCAATAACTGTAGCTGATAAAACATCAATTTCTGATGTTCGTGGTTCTATTTTGTTTTTATCAATAGTAGTTATGCAATCTAACGCTACGTAAGTTGTTTTTTCTAAACTCTTCTGAAATCTATTCATTTGCTCGTTAGCTTTCTCTAATAGTTCAGTAGATTTTTTCTTTTTCTGATAAACAGATTTCAATGTATCGTAGTACTTATCCATGTTTTCGAATAAGTAAGGCATATCCGTTATATCAGTGATAGGTGCAATATTATCAGGTAAAACAGAATTTATTTCCTCTAGGATATCGTCATTTATTTTGCTAGCAGACTTAGTTGCTACTTCGTAAGTCAAATAAAAGAGCTCTCTTGAAAATTCAAAATCAAGTTTTAGTTTATCTTTACCTGATTTAGACGTCAAAGGAATAACAGTTATAGTTCGCTTGTCTCTCCTATCGTTTTTAGATAGTGTGATAGCATAATGTGTTTTTGAAAATTCCTCTCCAAAATTCATCCCGAAATGGACATATACTATAGTTCCTGGAGCATATTTCTTGTAACGACGCCTTTTTTTATGTAAATCTCTTTCTAATTGTTCAACATAATTTAAGAGACTTTGCCCCATTCCATGACATTTATGATAATGTGGATTGTTTGTTACAAAACTTATAAGCCTGCCAGTCGCTTCAGATAGCAATGAAAGATTATCTTTTTTTTCCAAATTTGTTGCCTCTCTAATGATTAACTTATAACTCTAACTACCTAAAGGAGTGAAATTACCTACAACTACATGGTTCCCTCACACTCAAAGTTTGGGGATGGCGAGTGTGAGGATTTTTTTTATTTACGAATTATGGACGATAACATCCAAGGCTCCCATGATTCGCTGAGCGTTCTCGACGGCTTCTTTG
Organism: uncultured bacterium; assembly: GCA_963528645.1. GTDB lineage: Bacteria > Bacillota > Bacilli > Lactobacillales > Streptococcaceae > Streptococcus. The sequence goes on from CAURVH010000001.1 coordinate 25,955, forward strand.
TATTCTTTCGAAGTGTTCTTCACTGGCTTTCTAATCAAGTCAATAAATACGACTGGTTTATTGAAGTCATTTGAGGTTACACGGACTGTCATGTTTAAAATTTTAGAAGTTGATTTTCTTTTTGCAACAATACCGCCTGCAACAGCGCCAATCGCACCAAACATAGCGCCTGCAATCAATGCTTGACCAACTCCTCCAGAAACAACCGTCTCATTATTGATAATCAATTCATAGGATACTAAATCTCGAAGGAATACCAATCTGTGTCATTCTTATCTTTCTTAACCAAGGACGGTATCAAAGACAATCCCATCGTTCCCATTGCAAGCCCTGCTTTTACCGATCCTTTAATTGCTCCTCCGATCAAGCCAGAAGAGCCTTTTGCTTTTTGAGCTCCATGAATACGATAGGTACGATTATATCTATCGATCTCAAGTGGTCCGACTTTGTCCGTTTTTCTGCTTCGTGGAGCAGGAGATGGAGAAGCTGTTTTATTGACTGGCCGAGGTTGTTCAGTCGGTTCTTGGTTAGCGATAGAATAACCGCAATTTGGACAGAACTTGTAACCTTCTACTGGATTGCCACATTCAGGACAAAATTTCATAATAACCTCCAAAATAATAACTATTTAAAATCCTTTATGCTCTTTTTTCTTACCCATAGACGACGAGGTTATGGTTTTTTATTTTTCTCAATACCTCGCCACAATGCACCAGCTATCACATCTGCTTTTAACATTACACGTCAATATCATAATATTGTTGTAAGATATTGTTCCCTTGTTTGTATTTTGTAACTAGGTCAATAGCTACTCGTCGTTGCTGTTGATCGTCCAATAAATATTCACCATAACTCAATATCCGATAATGAACAAAATCAACTAATCGATTGAAAAGGGCATTATCGCTGATTGTATTTGCTTGTTTAATTTGCTCGTATGAGTGCTTGTTTTTGAGGTGCCAGACCATGCGCTCATTATTGATGTAAAAGAGAGAGGCCATGGTGTTAGCTTCTATCTCTAGCGGATTGCTCTGATAGTTGTTAGCGCAAGCGAGGGCGACCTCATTAGAACGACCCGTGCTAAAATGGGCTGCAATGTGGGCTAATTCATGCAAAATGGTAAAGATAACCCGCCTTTTGATATGTGTTTGATTGATATAAACAAGGTACTTTTCTTTTCCTTTGCTATAAATGGTAAAGCCGTCATTATGTTTACAGATGATATCATCTAAGTAGGTAACATCTGGGTTACTGACAAGCCCTCGGTATCTAATGTACTCAGAACCAAGTAGGCCGGCTGAGGGGAGCATAGGAAACGGATCTTTTTCAAAGAAGATAAAATGAAGGTTATAAGTTTGTTCAAAGTGACGGATGATGTGCTGAAAAGTAACTTGTTCAAGTGCAATATTATTCTGTCGAGACACTGCTTCGATCACCGGGACGGCGTAATCCCAGTGTTGGATGTACTGTCTACGTGAAATAATTTCTCTAGCCATGATTACCTCCACTTACTGTCATCGTCCATCAGGGTTTTAGCAGTTACCATCAAGCTTTCAATCGCCTTGTTAAAACGAGCCTTTTCTTCCTCGGTCATGTTCTGGGTCTGATTTCTGAACGCTGCGACTAATTCAGTCTCAGCTGGACCAAGATACTCATTTGTCTTGTCATCGCTCGCTATTGCTGGGTTATCCGTGCGACCGAGCAGATAGTCGGTGGACACGTTGAAGTAGTTAGCAATTTCTGCGATACGCTCAGCATTTGGCGTAGAGTTTTTTATCTTATACAGTGTATTTCTGCCATAACCCAAGTCTTCTTCGACTTGCCCAAGAGCTTTTCCACGCTTTTTTGCTAATTCCTTAATTTTTTCAAATGTCTCAAACATTGTTAAATCAACCTTTCTAAGACATTACAAAAAAATTTAACAAATTTAGTGTAAAAAGGTTAACTAATTACCCTAAATGGTGTAAAATGTTTTTTGTAAGTAAGAAACAACTAAAAAAACAACTAAGAAATAAATTATAAAAATTGTTTTGGCGAACGGTATTTATAGATTTATCATTGTTTTTATTATGCTTTCATTTTAGCCGATTTGGTGTGAGTTGTCAAGTGTAATGCAGAAAAATAGTTAAAAATTTAGTTGTTTCTTATTTACAAATTTGTAAAGAGGAGGAACGTATATGCCAGATATCGCAAACGGTCGTGAAAAGGTTAATGCTTTCTTGAAAGAGAAAGGAATCAAAAAAACAACTCTAGCGGTTGCTTACGGCTTTAAGCGACAGGAAGTGACAAATATTCTGAGTGGGGCGACAAAAGGTCCACGAGCGAACAGCTTCATTCTTCAGGTTATTGAAGATTACGGGATTGAATAGGAGGACGGATGAAAGAAAATATAGAACATCTTCATGAACGCATAAAGCATTTTCAATCATTGATTGCTTATATGTCTGATCATGAGAAAAAGTATTATTTAGAAAAAGATTGGTTCGATAACCCAACTCTAATTTCTATAGAAGACGCAAAAAAAGAAGTAGAACTAGCCAATGGGGAACTAGAACTACTTTCTGAATAATTAATTACGGGATAAGTTTTGCAATTACTGCACCGATTTATTTTTGAAAAAAGGAGGAACACATAGATGGAAAGCATTCTTGAAAGCTTGAAACAAGAAAAAGACCATCTTGAAAAAATCATTAAGGTAGTCAGCGCTGGTGGTAAATTTCTGAGATTACCATATCAAAAAAAGTCACGCTCGATTAGTGAGAATCTGAAATTGATTTCTCAAAATCTTGATAGACTGAGTGAGCAAGTTCGATAAACCAAGCTTTGGCATCCATGATTTCAAGATGACGAAAGAAACCTGTTTTGTTTTCCAGTTCGGAATCGTGTGCATAACGTAATATTTCTCTAGCAAAGATGGTTTCAAAATCAAAATCTTTACCATCATCGTAGATGTCGCGTTTGCTTGCTATTGTCAAATATTCTTTAAAAGTCATAAGGTTAACTCCTTTCTGCTTATATTATAGCAGAAATGGAGATTAGAAACAGAAAGGAGTAGAAAGATGAATGAACTAGAAAGAACAGCCCTCAATGAAATACTGAGGACCGTGACATATATAGCTGAGAAGTTGGATGAAATTGACTCTAAGATTTCTTTGAACGATTCACAAGCTCTTGAGCATCAAGGAAATTGAGTTTCATTTCCATGTAGTGAATAACTCCGTGCAGGTAGTTCTTTAGGTCTTTAAAATCTTTATCAGGATTATTTCTATAGTAATGACCTTCGTCATTACCGATATAAGCAGATGCTAGTGCAAATGTTTTAAGATCTTCATCCTTGATATATTTTTCAATAACTTGCTTTAATGACATTTTAGTGATTTTTTCTTCATCATCAGGATTCGTAACAATAGAGAAATCTTTAACAAAAAACTCTAGTGCCTTTCGATATCCAATACCTGCAATGTGGTCTAGTTGTTCATGTTCAGCTTTCAGTGCTTGAACATAGATTTGCTTACCAATTGGAGAAACTATCTCTACATCGTCAGATATAGGTATATCGCTCGGAAGACTAGGAATTACTTTTATATGTTCGATTTCGTATTTATCGGTGTAGGAATTGATTGAATATCTTGTAGCTATAAATTCCTCTGTCCAGAAGTGTTTACAGCCTAAGCATCTAAATGTTAATACTAAGCTTGTTTTATCTGATCCGAGAGGAAAATAAGAAGAGTTCACAAGATCTGGATTGGTTGGCTTTTTACAATTTGGGCAGATATCTTCAACGCTTACAGGTCTAGAAACAGAAGAATTTATTTTTGCTTGAAATATCATAAGATTTTCTCCAATCATTTTATTTTGATTATACCATATTTAGAAAGGGGAAAGATATATGCCAAGACCGAAACATTGGCCGTATGTTACTAAAAGAAGCAAAGGAACGCCACGATTAAGCAGCTTGTCTTTACGTGACAATAAATTGATTTTGGATTCCAAGGAATTAACAGGGGTAAAAAATTATGAATTGAGAAGTCTAGAAACAACGACAAGATTTTCTGAATTAAAAATTACTTTACTTGTTAAGTTGGTCTGAATTAACTTTAGAAAGGAATTAGAGAGTGAATGAAATAGCATTATCAAATAATTTTAGTCGGATTGACCTAGAAATCAAACGATTTCTATCTGTTCCTTTGAAATTAAAAATTTTACGAAAATGTTTGTTATATTTGTTCTTTAAAATAGCTAAAGATACGGCAGACATAACAGTAGAGAAGTCAACCGTACATTCTAGCGATGGAATGAGCAAGATAGTCTATACAGTAACTGTATATGACTAAACAAAAAAAGCACCTAACGAGAGCCAGGCGCTTACCAAAATAACTAACTGAATTATAACACGAAAGGAGCAAAAATGGAAGAACTTATTCAAGCGATTGCAAGCCAAATCAAATTTACGGTATTGCAATCAGCAGATATTGAAGAAGCTTTCCCTCTAGAGTTGAAACGAAAAGATGTGGCTAAAATGCTTGGTGTTTCTGTAGATACGTTCGATAATCGTTTTTGCTACCAGAAAGGATTTCCAAATATAAATGACAAGCGTTGGCCACGGGATGCGGTCCGAGAATGGTGCAACATTGAAAAAGTGGTTGAAACTGTAAACCACTTTTTGTACTCTCAAGATTTAAGTAACTGTACAACTGCAATTCAATTTATTGATTTACTCTCATTGTGATATATTCATACAAAAACCGCTCTGCTGAGCGGTTTTCATCTATTCTTATCTTTTTACAGTACCCACGTACGGATGGCATGGGCAACGCCAGATTCGTCATTTGTTTTGGTGATGTATTTGGCGATTTTTTTGAGTTCTGGATTTCCATTTTCCATGACAACGGGATTTCCAACGACTTCCAGCATGGCACGGTCATTTTCTTCGTCCCCGATCGCCATGGTTTCATCTGTGGTCAATCCGAGTTTTTCAGCTAGGTGAGTAATAGCTGAACCCTTGTCTACATTCTTTTTAAGGAGTTCAAGGTAGAAGGGAGCAGATTTGTTAATAGAGTAGCGTTCGTAAAATTCTGCTGGCATCTTTTCAATTGCAGCATCGAGGATTTCTGGTTCATCGATGAACATACACTTGACGATTTCCTTGTCAGCCATTTCTTCAGGAGTGCGGTAGAAGATGGGCATGCTGACGAGGGTAGATTCGTGCACCGTGTATTTTCCGATATTGCGATTGGCAGTATAGATACCGTCCTTGGTAATAGCGTGCATGTGAACACCGAGCTTACGACTGAGGAATTCCATATCTAGATAATCCTCATAGGTCAAGGATTCGCTGATAATCTCATGGCCAGTAGCAGTTTCTTGGACAAGGGCACCGTTGAAGGTTACAACATAGTCACCCTCATCTCTCAATTGCAAGTCGTCCAAAAGTTTGGCAACGCCTGCGATAGGACGACCCGTTGCAATCACGACTTTGACACCAGCTTCTTTGGCATCTTGGATGGCAGAAAAGACTTCAGGAGTGATTTCTTTTTTACTGTTGACTAGGGTTCCGTCGATATCAACGGCGATTAGTTTAATACTCATATATTTCCTCTATTCGTTCTTATTTGGGGTAAAATGATCGTTCTCAATCAAGTGTAAAAATTGCTGGGTGATACTTGCGAAGATGCTGTTTTGGTCCAACATTTCTTTTGGAAAATAGAAACGATTATCTCCGTGGCGACTGCCAGCAAGGGATTGGACGATAGGGGACAGGCTAGAGAGTTCTGCCAGTTCACCATTTTTTTGTAAAATCTCAATCTGTGTCCGTGGATTTTCAGATTCGGGACGATAGATATCATAAGGAAGGTCGAAGTTCTTATGAATGGCAGTGTAGTAGTTGGGATCAAAGCCGATGTCCTCAACCAATTTTCTCATGCTAGCGAGTTGGTCTTGGTTCTCTTGTGAAAAGGTAATGGATTTAAAGACCTTGCGGTTGACAAAGCGTTGCGACAAGTCTGCGAGAATCTTGTCAGGACTGGTCATCCAGAGTTGGAAGTAGGTATTCATCACACCATCATCAAGTGCCAGATAGTCAGATAGAGTAACTTTCTTTTTAAAAAAAGGCAGGAGGTGTGGAGAAGTGCGTGCAAAGAAGTCCTTGTCTTCAGGATAGAGTTCCTTGGCGCGTTTGAGGAGATTCTGTAGGAGAACTTCCATTGCCCGTGTTGCTGGGTGGAAATAAACCTGCATATACATCTGGTAACGACTGAGGACATAGTCTTCGATGGCATGCATGCCATTGCGCTGAAAGGCGATGCCGTTTGCGACAGGGCGAATCACTCGAAGGATGCGAGTCAGGTCAAATTCCCCATAAGACGCTCCTGTAAAATAGGAGTCGCGCAAGAGATAGTCCATGCGGTCTGCATCAATCTGACTGGAAATGAGTTGCACGACCTGTTTGTTAGGGTAGGTATGGTCGATGACACTAGCCACCTTTTCTGGAAAGTCTGGTGCCACTTGTAGCAGGACTTGGTGAATCTCTGTCTCAGGACTTTGGATGATTTCCTGGGTGATGGCTTCATGATCTGTATCAAAGAGATGTTCAAAAGTATGGGAGTAGGCGCCATGCCCAAGGTCATGAAGGAGCGCAGCAGTCATGGTCAAGAGAGACTCAGCAGGATCCCATTCTTCAGGATATTTTTCTTCAAAAATCTCCGTGATACGACGAGCAATCTCATAGACCCCCAAACAGTGGGAAAAGCGACTGTGCTCGCCACCATGGAAGGTATAGCTGGAAGTCCCTAGTTGTTTGATACGGCGCAGACGTTGAAATTCTTTTGTATTGATCAAGTCGTATATGACCTGATTGTTTACATGGATGTAGTTGTGAACTGGGTCACGGAATACTTTTTCGTTCATATGACCATTATAGCAAAATCCTGCTCTTTTTGGTAAAATAGTAGGACAAGAGACAAGAAAGAGGATTTGATGTGAAGATTCGGATGCGAAATACGATTCAGTTTGATGAGCAGTTGGAAGTGATTGACCAGCTCTATGACGTGGAAGTGCGTGAAAAGGGAGATTTTAGCTATTTACTCTTTTATAATGAGGAAAAGGAAAAAGTGGTTCTCAAGTTTCATGGTCAAGAACTGGTGATGACCCGTTTCTCGAGCCCGAAGACTATCATGCGATTTCTAAAGGATAGTGATAGCTTGGCCTATATTCCTACTCCAATGGGGATGCAGGAGTTTATCATTCAAACGAGTCACTACAAACTGGATGGGCAAAAGATTGAGCTAGCCTATCAACTACAAAATCAAGAGGGACATCCCTTTGCCAGCTATCAATTAGAAATTACCTGGGGATAAGAAAAAGGTTGGCGCGAGCCAACCTTATTTGATATAGAGTTCTTGGTTTTTTAGGACTATTTCACGTACATTTGCAAACTTCTTGAGTTTTTTAAGTTCTTCTGGATGGGTTACGAGAGTGATAACATAGCCTTCTTTGCCCATGCGACCTGTACGTCCAGCGCGGTGAGTGTAGGTTTCAGTATCTCTTGGGACGTCAAAGTTTACGACACATTCTAGACTATCGATATCAATTCCACGTGCCAAAAGGTCAGTTGCAAGGAGCAGGGTTAGTTGCTTGTCTTTAAACTTTTCTAAGATGACTTTTCGAAATTTAACATTGACATCGCTAGCAAGGGAAACGGCCAAGACATCGCGATACTGTAATTTTTCTTCTGCACTTCCAAGGTCTGATAGGCTGTTAAAGAAGACCAGACCACGGAAATTCTCAACATGAGCCAGTTTTCGTAGCATATCCACTCGGTGACGTTGATCTACCTGCATGTAGAAATGTTGGATGTTGTCCAATTTTTGGTCAGAAAGATCAATGGTACGTGTGTTAGGTGCAATCTTTTCTTGGTCAAACTTGGTCGTCGCACTCATGTAGACGAGTTGGTGGTCACGAGGTGCGTAGTGAGTGATTTTTTCGACAAAGTGTATCTGAGAATCATCAAGTAATTGGTCAAATTCATCCAGAATGATGGTTTCCACATTCATCATCTTGATTTTTTTCAATTTAATCAACTCAAAGATACGACCAGGAGTTCCAATCAGAATTTCTGGTCCTTTTTTTAGACGTTCAATCTGACGTTTCTGACTGGAACCTGATAGGAAGAGCTGAGCAGTTAATCCGATAGCCTCTGCCCACGTTTTACACACGTCAAAAATCTGTCCAGCCAGTTCTGTATTTGGTGCTAGTATCAAGAGTTGTTGGGCTTTTTTCTTTTGTAGTCTTAGAAGACTTGGCAGGAGGTAAGCTAGCGTCTTACCAGTTCCTGTTGGGCTCACTCCCAGAAGGTTTTCTCCATCGAGAATGGGCTCAAATAGTTGAGTTTGAATGGGGGTGAATTCTTGGAAACCGAGTTGGTCACTTAGTTCTTGCCATTCAGTAGGTAGTTTGGTTTTCATTTTTCTGCCTCAAATCTAATGCCAGCAGACTGGCGCATGGTATGTAATAGGTCATGAACAGAACCTGCATCATCCAACCAGTTCTGGTAATGTATCTGGTCTGGTTGTTGAATCATGTGTGCAAATGCAGTGGCTTCCTCAGTCATGGTATGAGGAGCTTGTTGGATAGGGAGCTGGACTTGATTTCCTTGGTGGTCTGTAAAAATAGCTAAGCGGACATGTTCAATCGTGTTGAGTGTCAAGGTTCCATTTGCTGTGTAGATCTCGCAAGGAAGATTGGAAGTGATGTTTTTCCCAGCTTTGATATGAACTTGAAAGTCAGGGTAGAAGAGGATACCGTCTCCATTTAGGTCAATGCTATTGTCAAGCTGTTGAGCCTGATAAGTCGCTTCTTGAGCTTTTCCAAAGAGGCGAACGGCAGCGTAGAGAGGATAAATCCCCAAGTCCATAAGGGCTCCACCAGCAAAACTGTCTGAAAAGACATTTGGCGTCTGCCCAGCCAACAAGTCTGGCATCTTAGACGAATACTTGGCATAATTGAAATCAGCACCCAAGACTTGCTTGTCTGCTAAAAAATTTTTAATAGTAGTAAAAGCTTCCTCGTGGTAGTTTCGTGCTGCTTCGAAGATAAAACAATTATTTTTCTCAGCTGTCTGTCTCAAATTCAGCCATTCTTGTGGCTGAGTGACAGCTGGCTTTTCAAGAATGACGTGCTTACCAGCAGACAAGGCAGCCTTGGCTTGCACAAAATGCAAGGAGTTTGGACTAGCGATATAGACTACATCAAAGGAAGACTTAAAGAAGTCTTCTAATTGATCAAAGAGTTGGATATCCTGATAGCGAGAAGCAAAGGTTGTGGCAGTTTCTAGTTTTCTAGAATAGACTGCGACCAGCTGGTATTCTCCACTAGCATGGGCTGCTTCTATGAAATGGTGGCTGATAGCACTTGTTCCGATGACACCTAATTTAAGCATAGATACTCCTTTTCCGACTTCAAATCCTTCCTTCATTATAACATAGAAAAGAAGGACTATCCAACAGATGGTAAAAATTTTCAAATGGACTACGAATTTCTTGGAGAAAGTGGTACAATATTTAGATAAGTAGGTGAAATGAGAAGGGGGAGAAAATGAGATTATTACCAATAAGAAAAATATCACGTCAGTCTAAGAGACTAGCGCTTTTTTTGACTTTTTGCGCAGGGTATGTAGATGCCTATACATTTATCGTGCGAGGGAATACCTTAGTAGCAGGCCAAACTGGAAATGTAGTCTTTCTTTCTGTAGGACTCATTCAACACAATGTTTCAGATGCCAGTGCCAAAGTAATGACCTTGCTTTCCTTTATGATGGGTGTCTTTTTACTAACATTGTATAAAGAAAAATTACGAATAGTTAAAAAGCCGATTTTATCCTTGATTCCACTTGCAGTCCTGTCCCTAATTATAGGATTTGTGCCGCAAACGGTTGATAATATCTATCTCGTACCGCCATTAGCCTTTTGTATGGGACTGGTGACAACTGCTTTTGGAGAAGTGTCAGGTATTGCCTATAATAATGCTTTTATGACAGGGAATATCAAACGAACCATGTTGGCTTTTGGGGATTATTTTCGGACCAAACATACGCCTTTCCTACGAGAGGGCTTGATTTTTGTTAGCTTGCTTAGCAGTTTTGTCTTTGGAGTCATTTTTTCGGCTTATTTGACGATTTACTATCAGGAGAAGACAATTCTAGGTATTCCTCTTATGATGAGTATCTTTTACTTCAGCATGCTTTTTGCTTCTTGGAGGAAAAAAGGGAAAGAAAAAGCTTAAATTTGATTGATTTTACTTGTAAGAAAAAAGAAGATATGCTATACTTGAAGAGTTGACTATGCACAATCCTGTGCAACCGCACGAACATCGTTGCTCGTCGTATACAAAATTTAAACTTTGATATGCTTAGAGCTCTTCTTTTAAGTGGTTCGTCCCACGATGCTAGGCGAGTCTTCACAAAAATACGGGGAAACCCTAAAAATCATAGGAGGTGCATAATGAGCACATACGCAATTATCAAAACTGGCGGAAAACAAGTTAAAGTTGAAGTTGGTCAAGCAGTTTACGTTGAAAAATTGAACGTTGAAGCTGGTCAAGAAGTTACTTTTAACGAAGTTGTTCTTGTTGGTGGTGAAAACACTGTTGTCGGAACTCCACTTGTTGCTGGAGCTACTGTTGTTGGAACTGTTGAAAAACAAGGAAAACAAAAGAAAGTTGTTACTTACAAGTACAAACCTAAAAAAGGTAGCCACCGTAAACAAGGTCACCGTCAACCATATACAAAAGTTGTCATCAACGCGATCAACGCTTAATTTTAAGGAGAACACATGATACAAGCAGTCTTTGAGAGAGCCGAAGATGGCGAGCTGAGGAGTGCGGAAATTACTGGACACGCCGAAAGTGGCGAATACGGCTTAGATGTCGTGTGTGCATCGGTTTCTACGCTTGCCATTAACTTTGTCAATTCCATTGAGAAATTTGCAGGCTATGAACCAATCTTAGAATTAAACGAAGATGAAGGTGGCTATCTAAAGGTTGAAATACCAGCGGATCTTCCTTCACACCAGAGAGAAATGACGCAGTTATTCTTCGAATCATTTTTCTTAGGTATGGCAAACTTATCGGAGAACTCTTCTGAGTTCGTCCAAACCAGAGTTATCACAGAAAACTAACACGGAGGAAAACATTATGTTAAAAATGACTCTTAACAACTTGCAACTTTTCGCCCACAAAAAAGGTGGAGGTTCTACATCAAACGGACGTGATTCACAAGCGAAACGTCTTGGAGCTAAAGCAGCTGACGGACAAACTGTAACAGGTGGATCAATCCTTTACCGTCAACGTGGTACACACATCTATCCAGGTGTAAACGTTGGACGTGGTGGAGACGATACTTTGTTCGCTAAAGTTGAAGGCGTAGTACGCTTTGAACGTAAAGGTCGCGATAAGAAACAGGTTTCTGTTTACCCAATCGCGAAATAATTGCTCTAAGTAGCATTAAATAAGGCTTTCTGAGTTTTCGGAGAGCCTATTTTTTTGTTTTGATACCCATAATTCTTTGTTACTAGTGTAGATGAATTTTGTGAGCGACATTATTTTTCCTAAGTGGAAAATTTCTAAAATATGGTATAATGAACAGATAGAGAAGTTGGGGGTAAAAGATGAACATTCAACAATTACGCTATGTTGTGGCCATTGCCAATAGTGGTACTTTCCGTGAAGCTGCTGAAAAGATGTATGTTAGTCAGCCAAGTCTGTCTATTTCTGTGCGCGATTTGGAAAAAGAGCTGGGTTTTAAGATTTTCCGTCGGACGAGTTCAGGAACGTTTTTGACACGTCGCGGTATGGAATTTTATGAGAAAGCGCAAGAATTGGTCAAAGGATTTGATGTTTTTCAAAATCAGTATGCTAATCCTGAGGAAGAAAAGGATGAATTTTCCATCGCCAGTCAGCACTATGACTTCTTGCCACCAACCATTACGGCCTTTTCAGAGCGCCATCCTGACTATAAGAACTTTCGTATTTTTGAGTCTACTACAGTTCAAATCTTAGACGAAGTAGCCCAAGGACATAGTGAGATTGGGATTATCTACCTCAACAACCAAAATAAAAAGGGCATCATGCAACGGATTGAAAAGCTTGGTTTAGAAGTTATTGAACTAATTCCTTTCCAGACTCACATTTATCTTCGTGAAGGACATCCCTTGGCGGAAAAAGAAGAACTGGTCATGGAGGATTTAGCTGATTTACCAACAGTTCGCTTTACTCAGGAAAAGGACGAGTACCTTTACTATTCAGAGAACTTTGTCGATACCAGCGCGAGCTCCCAGATGTTCAATGTGACGGACCGTGCTACTTTGAATGGTATTTTGGAGCGAACGGATGCCTATGCGACTGGATCTGGATTTTTAGATAGTGACAGTGTTAATGGCATCACAGTCATTCGTCTCAAGGATAATCTAGATAATCGCATGGTCTACGTCAAACGGGAAGAGGTGGAGCTTAGCCAAGCTGGGACTCTTTTCGTAGAAATCATGCAAGAATATTTTGATCAAAAGAGGAAATCATGAAAAAAAGAGGAATAGTAGCAGTCATTGTACTGCTTTTGATTGGGCTGGATCAGTTGGTCAAAAATTATGTTGTCCAGCAGATTCCACTGGGTGAAGTGCGTTCGTGGATCCCCAATCTCGTTAGCTTGACCTACCTGCAAAATAGAGGGGCAGCCTTCTCTATGCTGCAAGATCAGCAGTGGTTATTTGCTGTTATTACACTGGTCGTCATGGTAGGAGCCATTTGGTATCTACATAAACACATGGAGGATTCTCTGTGGATGGTTTTTGGACTGACCTTGATCATCGCGGGAGGTCTGGGCAACTTTATTGACAGAATGAGTCAAGGTTTTGTGGTGGATATGTTTCACCTAGACTTTATCAACTTTGCGATTTTCAATGTGGCTGACAGCTATTTGACAGTTGGTGTCATTGTTTTATTGATTGCAATGCTTAAAGAGGAAGTAAATGGAAATAAAAATTGAAACTGGTGGGGTGCGCTTAGACAAGGCTCTGTCGGACCTGACAGAATTGTCACGCAGTCTCGCTAATGAACAAATCAAGGCTGGACAAGTTTTGGTGAATGGGCAAGTAAAGAAAGCCAAATACACTGTCCAAGAGGGCGATGTGGTCACTTACCATGTGCCAGAACCGGAGGTTTTAGAGTATGTGGCTGAAGATATTCCGCTAGACATCATCTACCAAGATGAGGATGTAGCCGTTGTCAACAAACCTCAAGGGATGGTGGTTCATCCGAGCGCTGGCCATACCAGTGGAACCTTGGTCAATGCCCTCATGTACCATATCAAGGACTTGTCAGGTATCAATGGGGTTCTGCGTCCAGGTATCGTTCACCGCATTGACAAGGACACGTCTGGTCTCCTTATGATTGCTAAGAATGATGAGGCCCACTTAGCACTCGCTCAAGAACTCAAGGACAAGAAGTCTCTCCGCAAATACTGGGCGATTGTTCATGGCAATCTTCCCAATGATCGTGGTGTCATTGAAGCTCCGATTGGTCGTAGTGAAAAAGACCGTAAGAAACAGGCAGTGACTGCTAAAGGGAAGCCTGCAGTAACACGTTTTCATGTTTTGGAACGCTTTGGAGATTATAGCTTAGTGGAGTTGCAACTGGAAACAGGACGTACCCACCAAATCCGTGTTCATATGGCTTATATTGGCCATCCTGTCGCTGGTGATGAAGTCTATGGTCCTCGAAAAACGCTGAAAGGACATGGACAATTTCTCCATGCCAAGACTCTAGGTTTTACTCATCCGAGAACAGGTGAAACCTTGGAGTTCACAGCAGATATTCCAGAGATTTTTAAAGAAACGCTGGAAAGATTGCGTAAAACTGAGAATAGATAAAAGAGTTGAGATGCCTTGTCTCAACCTTTTTCATTTCAAGTCTTTTCTATTTTAAAGCATTCATGTTATAATGGATAAATATGAAGAATCGGAGTGAGAATATGAAGTACAAACGAATCGTCTTTAAGGTAGGGACCTCCTCCTTAACAAACGAAGACGGGAGTTTATCAAGAAGTAAAGTAAAGGCAATTACCCAGCAATTGGCTATGTTGCATGAGGCTGGGCATGAGTTGATTTTAGTGTCATCTGGGGCAGTAGCCGCTGGATTTGGAGCTTTGGGTTTTAAAAAACGTCCGACCAAGATTGCAGATAAACAAGCTTCGGCTGCAGTTGGTCAGGGACTTTTGTTGGAGGAATACACAACCAACCTCCTCATGCGCCAGATCGTTTCTGCACAAATCTTGCTGACACAGGATGATTTTGTAGATAAACGTCGCTATAAGAATGCCCATCAGGCCTTGTCTGTATTGCTTCATCGTGGTGCAATTCCCATCATCAACGAGAATGACAGTGTCGTTATTGATGAACTCAAGGTGGGTGATAATGACACTCTGAGTGCCCAGGTAGCGGCGATGGTTCAAGCGGATCTTTTGGTTCTCTTGACTGATGTGGACGGCCTCTATACTGGCAATCCCAACTCAGATCCAACAGCTAAACGCTTGGAAAAAATCGAGACTATCAATCGTGAGATTATTGATATGGCTGGTGGGGCAGGTTCGTCAAACGGTACTGGGGGTATGCTGACAAAAATCAAAGCTGCAACTATTGCGACGGAGTCAGGGGTGCCAGTCTATATCTGCTCTTCCATGAAATCTGATGCCTTGATTGAAGCAGCAGAGGAGACCAAGGATGGATCCTTCTTTGTTGCACAAGAGAAGGGACTTCGTACCCAGAAACAATGGCTGGCCTTCTATGCTCAAAGTCAGGGAACGATTTGGGTAGATGGTGGAGCTGCAGAGGCACTTTCAAAAAACGGGAAAAGTCTCCTTTTATCGGGTGTGGTAGAAGTGGAAGGAAACTTCTCTTACAACGATATTGTAACAGTAGCAGATAAAGAAACAGGTCAATCTCTTGGAAAGGGACGTGTCCAATTTGGCCTCTCAGCTCTAGAAGACATGCTCCGTTCTCAAAAAGCTAAGGGAGTCTTGATTCACCGTGATGACTGGATTTCCATCACTCCTGAAATCCAGCTGCTCTTTACAGAATTTTAGAGGTGAAAAGATGGTAAGGACACAAGAACAATTTGAACAGGTACAGGCTGTTAAGAAATCAATCAATACTGCCAGTGAAGCAGTGAAAAACCATGCCTTGCTAGCCATGGCTGATCATTTATTGGCAGCTACTGAGGAGATTTTAGTGGCAAATGCCCTTGATATGGCAGCGGCCAAGGGGAAAATCTCAGATGTTATGCTGGATCGTCTTTATTTGGATGCAGGTCGAATCCAAGCGATGGCAAGAGGGATTCGTGAAGTGGTTGCTTTACCAGATCCTATTGGTGAAGTTTTAGAAACCAATCATCTTGAAAATGGCTTGCTTATTACCAAGAAACGTGTAGCTATGGGTGTTATCGGTATTATCTATGAAAGCCGTCCAAATGTGACGTCTGATGCGGCTGCCTTGGCTCTCAAGAGTGGAAATGCGGTTGTTCTTCGTAGTGGTAAGGATGCTTATCAAACAGCCCAGGCTATTGTCACGGCCTTGAAGAAGGGCTTGGAGATGACTAGCATTCATCCTGATGTGATTCAACTAGTGGAAGATACCAGCCGAGAAAGTAGCTATGCCATGATGAAGGCCAAGGGTTATCTAGACCTTCTCATTCCTCGTGGAGGAGCTGGCTTGATCAATGCTGTGGTTGAAAATGCTATCGTACCTGTTATCGAGACAGGAACTGGTATTGTCCATGTCTATGTGGACAAGGATGCCGATGAAGACAAGGCTCTGTCTATCATCAACAATGCTAAAACCAGTCGTCCTTCTGTCTGCAATGCCATGGAGGTTTTGCTGGTTCATGAAGACAAGGCAGCAGATTTCCTTCCTCGTTTGGAGCAAGTTCTGGTTACAGATCGAAAAGAAGCTGGACTGGAACCGATTCAATTCCGCCTAGATAGCAAAGCAAGTCAGTTTCTTTCAGGTCAAGCAGCTGAGGCCCAAGACTTTGACATCGAGTTTTTGGACTATGTCCTAGCTGTTAAGGTTGTGAGCAGTTTAGAAGAAGCGGTTGAGCATATTGAAACCCACAGTACCCATCATTCGGATGCCATTGTGACAGAAAATGCTGAAGCTGCGGCTTACTTTACAAATCAAGTAGACTCTGCAGCGGTTTATGTCAATGCTTCAACGCGTTTCACTGATGGAGACCAGTTTGGTCTTGGATGTGAGATGGGGATTTCGACTCAGAAACTGCACGCGCGTGGGCCAATGGGCTTGAAGGAATTAACCAGCTACAAGTATGTGGTTACTGGTGACGGACAGATAAGGGAGTAAGAGATGAAGATTGGATTTATCGGTTTGGGGAATATGGGTGCTAGCTTGGCCAAGGCTGTCTTGCAGGCCAAGACGGGGGCTCAGATTCTCCTTGCCAATCGTAGTCAAGCAAAAGTAGATACTTTCATCACTAATTTCGGCGGTCAGGCTTCTAGCAATGAAGAAATTTTTGCAGAAGCAGATGCGATTTTTCTAGGAGTTAAGCCTGCGCAGTTTTCAGACTTACTTTCTCAATATCAGACCATTCTTGAAAAGAGAGAAAGTCTTCTTTTGATTTCCATGGCGGCTGGATTGACTTTGGAAAAACTAGCGAGTCTTCTGCCAAGTCACCACCGAATCATTCGCATCATGCCCAATACTCCAGTAGCTACCGGCCAAGGAGTGATTAGTTATTCCATGTCAGCAAACTGTCGTGCTGAGGACAATAGTCTTTTTTGTCTGTTATTAGCCAAGGCTGGCCTCTTGGTTGAACTTGGGGATGGCTTAATCGATGCAGCGACAGGTCTTGCTGGTTGTGGGCCAGCCTTTGTCTATCTCTTTATCGAGGCTTTGGCAGATGCGGGTGTTCAGACAGGATTGCCACGAGAAAGGGCCTTGGAAATGGCAGCTCAAACAGTAGTCGGCGCTGGACAAATGGTTCTTGAAAGTCAGCAACATCCTGGAGTTTTGAAAGACCAAGTTTGCAGTCCAGGTGGTTCGACTATCGCTGGTGTAGCAAGTCTGGAAGAACATGCCTTTAGAGGTGCAGTCATGGACGCAGTTCATCAAGCCTATAAACGAACACAAGAACTAGGTAAATAAGAGGTTGGATGACTCCCAGCCTCTTTTATGGTCGATTGAATGGAGAAGACACAAAAAGATTGTCACAAACCCCTATTTTTTTGATAGAATAGAAGGTAGAAAAAAAGAAATGAGTTAGACATGTCAAAAGGATTTTTAGTCTCTCTTGAGGGACCAGAGGGAGCAGGCAAGACCAGCGTTTTAGAGGCTCTGCTCCCAATTTTAGAGGAAAAAGGAATAGAGGTGCTGACGACCCGTGAACCTGGCGGAGTCTTGATTGGGGAGAAAATTCGTCAAGTGATTTTGGACCCAAGTCATACTCAGATGGATGCTAAGACTGAACTCCTTCTCTATATTGCCAGTCGTAGACAGCACTTGGTGGAAAAAGTTCTCCCAGCCCTTGAAGTTGGCAAGTTGGTCATTATGGACCGCTTCATCGATAGTTCCGTTGCTTATCAGGGATTTGGCCGTGGTTTAGATATCAATGCCATTGATTGGCTCAATCACTTTGCTACAGATGGCCTTAAACCAGACTTGACACTTTATTTTGATATTGAGGTGGAAGAGGGGCTGGCTCGCATTGCTGCAAATAGTGATCGCGAGGTCAATCGTTTGGATTTAGAAGGCTTAGACTTGCACAAGAAAGTTCGTCAAGGTTATCTTTCTCTTCTGGACAAAGAAGGAAATCGCATTGTCAAGATTGATGCGAGTCTTCCTTTGGAGCAAGTTGTGGAAACGACCAAGGCTGTCTTGTTTGACAGAATGGGCTTGGCTAAATGAAACAAGAACAACTAAAGGCCTGGCAGCCAGACCAGTTTGACCGCTTTGTCCGTATCCTAGAACAAGATCAGCTCAATCACGCCTATCTCTTTTCGGGATTCTTTGGAAGCTTGGAAATGGCGCAGTTTTTGGCTAAGAGCCTCTTTTGTACGGATAAAGTAGGCGTTCTACCATGTGAGAAATGCCGAAACTGCAAGCTGATTGAGCAGGAAGAATTTCCTGATGTTACTTTAATCAAGCCAGTCAATCAGGTCATCAAGACAGAACGGATTCGGGAATTGGTGGGCCAGTTTTCTCAAGCAGGGATTGAAGGTCAGCAACAGGTTTTTATTATCGAGCAGGCGGATAAAATGCATCCTAACGCGGCCAATTCTCTGCTCAAGGTCATCGAAGAACCCCAGAGTGAAGTTTACATTTTCTTCTTGACCAGCGATGAGGAAAAGATATTACCGACTATCCGTAGTCGAACCCAAATTTTTCACTTTAAAAAGCAAGAAGAAAAGCTCATCCATCAATTAGAACAAGCAGGTCTCGTTAAGAAAAAAGCGACTCTTTTAGCCCAGTTTAGTCAATCGCGTGCTGAAGCAGAAAAGCTGGCCAATCAAGCCAGTTTTTGGACCTTGGTTGATGAGAGCGAACGACTGCTGACTTGGTTAGTAGCCAAGAAAAAAGAGAGTTATTTGCAGGTAGCCAAATTAGCTAGCTTGGCAGATGACAAGGAAAAACAAGATCAGGTCTTGCGAATCCTCGAAGTCCTCTGTGGGCAGGATCTCTTGCAAGCAAGGATTCGACAGATTTTACAAGATTTGCTAGAAGCTAGAAAAATGTGGCAGGCTAATGTCAGCTTTCAAAATGCCATGGAATATCTGGTCTTGAAAGAAATATAAACTCAATGAAGGATAAAGAAAGGAAAGGGCTGGTTTATGGATAAGAAAGAATTATTTGATGCGCTGGACGATTTTTCCCAACAGTTATTGGTGACCTTGGCCGATGTGGAAGCCATCAAGAAAAATCTCAAGAGCCTGGTAGAGGAAAATACAGCTCTTCGCTTGGAAAACAGTAAGTTGCGTGAACGCTTAGGCGAGGTGGAAGCAGATACTCCCGTCAAAGCCAAGCATGTTCGTGAAAGCGTCCGTCGGATCTATAAAGACGGTTTTCACGTATGTAATGATTTTTATGGCCAACGCCGAGAGCAGGACGAGGAATGTATGTTCTGTGACGAGTTGTTATACAGGGAGTAGGTATGCAGATTCAAAAAAGTTTTAAGGGGCAAACTCCCTATGGCAAGCTTTACCTAGTGGCAACGCCGATTGGCAATCTAGATGACATGACCTTTCGTGCCATCCAGACCTTGAAAGAGGTGGACTGGATTGCTGCTGAGGACACGCGCAATACTGGTCTTTTGCTCAAGCATTTTGACATTTCCACCAAGCAGATCAGTTTTCACGAGCATAATGCCAAGGAAAAAATTCCTGATTTGATTGGTTTCTTGAAGGCGGGACAAAGCATCGCTCAGGTCTCCGATGCGGGTCTGCCTAGCATCTCGGACCCTGGTCATGATTTAGTCAAGGCAGCGATCGAGGAAGAGATTGCAGTTGTCACAGTTCCGGGTGCCTCTGCAGGGATTTCTGCCTTGATTGCCAGTGGTTTAGCGCCACAGCCACATATCTTTTACGGTTTCTTACCTAGAAAATCAGGCCAGCAAAAGCAATTTTTCGACTCAAAAAAAGACTATCCAGAAACTCAGATTTTCTACGAATCGCCCCATCGTGTGGCGGATACATTGGAAAATATGCTAGCAGTTTATGGCGACCGCTCGGTGGTCTTGGTCAGAGAATTGACCAAAATCTATGAAGAATACCAAAGAGGAAAGATCTCTGAATTGCTGGAAAGCATCGCTGAAACGCCACTCAAGGGCGAGAGCCTTCTCATCGTTGAAGGTGCTAGTCAGGATGTGGAGGAAAAGAACGAGGAGGACTTGTTTTCAGAAATCCAATCTCGTATCCAGCATGGCATGAAGAAAAATCAAGCCATTAAGGAAGTGGCGAAACTCTACCAGTGGAATAAAAGCCAGCTCTACGCTGCCTACCACGATTGGGAAGAAAATCAAGAAAATGACTAAACAGGGAAGTTTGCCTTCTTCCCTTTTTTTGTTATACTAGTAAAAGAAAAATTAGAAAGATTTGTGGGTGTCAAACAGTCTAGTAGCTTGTTTTGATATGGACTTACGTCCCACCCAAAGAGGTATTAGTGTCGTGTCTCAATCTTATATCAATGTTATCGGTGCAGGTTTGGCAGGTTCTGAAGCTGCTTACCAAATCGCAGAGCGTGGTATTCCAGTTAAACTCTATGAAATGCGTGGTGTCAAATCAACACCTCAGCACAAAACAGACAATTTTGCAGAGTTAGTTTGTTCCAATTCTCTTCGTGGCGCTGCCCTAACTAATGCTGTTGGGCTGCTCAAGGAAGAAATGCGTCGCTTGGGTTCTGTCATTTTGGAATCAGCAGAAGCTACACGTGTTCCTGCAGGTGGGGCGCTTGCGGTGGACCGAGATGGTTTCTCACAGATGGTGACTAAGAAAGTAGCCAACCATCCCTTGATTGAGGTGGTGCGTGATGAAATTACAGAATTGCCGACTGATGTTATTACTGTTGTCGCTACTGGTCCTTTGACCAGCGACGCCCTAGCTGAAAAGATTCATGCCCTTAATGACGGTGATGGTTTCTATTTCTACGATGCGGCAGCGCCTATTATCGATGTCAACACCATTGATATGAATAAGGTCTACCTCAAGTCTCGATACGATAAGGGAGAAGCGGCTTATCTTAATGCTCCTATGACTAAGCAAGAGTTTATGAATTTCCATGAAGCCTTGGTCAATGCGGAAGAAGCACCGCTTAATTCTTTTGAAAAAGAAAAGTACTTTGAAGGTTGTATGCCTATCGAAGTCATGGCCAAGCGTGGCATTAAAACCATGCTCTATGGTCCGATGAAACCAGTCGGTTTGGAGTATCCAGATGACTACACAGGCCCTCGTGATGGAGAATTTAAAACACCTTATGCGGTTGTCCAGCTCCGTCAGGATAATGCAGCTGGTAGTCTCTACAATATCGTTGGATTCCAGACCCACCTCAAATGGGGAGAACAAAAGCGTGTCTTCCAAATGATCCCAGGTCTTGAAAATGCGGAGTTCGTCCGTTATGGTGTCATGCACAGAAATTCTTACATGGATTCCCCAAATCTTCTTGAGCAGACCTATCGTTCTAAAAAGCAGCCCAACCTCTTCTTTGCTGGTCAGATGACGGGTGTGGAAGGCTATGTCGAATCAGCAGCTTCAGGCTTGGTTGCGGGTATTAACGCGGCTCGACTCTTCAAGGGAGAAAGTGAGGCTATTTTCCCAGAGACCACAGCGATTGGAAGTCTGGCTCATTACATCACTCATGCTGACAGCAAACATTTCCAACCAATGAATGTCAACTTTGGCATTATCAAGGAGTTGGAAGGCGAGCGTATCCGTGATAAGAAGGCTCGTTATGAAAAAATTGCAGAGCGCGCTCTTGCTGACTTAGAGGAATTTTTAACGGTCTAATTTTTTTCAAAGAATTGCTCATGATACTATAAAAATCTTAGAAATTGTGATAAAATAGGTAGGATGAAAAAAGGAGAGTAAAAATGGCGAACCCCAAGTATAAACGTATTTTAATCAAGTTATCAGGTGAAGCCCTTGCTGGTGAACGTGGCGTAGGGATTGATATCCAAACAGTTCAAAAAATCGCAAAAGAGATTCAAGAAGTTCATAGTCTAGGTATCGAAATTGCCCTTGTTATTGGTGGAGGAAATCTCTGGCGTGGAGAACCTGCAGCAGAAGCAGGAATGGACCGTGTTCAGGCAGATTACACTGGAATGCTTGGGACCGTGATGAATGCTCTTGTGATGGCAGATTCATTGCAACAAGTAGGAGTCGATACGCGTGTACAGACAGCTATTTCTATGCAACAAGTTGCAGAACCTTACGTACGTGGACGTGCCCTTCGTCATCTAGAAAAAGGCCGTATCGTTATCTTTGGTGCTGGAATTGGTTCACCTTACTTCTCAACAGATACAACAGCAGCCCTTCGTGCAGCTGAAATTGAAGCGGATGCCATCCTTATGGCTAAGAATGGTGTAGATGGTGTTTATAATGCCGATCCTAAGAAAGACAAGACAGCCGTTAAGTTTGAAGAATTGACTCACCGTGATGTTATCAATAAAGGTCTTCGTATCATGGACTCAACTGCTTCAACCCTCTCTATGGACAACGACATTGACTTAGTTGTTTTCAACATGAACCAACCAGGTAACATCAAACGTGTCGTATTTGGTGAAAATATCGGAACAACAGTTTCAAACAATATCGAAGAAAAGGAATAAGAAAATTATGGCTAACGCAATTGTAGAAAAAGCTAAAGAGAGAATGACCCAGTCTCACCAATCACTTGCTCGTGAATTTGGTGGTATTCGTGCAGGTCGTGCCAATGCGAGCTTGCTGGACCGTATCCACGTAGAATATTATGGAGTCGAAACTCCCCTTAACCAAATCGCTTCAATTACCATTCCAGAAGCGCGTGTCTTGTTGGTAACACCATTTGACAAGTCTTCATTGAAAGACATCGAGCGCGCCTTGAACGCTTCTGACCTTGGTATCACACCAGCTAATGACGGTTCTGTGATCCGCTTGGTTATCCCAGCTCTTACAGAAGAGACTCGTCGTGACCTTGCT
Source organism: uncultured bacterium (assembly GCA_963528645.1). Classification (GTDB taxonomy): domain Bacteria; phylum Bacillota; class Bacilli; order Lactobacillales; family Streptococcaceae; genus Streptococcus. The sequence continues at coordinate 48,675 of CAURVH010000001.1, forward strand.
AAAGAAGTGAAGAAGGTCGGTGAAAATGCCAAAGTGGCTGTCCGTAATATCCGTCGTGATGCTATGGACGAAGCTAAGAAACAAGAAAAAGCAAAAGAAATCACCGAAGACGAATTGAAGACTCTTGAAAAAGATATTCAAAAAGTAACAGACGATGCTGTGAAACACATCGACGACATGACTGCCAATAAAGAAAAAGAAATCTTGGAAGTCTAAAAATAAACAGAAAAACTCAGTTGGCATTGCTGGCTGAGTTTTATTCGAAAGAAGGAAATATGAATACAAATCTTGCAAGTTTTATCGTTGGACTCATCATTGATGAAAATGACCGTTTTTACTTTGTGCAAAAGGATGGTCAGACCTATGCTCTTGCCAAGGAAGAAGGCCAACATACAGTAGGGGATACGGTCAAAGGTTTTGCCTACACAGATATGAAGCAAAAACTCCGCTTGACCACTCTAGAAGTGACTGCCACTCAGGACCAATTTGGCTGGGGAACGGTAACAGAAGTTCGTAAGGATTTGGGTGTCTTTGTCGATACCGGTCTACCTGATAAAGAAATCGTTGTGTCACTCGATATCCTCCCTGAGCTCAAGGAACTCTGGCCTAAGAAGGGTGATAAACTTTACATCCGCCTTGAAGTGGACAAGAAAGACCGCATCTGGGGACTCTTGGCTTATCAAGAAGATTTCCAACGTCTGGCTCGTCCTGCCTACAACAACATGCAGAACCAAAACTGGCCAGCCATTGTTTACCGTCTCAAGCTGTCAGGAACCTTTGTCTATCTGCCAGAGAATAACATGCTTGGTTTCATTCACCCAAGTGAGCGCTACGCAGAGCCACGTTTGGGGCAAGTGTTAGATGCGCGTGTCATCGGTTTCCGTGAAGTGGACCGTACCTTGAACCTATCCCTCAAACCACGTTCCTTTGAAATGTTGGAAAATGATGCTCAGATGATTTTGACCTACTTGGAAAGCAATGGCGGTTTCATGACCTTGAATGATAAGTCGTCTCCTGAGGATATCAAGGCAACCTTTGGTATCTCTAAAGGTCAGTTCAAGAAAGCACTCGGTGGCTTGATGAAGGCTGGCAAAATCAAGCAAGACCAGTTTGGTACAGAGTTGATTTAGGCCTTATAGACATGAAAAAGAAACTTGAAGAAATGAGTTTAGAGGAACTCTGGCAACTTTTTCCTATTTTTCTAGTAGAGCACAAATCAGAGTGGGGAGACTGGTATGAATTGGAAAAAACAAATTTGAAAAAAATATTGGGTGCAAATGTTATTAAAAGAATAGAACATATCGGTAGCACTGCTATCCCTAATATTTGGGCCAAGAATATCGTTGATATTCTATTAGAAGTAGGTAGAATAGAGGATTTAGCAAGAGTTAGGAATTTATTGGTGAAGAATGGTTGGCTAGTAATGTCGGAGAGTCCTAACAGGATTTCACTAAATAAAGGATATACAGAGCAGGGATTTGCTGAGAAAGTTTTTCATCTACATTTGCGAATGACGGGAGATCATGACGAGATTTATTTTAGAGATTATCTCTGCCAGCATCCAGATATTGCCCAAGCGTATCAGGAATTAAAACTAAGTTTGTGGAAAAAATTTGAACACAATCGAGACGCCTATACAGATGCGAAAACGGATTTTATAAACCACTACGTATCAGAGGCTAAGTCCAGTAATTTTCAAGAATCAGAAAAGTGTCATCAAAAAAGTCTTGATAGGAGAAAGAATTGAGAAAATCATTTTACACTTGGCTCATGACCGAGCGCAATCCGAAAAGTAATAGCCCAAAAGCCATCTTGGCAGACCTCGCTTTTGAGGAATCGGCCTTTCCAAAACATACAGATGATTTTGATGAGGTGAGTCGCTTTTTGGAGGAGCATGCCAGTTTCTCTTTTAACCTAGGAGACTTTGACGCCATATGGCAAGAATACTTAGAACACTAGAGACAATGAGATGAGGCTAGTATTTTATTGCTCTCTTTGCTATAATAAAAAGAAATAAACGGATTAGAGAGGTTCTTTATTTGAAGGAACATTCAATAGACATTCAACTGAGTCATCCAGATGACTTGTTCCATCTTTTTGGTTCCAATGAGCGCCATCTTCGTTTGATGGAAGAAGAGCTTGGTGTTGTGATTCATGCTCGTACGGAGATTGTGCAGGTTTTGGGAGAAGAAGCAGCATGTGAGGAAGCCCGTCAGGTTATCAAGGCATTGATGGTTTTGGTTAATCGGGGGATGACCGTTGGCACGCCAGATGTGGTGACTGCGATTAGCATGGTCAAAAACGATGAAATCGACAAGTTTGTCGCCCTTTACGAAGAAGAAATTATCAAAGACAATACTGGGAAACCGATCCGTGTCAAAACCTTGGGTCAAAAGCTTTATGTGGGCAGTGTCAAACAGCATGATGTGACCTTTGGAATCGGACCTGCAGGGACAGGGAAGACCTTTCTTGCAGTGACTTTGGCTGTGACAGCCCTTAAACGTGGGCAGGTCAAGCGAATTATCCTAACTCGTCCAGCAGTGGAAGCAGGAGAGAGTCTTGGATTTCTTCCGGGTGATCTCAAGGAGAAGGTGGACCCTTACCTTCGACCTGTTTATGATGCCTTGTATCAGATTCTCGGCAAAGATCAGACGACTCGTCTTATGGAGCGTGAAATTATCGAAATCGCTCCCCTTGCCTACATGCGTGGTCGGACCTTGGATGATGCCTTTGTCATTCTGGATGAGGCGCAAAATACGACTATCATGCAGATGAAGATGTTCTTGACTCGTTTAGGTTTTAATTCTAAGATGATTGTCAATGGAGATATCAGCCAGATTGACCTGCCGCGTAATGTCAAGTCCGGTTTGATTGATGCCCAAGAAAAGCTTAAGAACATTCACCAAATCGACTTTGTTCATTTTTCAGCTAAGGATGTGGTTCGCCATCCAGTTGTCGCTCAGATTATCCGAGCTTATGAACCAGCTCCAGTTAAGGTTGAAGAAAAGAACCAAGAAACAGAATAGCAAAAAAGAGCAGTTCACATCTGAACTGCTCTTTTTTAATGAGTGTCTAGCTTTAAACAAGTTCGTCGATAGACGTGTGATCTTTATCGAGGCCTTGGGCAACTGGGAGGCTAGTCAAGTAACCTTGATAAGTTGTAACTCCTTCACGTAAGCCTTGATCTTCAGTGATTGCCTTCTTAAAACCTTTTCCTGCTAATGCTTCGATGTAAGGAAGGGTGACATTGGTCAGGGCGATGGTAGAAGTACGAGCTACGGCACCAGGGATGTTGGCGACAGCATAGTGGAGCACCCCATGTTTTTCATAGACGGGTTCATCATGCGTTGTCACACGATCTGCTGTTGCGATAACACCACCTTGGTCAACGGCAACGCTTTGGCACCAGGGATGAGAACCGCTCCAATTACCACATCAGCATCTCTCACACTTGCTTCGATGTTGAAAGAATTTGACATAAGAGTTTGGATTTGGTTTCCGAAGACTTCCTCTAGCACTGAGAGTCGTTTGGCACTGATATCTAAAATAGTCACTTGAGCACCGAGTCCAAGGGCAATGCGGGCAGCATGTGTACCGACGACACCACCACCGATGATGGTTACTTTTCCTTTTGGAACACCCGGTACACCACCAAGTAGGACACCAGAGCCGCCAGCTTGCTTGGTAAGGAAATGAGCTCCGATTTGAACCGCCATACGGCCGGCAACCTCACTCATTGGAACGAGGAGTGGTAGGTGACCTAGGGAATCACGGACAGTTTCATAGGCAATTCCTGTTGTTTTTGCTGCTAACATAGCATCTGCTAATTCTGGAGCAGCGGCCATGTGCAAGTAGGTGAAGAGGAGAAGATTGTCGCGCAAATAACCGTATTCAGAAGCTAGTGGTTCTTTTACTTTCACGACTAATTCGGCAGCCCAGGCTTCAGCAGCAGTTGCGACAATCTCAGCTCCTTGCTTTTGATAGTCAGCATCAGTAAATCCTGAGCCGAGACCAGCATTTCTTTCGATGAGGACACGATGTCCACGACTGACTAAGCTATGGACACCAGCAGGAGTGAGGGCAACGCGGTTTTCGTTATTTTTAATTTCTTTTGGGATTCCGATTAACATATAGGTTTACTCCATTTTCTAAATTCGGGTTTTTAAAATCAAACATCACAAAGAAACCCGATTATCGTGATGTTTTTATTTTATATAAAACTGTTTCGAAAATCAAGAAAAACTTTTGCTTTGATGAGCTTTTTTTGATAAGCTAGTAGGAAAATACTTGTAAGTAGGGGGAAGTGTGTATGGAATCAATCTTTTTAAAACTAGCCCAGTATCCAATAGTGGAGACAGAACGTTTAGTGCTTAGACCTGTTACTTTGAATGATGCAGAATCTATGTTTGACTATGCCTCAGACAGAGAAAATACGCGCTACACTTTTCCAACCAATCAAAGCTTAGAAGAAACCAAGAACAACATCGCTCAGTTCTACTTGGCTAATTCCTTGGGACGTTGGGGAATAGAATTAAAAAGCAATGGTCGGTTTATCGGAACTATTGATTTGCACAAGATTGACCCCATTCTCAAAAAAGCAGCTATTGGTTACATTATCGACCAAAAGTATTGGAATCAAGGATTGACGACAGAAGCCAATCGTGCCGTGATTGAGCTGGCTTTTGAAAAGATTGGAATGAATAAGTTGACCGCCCTTCACGATAAGGATAATCCCGCGTCAGGAAAGGTCATGCAGAAATCAGGCATGCGCTTTTCCCATGCAGAACCATATGCTTGTATGGACCAGCATGAAGAAGGCCGAATTGTCACAAGAGTTCATTATGTCTTGACCAAGGAAGACTATTTTGCAAATAAATAAGCAGTTGAAAAGAAATTTTCGACTGTTTTTTCTTCCTCTTACGAATAACCTAAGAGAGGAGAAAATATGGAAGCAATTATCGAGAAAATCAAAGAGTATAAAATCATTGTCATCTGTGCAGGTCTGGGTTTGCTTGTAGGCGGATTTTTCCTACTAAAACCAACGTCACAAACACCTGTCAAGGAAACGAATTTGCAGGCTGAAGTTGCAACTGTTTCAAAGGATTCATCTACCGAAAAAGAAGTGAAAAAGGAGGAAAAGGAAGAGTCTCCTGAACAAGATCTAATCACAGTAGATGTAAAAGGTGCCGTCAAATCGCCAGGGATTTATGATTTGCCGGTAGGTAGTCGAGTCAATGATGCTGTTCAGAAGGCTGGTGGCTTGACAGAGCAAGCAGATAGCAAGTCGCTCAATCTAGCTCAGAAAGTTAGTGATGAGGCTCTGGTTTACGTTCCAACTAAGGGAGAAGAATCAGCTAGTCAACAGACTGGTTCTGGAACGACTCCTTCGTCAAGTAAAGAAAAGAAGGTCAACCTCAATAAAGCTAGTCTGGAAGAACTCAAGCAGGTCAAAGGCTTGGGAGGAAAACGAGCACAGGATATTATCGACCATCGTGAAACAAATGGGAAATTCAAATCGGTAGATGAACTCAAGAAAGTCTCTGGCATTGGCGCTAAGACCATAGAAAAGCTAAAAGATTATGTTACCGTGGATTAAGAACTTCCCTATCCCTCTAATCTATCTGAGTTTCCTGTTACTTTGGCTTTACTATGCCATTTTCTCAGCGTCCTATCTCGCACTGCTAGGTTTAGTTTTTTTGCTGGTCTGCCTCTTTTTCCAATTTCCTTGGAAATCTGCTGGCAAAGTTTTAGCGCTTTGTGGCTTCTTTGGCTTCTGGTTTCTGTTTCAAACTTGGCAACAGACACAAGCGAGTCAAGACTTAGTCGCTTATGTTGAAAAGGTGAGGATTTTACCAGATACCATCAAAGTCAATGGAGATAGTCTGTCCTTTCGTGGCAAGGCTGACGGACGCACCTTCCAAGTTTACTATAAACTCCAGTCCGAGGAGGAGAAAGAGCAATTTCAAGCTTTAACAGACCTTTATGAGATAGAACTAGAAGGAAAACTGTCCGAGCCAGAAGGCCAGAGGAATTTTGGTGGATTTGACTACCAAGCCTATTTGAAGACTCAGGGGATTTACCAGACACTGACTATCAAGAGAATCCAGTCAGTTAAACAGGTTAGCAGTTGGGATATAGGAGAAAATCTGTCTAGTTTACGTCGAAAGGCTGTAGTTTGGATCAAGACGCACTTTCCAGATCCTATGCGCAACTACATGACGGGGCTCTTGCTGGGACATTTGGACACGGACTTTGAGGAGATGAATGAGCTCTATTCCAGTCTAGGAATTATTCACCTTTTTGCCTTGTCGGGTATGCAGGTGGGATTCTTTATGAATACCTTTAAGAAACTTCTCTTGCGATTGGGCTTGACCCAAGAAAAGTTGCAATGGCTGACCTATCCTTTTTCCCTTATCTATGCAGGTCTGACAGGGTTTTCAGCTTCAGTCATTCGCAGTCTCTTGCAAAAGTTACTAGCCCAACATGGCGTTAAGGGTTTGGATAATTTTGCCTTGACGATCCTTGTCCTCTTTATCATCATGCCTAACTTTTTCTTGACGGCAGGAGGAGTCTTGTCTTGCGCCTACGCCTTTATCTTGACCATGACAAGTAAAGAAGGCGAGGGACTCAAGGCTGTTGCCAGAGAAAGTCTGGTCATTTCTTTGGGCATATTACCCATTCTATCCTTCTATTTTGCAGAATTTCAGCCTTGGTCTATCCTTTTGACCTTTGTCTTTTCCTTTCTGTTTGATGTTATCTTCTTGCCGCTTTTGTCTATCTTATTCATTCTGTCTTTTGTTTACCCAGTCACTCAGCTTAACCTTGTCTTTGAGTGCTTGGAGAACATCATTCGCTTGGTATCGCAGCTGGCAAGCAGGCCTCTGGTCTTTGGTCAACCCACCGCATGGCTTTTGATTCTTCTCTTAGTTTCATTAGCCTTGGTCTATGATTTTAGGAAAAACATCAAAAGACTAGCAGGATTCAGTCTCTTTATTGTAGGGCTCTTTTTCCTGATCAAGCATCCACTGGAAAATGAAATTACCATGCTGGATGTTGGTCAGGGAGAAAGTATTTTCCTACGGGATGTAACTGGTAAAACCATACTCATAGATGTGGGAGGAAAGGCAGAGACTGATAAGAAAATTGAAAAATGGCAAGAAAAGGCGACGACCAGCAATGCCCAGCGAACCCTGATTCCCTATCTCAAAAGTCGCGGAGTATCCAAGATTGACCACTTGATTCTGACCAACACTGATAAAGAGCATGTTGGTGATTTGCTGGAGGTGACCAAGGCTTTCCATGTCGGAGAGATTTTAGTATCAAAAGGAAGTTTGACACAGAAGGAATTTGTAGCAGAACTAGAAGCAAGTCAAACCAAGGTACGTAGTGTGACAGCAGGGGAGAACTTGCCGATTTTTGGCAGTTACTTAGAAGTCCTATCTCCAGGGAAGATTGGAGATGGGAAGCGTGATGATTCTCTGGTTCTTTCTGGAAAACTTTTGGATAAGCACTTCCTCTTCACTGGAAATTTGGAGGAAAAAGGAGAGAAGGAATTGCTGAAGCATTATCCAGACCTAGAGGTGGATGTCTTGAAAGCAGGCCAACATGGTGCTAAAACCTCATCCAATCCAGCTTTCCTAGAAAAACTCAAACCAGAAATTACTCTCATTTCAGTTGGAAAAAACAATCGTGCGAAACTCCCCCATCAGGAAGCCTTGACACGACTGGAAAGTATCAAGAGTAAGATTTACCGAACTGACCAGCAAGGAGCTATTCGCTTTAAAGGATGGAATAGTTGGCGAATTGAAAGCGTTCGTTAGGAAGAGATAATGTTATATATTAGTAAAATAAACCAAAAATCTGTTGCATAATACTGAGAAAAACGATATAATGAAAGTGTTTTCAGTACTAATTATATAAATGCAACGAAAACCATGAAAAATCAGAAAAAGTCGTTTTATTAGCTAGTTTGTTCTCTATTGGTCTTTTTCAGTCCAGTGTATCTGCTGTGACAGTCACTAAGAGTTATCGGTATGATTGGAACACTGTTGGGGGATATAGTACCAACTATCACAACCATCAATATGCTTGGATTCCGTCATGGTCTCGTTATGACAGCTACGATGAATATAAAGTTGATTCTGGCTGGAATTACGATCGTTATGAGGTCATAAAATACTATTAATCGTTAAAGAGTTAGAAAAAGGAGGGCTGGATATGATAACTCTTACTCATGTTACCTTAAAAACGCGACAAGTCATCTTGCAAGATGTTGATTTCACCTTTAAAAAAGGTAGGATTTATGGCCTTCTTGCTATCAATGGCTCTGGAAAGACGACACTGTTCCGAGCTATTAGCAAGCTGCTTCCCCTTAGTAGTGGACATATCGCAGCCTCTCCTTCTTTGTTTTATTATGAGAGCGTTGAATGGCTGGATGGAAACTTAAGTGGGATGGACTACCTTCGTCTCATAAAAAACATCTGGAAGTCAGATCTAAACTTGGGGGACGAAATCGCCTATTGGGAAATGTCTGACTATATCAACCTTCCCATCCGCAAGTATTCCTTAGGGATGAAGCAACGCTTGGTGATTGCTATGTATTTCCTTAGTCAGGCGAAATGCTGGCTCATGGATGAGATTACAAATGGCTTAGACGAGTATTATCGACAGAAGTTTTTTGATAGACTGGCACAAATCAATAGAAAAGAACAGCTGGTTCTTTTGAGTTCCCACTACAAAGAGGAGTTAGTGGAGATTTGCGATAGCATGGTAACCATTCATCAGGGGCAGATAGAAGAGGTTCCGTTATGAAAGATATTAGCCTATTTTTATTAAAAAAAGTTTTCAAAAGTCGCTTAAACTGGATTATCTTAGCTTTATTTGTATCTGGACTCGGTGTTACCTTTTATCTTAATAGTCAGACTGCAAACTCCGTCAGCTTGGAGAGCGAGTTGGAAACCCGTCTTGTAAAAAATGAGAGAGTCATCAATGAATATGAAGAGAAACTCTCCCAAATATCTGATACCAACTCGGAGGAATACCAGATTGCTAAAATTAATTTAGAATCGCAAAAAAATCTTTTGACTCAAAAGAAAGAAATTCTGGCTTTGTTAAAAGAAGGACGCTGGAAAGAAGCCTACTATTTGCAGTGGCAAGCTGAGGAAAAGAGTTATGAAATTGTATCGAAGCAACCGACTTCTAGCTCTGACTTTAAAATGGCGGTTGACCGCCAACGGAAGATTTATCAAGCCCTGTATCCCCTGAACATAAAAGCACATACTTTGGAGTTTCCGACCCACGGGATTGATCAGATTGTCTGGATTTTAGAGGTTATCATCCCAACCTTATTTGTGATTGGTATTATTTTTATGCTAACACAACTGTTCGCAGAAAGATATCAAAATAATCTCGATACAGCTCAGTTATATCCTTTTTCAAAAGTGACATTTGCCATGTCCTCTCTTGGAGTTGGGGTGAGTTATGTAACCGTGCTGTTTATCGGAATCTGTGGATTTTCTTTTCTAGTGGGAAGTCTGATAAGTGGTTTTGGACAGTTAGACTATCCCTACCCGTTCTATAGCTTAACCAATCAAGAGGTAACTATTGGGAAGATACAAGATGTGTTATTTCCTAGCTTGCTCTTAGCTTTCTTAGCCTTTATCGTCATTGTGGAAGTCGTCTACTTGATTGCTTACTTTTTCAAGCAAAAAATGCCTGTCCTCTTTCTTTCCCTCATTGGGATTGTTGGCTTGTTGTTTGGTATCCAAACGATCCAGCCTCTTCAAAGGATTGCACATCTGATTCCCTTTACTTACTTGCGTTCAGTGGAGATTTTATCTGGAAGATTACCTAAGCAAATTGATAATGTCAATCTAAATTGGAGCATGGGGATGGTCTTACTTCCTTGCCTGATTATCCTTTTGTTAGTGGGGATTCTATTTATCGAAAGATGGGGAAGTTCACGTAAAAAGGAAGTTTTTAATAGGTCTTAGCGTTTCTATACGGAAGGTGAGGACAAAACTAACACAGGGAGGGAACCAACTAGGTTCTCTCTTTTTGATGCAGACATCAAGAAGAAAACAGAAAGTTTTTCGAAAAAATGACTTTTTATCTTGACAAGGGATAGAAAACTTGGTATCATATAAAAGTTGAGAAAAGCAGAAGTGAGAGCTTCTCGCCTTGTGACATTAAGTTGCCTGGCCCTACGGATGAAAAGTTTCTAAGAAACGCTATCATAACGTGCGGGCTTGTATTATTACGAGTCCGCTCTTGTTTTTCTCTAATAATAAAAAAGAGGTGAAAACCATAGCAAAGCAAGACTTATTCATCAATGATGAAATTCGTGTACGTGAAGTTCGCTTGATCGGTCTTGAGGGAGAACAGCTAGGCATCAAGCCACTCAGTGAAGCGCAAGCATTGGCTGATAGTGCAAATGTTGACTTAGTATTGATTCAACCCCAAGCCAAACCGCCTGTTGCTAAAATTATGGACTACGGTAAGTTCAAATTTGAGTACCAGAAAAAGCAAAAAGAACAACGTAAAAAACAAAGTGTTGTTACTGTGAAAGAAGTTCGTCTGAGTCCAACTATTGACAAGGGTGACTTTGACACAAAACTTCGCAATGCACGTAAATTCCTTGAAAAAGGAAATAAAGTTAAGGTATCTATTCGCTTTAAAGGGCGTATGATCACCCATAAAGAGATTGGTGCAAAAGTTTTAGCCGAGTTTGCTGAAGCAACACAAGATATTGCCATCATCGAACAACGAGCTAAGATGGATGGACGCCAAATGTTCATGCAGTTGGCGCCAGCAACTGACAAAAAATAATTGTCAGAAAGTTAAATAAAGGAGAAAAAATCATGCCAAAACAAAAAACACACCGCGCATCAGCTAAACGTTTCAAACGTACAGGTTCTGGTGGACTTAAACGTTTCCGTGCTTACACTTCTCACCGTTTCCACGGAAAAACTAAGAAACAACGTCGTCATCTTCGTAAAGCATCTATGGTGCATTCAGGAGATTTCAAACGTATCAAAGCAATGCTTACTCGCTTGAAATAAGAGCCTAACAGTAAGTAAACAATTCTAGGAAATATTTGGAGGAAATAAAACATGGCACGTGTTAAAGGTGGCGTTGTATCACGCAAACGTCGTAAACGTATTCTTAAATTAGCAAAAGGTTACTATGGAGCTAAACACATCTTGTTCCGTACTGCAAAAGAACAAGTAATGAACTCTTACTACTATGCATACCGTGACCGTCGTCAGAAAAAACGTGACTTCCGCAAACTTTGGATCACTCGTATCAATGCGGCAGCTCGTTTGAACGGACTTTCATACTCACAATTGATGCATGGTTTGAAATTGGCTGAGATCGAAGTGAACCGTAAAATGTTGGCTGACTTGGCTGTTAACGATGCAGCAGCTTTCACAGCTCTTGCAGATGCAGCTAAAGCAAAACTTGGTAAATAATAACTGATAAGACTGGAACAGGATTGTCCCAGTCTTTTTAAAAATAAAGGAGAAAAATATGGCTTCAAAAATGCTACACACTTGCTTGCGAGTAGAAAACCTTGAAAAATCTATCGCATTTTATCAAGATGCTTTTGGTTTTAAAGAATTGCGTCGCAGAGATTTTCCAGATCATGCTTTCACGATTGTCTATCTAGGACTTGAGGGTGATGACTACGAGTTGGAGTTGACCTATAACTATGACCACGGCCCTTATGTGGTAGGAGACGGCTTTGCCCATATCGCCCTCAGTACACCTGACCTTGAGGCACTTCATCAAGAACATAGCGCGAAAGGCTATGAGGTTACAGAGCCAAAAGGCCTACCTGGAACCCCACCAAACTATTACTTTGTCAAGGATCCTGATGGATACAAGGTCGAAGTCATTCGTGAAAAATAATCCAGTACAGTCAAGTAGAATGTTCGTTTTCTACTTGACTTTTTTACTTTGAAAGAGTATACTAATACAAATTTAACCTTTAAGGGGAGTCCAGAGAGACTCACAAGGTGTCAGATAAAAGGGATAGGGAACTCTCTGTGGAGACTTTTTAAGTGTGCGCATGAGTTCTAGCCTAACCTAACTGAGACCTTGCATTAGCAAGGTCTTTTCTTTATCTGGTCCCCTTAAAATTTAAGGAGGAAAATCATGAATCCCACATGTAAGAAGCGTATGGGTGCCATTCGTTTGGAAACCATGAAGGTGGTCGCACAAGAGGAAATTGCGCCAGCAATCTTTGAATTAGTCCTAGAAGGGGAGATGGTTGAAGCCATGCGAGCAGGCCAATTTCTTCATCTGCGTGTGCCTGATGATGCCCATCTCTTGCGCCGTCCGATTTCAATCTCATCTATTGTCAAGGCTAAGAAGCAGTGTCATCTCATTTATCGGATTGAGGGAGCTGGGACAGCTATTTTTTCAACCTTACGTCAGGGAGATACTCTTGATGTGATGGGACCTCAGGGAAATGGTTTTGACTTGTCTGATCTGGACGACCAGAGCAAAGTTCTCCTCGTTGGTGGTGGGATTGGTGTTCCCCCCTTGCTCGAAGTAGCCAAGGAATTGCATGCGCGTGGGGTGAAAGTAGTAACAGTTCTCGGTTTTGCTAACAAGGATGCTGTTATTCTCGAAACAGAATTGACCCAATATGGTCAGGTCTTTGTAACGACAGATGATGGTTCTTATGGCATTAAGGGAAATGTATCTGTTGTCATCAATGACTTAGACAGTCAGTTTGATGCTGTTTACTCATGTGGAGCGCCTGGAATGATGAAGTACATCAATCAAACCTTTTATGACCACCCAAGAGCCTATCTATCTCTGGAATCTCGTATGGCTTGTGGGATGGGGGCTTGCTATGCCTGTGTCTTAAAAGTGCCAGATAGTGAGACAGTCAGTCAACGCGTCTGTGAAGACGGTCCTGTTTTCCGTACAGGAACAGTTGTATTATAAGGAGAAAGTCATGACTACAAATCGCTTACAAGTTTCTCTACCAGGCTTGGACTTGAAAAACCCCATCATACCAGCATCAGGCTGTTTTGGTTTTGGTCAAGAATATGCCAAGTACTATGATTTAGATCTTTTAGGCTCCATTATGATCAAGGCGACAACACTTGAACCGCGTTTTGGCAATCCTACTCCAAGGGTTGCAGAGACCCCTGCTGGTATGCTCAATGCAATCGGCCTGCAAAATCCAGGTTTAGAAGCTGTTTTAGCTGAAAAACTGCCTTGGCTGGAAAGAGAGTATCCTACGCTTCCTATCATCGCTAATGTAGCTGGCTTTTCAAAACAAGAGTACGCTGCCGTTTCTCGAGGAATTTCCAAGGCAGCAAATGTAAAAGCGATCGAGCTCAATATCTCTTGTCCGAATGTGGATCACGGCAATCATGGACTTTTGATTGGGCAAGATCCTGATTTAGCTTATGAAGTGGTAAAAGCAGCTGTGGAAGCCTCTGATGTGCCAGTTTATGTTAAATTAACCCCTAGTGTAACGGATGTTGTCACTATTGCTAAAGCCGCAGAAGATGCAGGGGCAAGTGGCCTAACCATGATCAATACCCTTGTCGGTATGCGCTTTGACCTTAAAACCAGAAAACCAATCCTAGCCAATGGAACAGGTGGAATGTCTGGACCAGCAGTCTTTCCAGTAGCCCTCAAACTCATCCGCCAAGTCGCCCAAACAACCGACCTTCCCATCATTGGAATGGGAGGAGTGGATTCGGTTGAAGCTGCTTTAGAAATGTATCTGGCTGGTGCCTCTGCCATCGGAGTTGGAACAGCCAATTTTACCAATCCTTATGCCTGTCCTGATATCATCGAACATCTACCAAAGGTCATGGACAAATATGGCATTAGCAGTTTGGAAGATCTCCGTCAGGAAGTCAAAGCCAGTCTGAGATAAGCTAGACCTTCCTTATCGTCAACAAGACATAGAATCTTCATCAATTTGTAATATTTCCGTTAGTTAACTATGTTACAATAGGTTTTATAAAATAGCAATAGTGTAGATCGTTTTCTACTGAGGAGAATAAAATGAAGAAGATACTACTTGCAAGTACTGTCGTTCTTTCTATGGCAGGATTTGCAAAGACATCTGTATATGCTGAAGAATCTCAGGTTACGAAAAAAACTCAGACCACAGATGTGGTCGAGAAAAAAGAAGAAGCTACTCCCAAAAAGGAAGTTCCTAAAGTGGAGCCCAAGAAAGAGCCGGTTGTAAAAGAGGAAAATTCTTCTAAAGATGACTCATCCAAAAAGGAAAAAAACGAGGAAGTTATCAAGGAAGGTTGGAAAAAAGAGCAAGGAAACTGGCGTTTTTATGAGAATAACCAGTCTGTCGTAAACTGGAAAAAAATTGGTGGCGTCTGGTATTACTTTGATAAAAACGGCATTATGCTCAGTAATACTATAGTTGATGGTTACCTTATCAAAGGTAACGGTGCTATGGCGGAAAACGATTGGGTAAAGATCTCTGACCAATGGTACTATGCTATAGCTTCAGGCAAAATCTCCCGCAATAAGTGGGAAAAGATTGAAGGTGTCTGGTATTACTTTGATAAAAACGGTATTATGCTCAGTAATACTATAGTTGATGGTTACCTTATCAAAGGTAACGGTGCCATGGCAGAAAATGCTTGGATAAAAATATCTGACAAGTGGTACTATGCTACAGCTTCAGGCAAGATTTCTCGCAACAAATGGGAAAAGATTGAGGACGTCTGGTATTACTTTGATAAAGATGGTGTCATGCTTAGTCGCACCATCTATAATGACTATCTCTTCCAAGGTAGTGGTGCCATGGCAGAAAACGATTGGGTGAAAATATCCGACAAGTGGTACTATGCTACAGCTTCAGGCAAGATTTCTCGCGACAAATGGGAGAAAATCAAAGGGACATGGTACTATTTCAATAGTGATGGTGTGATGGCAAGTAGCCAGTGGAAAAGTGACTACTATCTGAAAGATAGTGGAGCTATGGCGGAAAAAGAGTGGATTTTTGATAAATCCTACAATAGCTGGTTCTACTTGAAGTCAGGTGGGGCCTACGCTTCCCGTGAATGGATTGGTTCATACTACCTTAAATCTGGTGGCTATATGGCCAAAAATGAATGGATTTTTGACAAAGATTACGATGCTTGGTACTATCTAAAAGATGATGGTCGATATGTAACGGGTACTTTTACGATCAAAGGTAAAGAGTATTCCTTCCAGAATAATGGGAAGTGGATATCAGAGGCAAAATATTACAAAGTGAAGCCAATTACTGCTTATGTTTATAGCGCTTCTGGTGAAAGATTGAGTTATGTATCAAAGGGAACTATCGTCTCACTTGGAGATGCACAATCTAAAAAAGATAGTCAAATACCAGTCAATATTTCTGGTTTATCCGGCTTCATGAATAAAAGTGATTTAGTAGCTATTGATAAAGATAGTGAATTTGTCCCTCATTATACAAGTGATGGCAAGTATTTTTACCATGAGTTATCACCTTATGTAAGTCTCCGTGTTGCGCCACATAGCTCAGCTATGACTATTGGTAAGAAATATTATTCAACTGATGGAATTCATTTTGATGGCTTTACCATTGAAAACCCCTTCCTCTTTAGAAATTTGACTAAACCAAGTAATTACAGCGTAGCTGAATTGAATAAAGTTTATTCTTTGATGAATATTAGGGATAGTCGCCTTGCGGGTAAGGGTGCTATTTTTAAGGAAGCTGAGGAACGCTATGGTGTAAATGCTCTTTACTTAATGGCCCATAGTGCACTCGAGAGTGCTTGGGGTCGGAGCCAGATTGCCAAGGATAAGAATAACTTCTTTGGAATTGCGGCTTATGATTCGAGCCCATATACCTCGGCCAAAAAATTTGATGATGTGGATAAGGGGATCCTCGGCGCAGCTAAGTGGATTCGTGAGAACTACATTGACCGTGGAAGAGACCACCTTGGAAACAAGGCTTCTGGTATGAATGTACGCTATGCTTCTGACCCATACTGGGGAGAGAAAATTGCTAGTATCATGATGACTATCAATAGCAAACTTGGTGGGAAAGACTAGGGAAGAACAAAATCGGGAACCATGATAGATTGGTTGTCGATTTTTTGTTATAATAAAAAAAGTAGACAACAAAGGAGAACATCATGACATTTGAAGAAATCCTGCCTGGATTAAAGGCTAAGAAAAAATATGTACGAACTGGTTGGGGAGGGGCAGAAAACTATGTCCAACTTTTTGACACCATCGAGCAAAATGGTGTAGCTCTTGAGGTGACGCCCTATTTCCTAATCAATGTGTATGGAGAAGGGGAAGGTTTTTCCATGTGGAGCCCGACACCTTGTGATGTTTTGGCGACGGATTGGGTAGAAGTCCATGACTAGACGTGTATTGATTACGGGAGTAAGTTCAGGGATTGGTATGGCTCAAGCTCGACTCTTTTTAGAGAAGGGGTATCAAGTTTATGGAGTTGACCAAGGTGAAAATCCACTCTTACAGGGTGATTTCTACTTTTTACAGAGGGATTTGACATTAGACTTGAAACCTGTTTTTGACTGGTGCCCTCAGGTGGATGTCTTGTGTAATACTGCAGGAGTTTTGGATGCTTATAAGCCCCTATTGGAACAATCAGCGCGGGAAATTCAAGAGATTTTTGAAATCAACTACATAACTCCTGTTGAGCTAACTCGACATTATTTGACAAAAATGCTGGAAAATAAAAAAGGAATTATTATCAATATGTGTTCGATTGCTTCGAGCCTAGCAGGTGGCGGTGGACACGCTTATACTTCCTCCAAGCATGCCTTGGCTGGCTTTACCAAGCAGTTGGCTCTAGACTATGCAGAAGCTGGGATTCAGGTCTTTGGTATCGCTCCAGGAGCTGTTAAGACAGCTATGACTGCTGCAGACTTTGAACCAGGTGGATTGGCAGACTGGGTGGCTAGTGAAACACCCATCAAGCGCTGGATCGAGCCAGAGGAAGTAGCAGAGATTAGCCTTTTCTTAGCAAGTGGAAAAGCGAGCGCCATGCAAGGACAAATCTTGACAATAGATGGTGGCTGGTCTTTGAAGTAGGAGGAGTTGGATGGAAATCATCAAAGAAAACTTAAAACGATGTGATGCTTTTTATCAGAGTGATTTTTATCAATTTTTGAAGAAGAACAATCCAAACTACATCCCATATTTATTTGATCATTTATGTGAGGATCCAGATGCAAGTGACAGAACTTTGTATCAAGAATTAAGTAATAAATTTCAAATCCCTGCTAGAAAAGATCATTTGATAGACGAGATTGAAGGACGAAATATTCGACTTGCTGCTGATATTATTTGTGGTAGAAAGCAAATTGTTCAGTTTCACGAAAATGATTATGAAAAGTGGAGAAAAGATTATGAGCTTGTTCGTTCCAATTTAAACCTTCATTTTTTGTGGCCTAAACACAAAGCACCAACCATCAATACGTATCGCTACACTAAATATTTAGATAGAATTGATTGCTTATTATTTGATTTGAAATCTTATTTTAGTGGAAAAGAGACTCCCATGATGCCTGCCTATCAACGTGAAGAGACAGCGATTTGGTTAAAGCGATTTAATAGAGATTTTAAATACTTTATTGATAAAATGAAGTTGCATTTATTCGTGAATGAAAACTATGATGTTTTAGATATCAGTAAAGGACAATCAGAGATTATACGAAGAATTATTTCTAGAAAAGAAATTTCAGCTACATTAAATCTCTACATGGAAAATATGTTAAAGTTAAATCGTCAAGGTATATTCAAATAAAAGGAGCAACCCATGATACCTCAAGAAATGTGGAATATTTACAAGCAAATTAACCCCTCTATCGGAGATGAGATAGATGCCTGGGCTTTTGGAGTGGAAGCAGATCTCTTGGCAGATTTGGTTTTAAAAGGCGAAAAGACAGCAACTGCCTCAGCCTACGACCTCTATGCAATAGAAGACGAACCTCTTCCACGAGAAGGAACCTTTGACATCATTTTAGATAGCCAAGATCGAGCTGTCTGCATTGTCGAAATTACCAAGGTTTCCGTTCAGCCCTTTCATCAAGTTTCTGCTGACCATGCCTATAAGGAAGGTGAGGGAGACAAATCTTTAGCCTATTGGCGCCAGGTTCATGAAGACTGTTTCACGGAGTGGCTGGAGGAAGCGGGCTTGACTTTTACATCTGACAGCAAGGTTGTTTTAGAAGAATTTCGCAAGGTCTACCCACTGTAGAATGTAAAAGGAAGAAAGTTTTGGAAATCACCGTCCAATCCTTTTTTCTTAAGCAAAACATGATATAATAAGTTTGTTTGAAGAAGAGTAAAACTCTTAAACTTAGAATAGGAGAAAACTATGCAAGCAGTTGAACATTTTATTACGCAATTTGTTCCTGAACATTATGATTTATTTTTAGACTTGAGTCGTGAGACCAAGACCTTTTCTGGGAAGGTGACCATTACTGGTCAAGCACAGAGTGACCGTATTTCCCTTCACCAAAAAGACTTGGAAATCACTTCTGTAGAAGTTGCGGGTCAAGCTCGTCCGTTTACAGTTGACCATGACAATGAAGCCCTTCATATCGAATTGGCTGAGGCTGGTCAAGTTGAATTGGTCATCGCCTTTTCAGGAAAAATTACAGACAACATGACAGGGATTTACCCTTCTTACTACACTGTTGATGGAGTCAAGAAGGAAGTCTTGTCTACTCAGTTCGAGAGCCATTTCGCACGTGAAGCCTTCCCATGTGTGGATGAGCCTGAAGCCAAAGCAACTTTTGACCTCGCTCTACGTTTTGACCAAGCAGAAGGTGAAGTGGCCTTGTCAAACATGCCAGAAATCGATGTTGAAAACCGCAAGGAAACGGGTATCTGGAAGTTTGAGACAACACCTCGCATGTCTTCTTACTTGTTGGCATTTGTAGCAGGTGATTTGCAAGGGGTGACCGCTAAAACGAAGAACGGTACCCTCGTCGGTGTCTACTCAACCAAAGCCCACCCACTATCTAACCTTGATTTCTCACTGGATATCGCCGTTCGCTCAATTGAGTTCTACGAAGATTACTACGGAGTTAAGTACCCAATTCCTCAATCTCTCCATATCGCCCTTCCTGACTTCTCAGCAGGTGCTATGGAAAACTGGGGTCTTGTGACCTACCGTGAAGTTTACTTGGTTGTGGATGAGAACTCAACCTTTGCTAGCCGTCAACAAGTTGCCCTAGTTGTAGCACATGAGTTGGCTCACCAATGGTTTGGAAACCTTGTGACTATGAAATGGTGGGATGACCTCTGGCTCAATGAAAGCTTCGCTAACATGATGGAATATGTCTGTGTCGATGTCATCGAGCCAACTTGGAATATCTTTGAAGACTTCCAAACAGGTGGAGTACCTCTCGCTCTTGAACGTGATGCGACGGATGGTGTTCAGTCTGTCCATGTCGAAGTCAAACACCCAGATGAAATTAATACGCTCTTTGATGGCGCTATTGTCTACGCCAAAGGAAGCCGTCTCATGCATATGCTTCGCCGTTGGCTCGGTGATGCTGATTTCGCTAAAGGCTTGCATGCTTACTTTGAAAAGCACCAGTACAGCAACACCATTGGTCGTGACCTTTGGAATGCCCTTGGTCAGGCATCAGGACGAGATGTTGCAGCTTTCATGGATTCTTGGTTGGAGCAACCTGGTTATCCAGTTCTCACTGTCAAAGTTGAAAATGATGTCTTGAAGATTTCACAAAAACAATTCTTTATCGGTGAGCACGAAGACAAGAACCGTTTCTGGGTGGTGCCACTTAACAGCAACTGGAAAGGTTTGCCAGATACACTCGAAACTGAAAGTATCGAAATCCCTGGCTATGCCGCTCTTCTTGCTGAAAATGAAGGAGCTCTTCGCCTCAACACGGAAAATACTGCCCACTACATTACCGACTATCAAGGAGACTTGTTAGAAGCTGTTCTTGCTGAGTTAGAGATACTTGATAACACAAGCAAACTGCAAATCGTTCAAGAACGTCGTTTGTTGGCTGAAGCAGGGCACATTTCTTATGCAGACTTGCTTCCAGTCCTTGATAAACTTGCTAAGGAAGAGTCTTATCTGGTGGTTTCAGCTGTTTCTCAAGTGATTTCTGCCCTTGAGCGCTTTATTGATGAAGGAACAGAAACTGAGAAAGCCTTTAACCGTCTGGTTGCTAAATTGGCTCGTCATAACTATGCCCGTCTTGGTTTTGAAGCCAAAGATGGTGAATCGGATGAAGACGAATTGGTTCGTCAGTTGGCTGTTTCTATGATGATTCGCTCAAATGATGCAGAAGCTAGTCAAGTCGCTAGCCAAATCTTTGCAACTCACAAGGAAAATCTTGCAGGACTTCCAGCGGCTATCCGTGCACAAGTTCTCATCAATGAGATGAAACACCATGAGACCAAGGACTTGGTCGCAACTTATCTGGACCTCTACACTCATGCGACAGATGCTGTTTTCAAACGCCAGTTGGCAGCAGCTCTAGCCTACAGTACAGATGCTGACAATATCCAAACCTTGATTCGTTCATGGAAGGACAAATTTGTAGTGAAACCACAAGACTTGTCTGCTTGGTATTACCAGTTCCTTGCTCATCAAACAACTCAAGAAACTGTTTGGGTATGGGCGCGTGAAAACTGGGATTGGATCAAGGCAGCTCTTGGTGGGGATATGAGCTTTGATAGCTTTGTTATCCTACCTGCCCATGTATTTAAGACAGAGCAACGCTTGGCAGAGTACAAGGAATTCTTTGAACCGCAACTTTCTGACCTTGCGCTTAGCCGTAATATCGGTATGGGAATCAAGGAAATTGCAGCGCGTGTTGACTTGATTAAGCGTGAGAAAGCAGCAGTCGAAGCTGTTGTAGCCCAATATGCCAAAGCTTAATTCGTTCGAAATGTAAACAAAAACTCAACTTTCTATCTGAAAACGAGAGAGTTGAGTTTTTTTTAAGGCAATTTTGGTATAATAATCATAACAAGGAGGAGTTTCTGATGATAAAAATCTTATTAGTAGAAGATGACCTAGGCCTGTCAAACTCAGTATTTGACTTTTTAGATGATTTTGCAGATGTCATGCAGGTTTTTGATGGAGAAGAAGGTCTCTACGAAGCTGAAAGTGGCGTCTATGACTTGATTTTGCTTGACTTGATGTTGCCGGAAAAAAATGGGTTCCAAGTCTTGAAAGAGTTGCGCGAAAAAGGAATTACAACACCAGTCCTCATCATGACTGCTAAGGAAAGTTTAGATGATAAGGGACATGGTTTTGAGTTGGGAGCGGATGACTACCTCACCAAACCTTTCTACCTAGAAGAACTCAAAATGCGGATCCAAGCCCTTCTCAAACGTTCAGGTAAGTTCAACGAAAACACCTTGACCTATGGAGATATTGTCGTCAACCTTTCAACGAATGAAGTGAAGGTGGAAGACACGCCTGTGGAACTACTCGGAAAAGAGTTTGAGTTATTGGTTTATTTTCTTCAAAATCAAAATGTTATTCTTCCCAAGACGCAAATTTTTGACCGTCTATGGGGATTTGATAGCGATACAACTATTTCCGTTGTAGAAGTCTATGTCTCAAAAGTTCGTAAGAAATTGAAGGGAACAGCCTTTGCTGAAAATCTTCAAACCTTGCGTAGTGTCGGGTATATTTTAAAAGATGTTCAATAAACTAAAAAAAACATGGTACGCGGATGATTTCAGCTATTTCATTCGAAACTTTGGAGTGTTCACCCTGATCTTCTCTGCTATGACCTTGATTATCCTCCAGGTCATGCACTCGAGTCTCTACACTTCTGTAGATGAAAAACTCCAAGCCCTTAGTAGCAGTCCCCAAGCGGTTATCCAGTTAGCCCTGAATCGGGCAACTGAAGAGGTCAAGGATATTCAACCAGCAACAGCGGATGCCAACAAGGCTGAAATCAAGCCCAATGTCAGCTCCAATACGGAAGTCTTGCTCTTTGACAAGGATTTTAATCAGCTCTTACTGGGCAATCGTTTTTTAGGTTTGGATAAGATCAAGCTGGACAAAAAGGAGTTGAATCACATTCGCCAAATCCAAGTTGTCAATAGCTACGGTCAGGAAGAAACCTACCGAATGATCTTGATGGAAACCAATTCATCTTCCGTCTCAAGCAACGTCAAATATGCTGCGGTTTTAATCAATACCAGCCAGCTCGAGCAAATCAGCCAAAACCACGAGCATTTAATTGTTGTAGTCATGGCTAGTTTCTGGCTCCTGTCTTTAATTGCCAGTGTTTACCTAGCACGTGTCAGTGTCAAACCCTTGCTGGAAAGTATGCAAAAGCAGAAGTCCTTTGTCGAAAATGCCAGTCACGAACTGAGAACGCCTTTGGCCGTTTTACAAAATCGGTTAGAGAATCTCTTTCGAAAACCAGAGGCAACGATCATGGAATCCAGCGAAAGTATTGCTTCGAGCCTTGAAGAAGTTCGTAACATGCGCTTCCTCACGACCAATCTTCTCAACCTTGCACGTCGCGATGATGGAATCAAACCAGAAATAGCAGAAGTTTCTCCACAGTTCTTTAAGACGACCTTTGCTAACTATGAGTTGATTGCTTCTGAAAATGATCGTATTTTTGAGTATGAAAATCGGATTTATCGTCCTTTCATGACCGATCAGTTGCTCCTAAAACAGCTCATGACCATCTTATTTGACAATGCCATCAAGTATACCGAAGAAGATGGGAAAATTGAGTTCGTAGTTTATGCTACAGATCGCCACCTCTATCTAACAGTAACGGATAACGGAATTGGAATCTCAGCTGCTGATAAGAAGAAAATCTTTGACCGTTTTTACCGTGTAGACAAGGCAAGAACCCGTCAGAAAGGTGGCTTTGGTCTTGGACTATCTTTAGCCAAGCAGATCGTAGATGCCTTACGAGGAACGATTAGCGTCAAAGATAACAAACCTAGAGGAACAATTTTTGAAGTTAAAATCGCTATTCAATCTCCTTCAAAACGTAAGAATAAATAAAAAAAGACAGTTATATAACTGTCTTTTTTGGTAACTAGAAAAGAGGTTGGTAGTAGTACCAACCTTTATTTTGAAAATTTTCGTTTCATTATCTTCCTTTGAAGTTGTAAAAGGGCGAAACTAAGACCCATTGCAGCGATAAAGGATAAAGCTGTATTTAATTTTATAGCTAAAAAGATAAAACTAAAAAGTGCCATAAAAATACAGAAACAAGCGATATTGACAAAAAATAAAATCTCTTTTAGGTTAGAGCCGATAGGGGCTTCTGGTGTATAATCTTGGTAAAGCGGAGTTTGTTTCGATTCTGGAATTTGTTCAAACTCATAAGCTTCTAGTTTTCTTGCGGGCATGATTCTCTCCTTAACAGTACCTAACTATTTTATCATTTTTTATGCAGAGAATTGTTACAGAATAGTTACAAAACTACTAAAGTCTCTTATCATCTTCTAAGTCACTCTTCTTGACACCCACTAGAGAAAGTGATAGCATGGATGTTACACTTAGAACAGATGACCTGACTTTCTCTATTATAAATATACTGAGAAAGGAAAGGATAACTTATATAAATTGATAGCAAGCTGAGGCTTTTTCCTAATATAATTTGTTAAGTTGCTACCTTGATTCATTTTAAAAGAATAGGTAGGAGTTGTTTTGAATGGATGGAAGGACAGAGATTCTGTCTATTGGATTGGGTGGCCTTCTTGCTACCTCTGGGGAAAGTTAAAGGAGATAAGCATGTATCTTGCTATCAAAGAAATAGTACGAAATAAACTTCGATATAGTTTGATTCTAACTACCATTTTTCTTATCGCTTTTATGGTCTTTTTTATGACCAGTCTAGCTCTTGGTCTTGTGCGAAACAACCGAGCAGCTATTGATAATTGGCAAGCAACGGGTGTCGTTTTATCCGACTACGCAAATGATAATTTGACGGCATCTTTTATTCCTGAAAAGGACTACAAGGATAAGAGTTCTGAAGAGGCTGCTCCATTGGGCTATATGTTTGCTGTAACCAATCTAGTCGATGGTAGTGAAAAGGTCAATGTTTCCATCTTTGCTCAAAACTGGGACTCTTTTATCTCACCTAGTTTGACGGAGGGTCGTTACCCTGAAGGGGATGATGAGGTTATCGTGGATCAGTCCTTTGAAAATTATGGAATTAAGCTAGGCGATGCCATTCAGCTTAATGGAAGTGAGGCAAGTTACAAGATTGTAGGCCTGACTCAAGGAAATAAATTTTTCACTGAGCCTGTTGTCTTTACGAGTCTGACGACTTATTGGACCTTACAAGGAACCTTGAAAGCCAATCGTTCCATCTCTGCCTTGGTATTGAAAAATGATATAGAAGTGGCTGGCGATGGACTGAAACAGATTTCCATTCCAACAATGATATCTAAAATCCCTGGTTACACACCTCAGGTTAATGTATTTTCAGGGATGATTCTTGCTATGATTGTCATCACAGGCTTGATTGTGGGGATTTTTGTTTATATCATTACCATCCAAAAACTAGGACTTTATGGAATAATGCGGGCTCAAGGAATACAGATCAAAACCATTGTATGGTCCCTTTTCTGTCAAATCTTCCTCCTAGCTAGTATGGGGATTGCTTTAGCCTTGCTGGCAATCGGAGGAGTGATTTTAGTCTTACCAGCTACCTTCTTTTTCTATCCAAGTTGGATAGCCTACTCTGTCCTAAGTTTGGTAATTTCCTTGATGGCCCTTCTAGGTGGTGTCATTTCACTTCCACGCTTGCTAAAGGTGGACCCGATTACTGCGATTGCAGAGTGATAAGGAGAATAGTATGACAGCATTGATTGAAATGACTCAAGTGACAAAAACCTACGGGGAAGGAAAGATGAAAGTCGTAGCCCTGCATGAGACGAATTTTCAGCTAAATGCGGGAGAGTTCGTAGCTATCGTTGGTCCTTCTGGCTCTGGCAAGACAACCTTTCTAACAACTCTAGGACAACTTCAGGAAGCATCGAGTGGAAAGATTCTAGTAAAGGGGAAGGAAACAGGCAGTTTGACGGAGAAGGAAAAAACAGATCTCCGTTTTAGAGAGTTTGGTTTTATTCTACAAGCTTCAAACTTAATTCCTTTTCTAACGGTAAAGGAACAGCTGGATTTGATTGACAGATTGGATAAGGGAAAAAATAATAAAAGTGATCGAAAAGAGCTCTTTGAGTTGTTGGATTTGGAAAAAGTACAAGATCATTATCCCAAGGCTCTATCAGGTGGCGAACGTCAACGTGCCGCGATAGCTAGAGCGCTTTATAACAATCCAAGCATCGTGCTTGCAGATGAGCCGACAGCCAGTCTGGATACCGAGCGTGCTTACCAAGTAACGGAAATGTTGGCTGCCATTGCCCATGAACAAGGTAGAGGAGTTGTCATGATTACACATGATACACGCCTTCTTGATAAGGTTGACCGTATTTATGTCATGAATGATGGCCACCTAGTAGAAAAAACACATGCATAAAAAAGAAAGTGGACGGTACTGGTTACCGTCCACTTTTTGAATGAAAACTTTAAAAAAGACTTTGACTTTTTATAAAACTCCCAGTATTCATAGCTGATTTTTGAGAAATGTGGTATAATTTTCCTTATGGAAAAGATTATTATTACAGCAACTGCTGAAAGTATTGAACAAGTTGAACAGTTACTCGAAGTTGGCGTCGACCGTATCTATGTCGGTGAGAAAGATTTTGGACTTCGTCTGCCAACGACCTTTAGTCATGAAGACTTACGCACCATCGCTAAGTTGGTTCATGAAGCAGGCAAGGAATTGATTGTCGCGGTTAATGCCCTCATGCACCAAGATATGATGGACCGCATCAAACCTTTCCTAGACTTCTTGGAAGAAATCAAGACAGACTATATTACTGTTGGGGATGCAGGTGTCTTTTATGTGGTCAATCGCGATGGCTACTCCTTTAAGACCATCTACGATGCTTCAACCATGGTAACAAGTAGTCGTCAGATTAACTTCTGGGGACAAAAGGCTGGCGCATCTGAGGCTGTTTTGGCGCGTGAAATTCCATCTGCTGAGCTCTTCAAGATGCCAGAAATTTTGGAAATTCCTGCTGAAGTCTTGGTTTACGGAGCTAGCGTCATTCACCATTCTAAGCGTCCGCTCTTGCAAAACTACTATAACTTTACACATATCGATGATGAAAAGACGCGTAAACGTGACCTCTTCTTGGCGGAACCGAGCGACCCAGAGAGCCATTATTCCATCTTTGAAGACAATCATGGTACCCACATCTTTGCCAATAATGACCTTGATTTAATGACCAAATTAACTGAATTGGTGGAGCATGGTTTTACTCACTGGAAGCTAGAGGGGCTCTACACACCTGGTCAGAACTTTGTAGAAATTGCCAAACTCTTTGTCCAAGCACGCAGCTTGATCCAAGAGTGCAACTTTAGTCATGACCAAGCCTTCTTGTTGGATGAGGAAGTGCGCAAGTTACACCCCAAAAATCGTTTCCTCGATACAGGATTCTATGATTACGATCCAGATATGGTTAAATAGGACACTAAAACCCGAAATAAAAATGTTCGGGTTTTTCAAGTGTATTCATGAAATAAAAACGGATACATGTTATAATAAAAGTAGCTCTTTAATGGAGGTGTTTAAGTGGAGAATCTGAAAAAGATGGCAGGTATCAAGGCTGCTGAGTTTGTCAAGGATGGCATGGTAGTCGGACTTGGAACGGGCTCTACTGCCTACTATTTCGTAGAAGAAATCGGTCGTCGGATTAAGGAAGAAGGTTTGCAGATTACTGCTGTAACGACTTCCAGTGTGACCAGTAAACAGGCTGAAGGTCTTAACATCCCGCTCAAGTCAATTGATCAAGTAGACTTTGTCGATGTGACGGTTGACGGGGCGGATGAAGTAGATAGCCAGTTTAACGGAATCAAAGGCGGAGGTGGTGCCCTTCTGATGGAGAAGGTTGTCGCAACGCCCTCAAAAGAATACATTTGGGTGGTAGATGAAAGCAAACTGGTAGAGAAACTAGGTGCTTTTAAATTGCCAGTAGAAGTGGTTCAGTATGGCGCAGAACAGGTCTTTCGTCTGTTTGAGCGAGCTGGCTACAAACCAAGTTTCCGTGAAAAAGACGGCCAACGTTTTGTGACCGATATGCAGAACTTTATCATTGACCTAGCCTTGGATGTCATTGAAGATCCGATTGCCTTCGGGCAAGAATTGGACCATATCGTTGGTGTCGTAGAGCATGGCTTGTTCAACCAAATGGTGGATAAGGTCATCGTTGCTGGACGAGACGGGGTTCAGATTTTAACTTCAACAAAAGCAAGATAACTAAGATAGTAAGGAGACAGACTATGTCAAAATTTAATCGTATTCACTTGGTGGTACTGGATTCTGTGGGAATCGGTGCTGCACCAGATGCCAATAACTTTGTCAATGCAGGAGTTCCAGATGGAGCTTCTGACACACTGGGACACATTTCAAAAACAGTTGGTTTGAATGTGCCAAACATGGCTAAAATCGGTCTAGGAAATATTCCTCGCGAAACGCCTCTGAAGACTGTACCAGCTGAAAGCAATCCAACAGGATATGTGACAAAATTGGAAGAAGTATCTCTTGGTAAGGATACCATGACGGGACACTGGGAAATTATGGGCCTTAACATTACAGAACCTTTCGATACTTTCTGGAATGGATTCCCAGAAGAAATCTTGACAAAAATCGAAGAATTTTCAGGACGCAAGGTTATTCGTGAAGCCAACAAACCTTACTCAGGAACAGCTGTTATCGACGATTTTGGACCACGTCAGATGGAAACTGGGGAGTTGATTATCTATACTTCAGCTGACCCTGTTTTGCAGATTGCTGCCCACGAAGATATCATTCCTTTGGATGAATTGTACCGTATCTGTGAATACGCGCGTTCGATTACCCTTGAGCGTCCTGCACTTCTAGGCCGTATCATTGCCCGTCCTTATGTGGGTGAGCCAGGTAACTTCACTCGTACGGCAAATCGTCGTGACTTGGCCGTTTCTCCATTTGCACCAACCGTTTTGGATAAACTCAATGAAGCAGGTATCGATACTTATGCTGTTGGTAAAATCAACGATATCTTTAATGGCGCTGGTATCAATCATGACATGGGCCACAACAAGTCAAACAGCCACGGAATTGATACATTATTGAAGACCATGGGACTTGCTGAGTTTGAAAAAGGATTCTCCTTTACAAACTTGGTTGATTTTGATGCCCTTTATGGACACCGCCGCAATGCTCATGGTTACCGTGATTGCTTGCATGAGTTTGATGAACGCTTGCCTGAAATTATCGCTGCTATGAGAGAGGACGATCTTCTCTTGATTACTGCGGATCATGGAAATGACCCAACCTATGCTGGAACTGATCACACTCGTGAATATATTCCATTGTTGGCCTATAGCCCTGCCTTTAAAGGAAATGGTGTCATTCCAGTCGGACATTTTGCAGATATCTCAGCGACAGTTGCGGATAACTTTGGTGTTGAAACTGCCATGATTGGGGAAAGTTTCTTAGATAAATTGGTATAAGATGACGCGCTATGCTTTACTGGTTAGGGGCATTAATGTTGGTGGGAAGAATAAGGTTGTCATGGCGCAACTTCGTCAAGAATTGACGGAGTTGGGACTGGAAAAGGTTGAGACCTACATCAACAGTGGCAACATTTTCTTTACTTCGACAGCTCCCAAAGCCCAATTGGTTGAAAAGTTAGAGGCTTTCTTTGAAATCCATTATCCATTTATTCAGAGCTTTTCCTTGCTGAGTCTTGAGGACTTTGAAGCGGAACTTGAAAATATGCCTGAATGGTGGACCAAAGATTTGGCACGAAAGGATGTGCTCTTCTACACGGAGGGCTTGGATGTGGATCAAGTCATTGAAAAAGTTGAAAGTTTGGAACTGAAAGATGAAGTGGTTCATTTTGGAAGACTTGGGCTTTTCTGGGGGAAATTTTCTGAAGAATCCTACTATGCAACTGCCTATCACAAGTACTTGCTCAAGATGCCTTTCTATCGCAATATCACCATTCGCAATGCTAAAACTTTTGACAAAATCGGTCAAATGCTAAAAAATAATAAAGGAGACACACAATGACATTTTTAGATAAGATCCAAGAAACAGCTGCTTTTCTGAAAGACAAGGGAATCCAAGCTCCCGAGTTTGGTTTA
This sequence comes from uncultured bacterium, assembly GCA_963528645.1. Lineage (GTDB taxonomy): Bacteria > Bacillota > Bacilli > Lactobacillales > Streptococcaceae > Streptococcus. The sequence goes on from CAURVH010000001.1 coordinate 77,893, forward strand.
ATCCTTGGATCAGGACTTGGAGAGTTGGCAGAAGAAATCGAAAATCCAGTTGTAGTAGACTATGCAGATATTCCAAACTGGGGCCGTTCGACAGTAGTCGGTCACGCTGGTAAATTGGTATATGGAGAACTTGCAGGTCGCAAGGTCTTGGCTCTTCAAGGTCGTTTCCATTTCTACGAAGGAAATCCTATTGAAGTCGTGACTTTCCCAGTACGTGTGATGAAAGTTCTCGGATGTGAAGGTGTCATTGTAACCAATGCAGCTGGCGGTATTGGCTATGGTCCTGGTACTTTGATGGCTATCTCAGACCATATCAACATGACGGGTCAAAACCCATTGATGGGTGAAAACTTAGATGATTTTGGTCCACGTTTCCCAGATATGTCTAAAGCCTACACACCAGAATACCGTGCAACTGCCCATGAAGTGGCTAAAAAACTTGGTATCAAGCTTGATGAAGGTGTCTATATCGGTGTAACTGGTCCAACTTATGAAACACCAGCAGAAATCCGTGCTTATAAGACACTGGGAGCAGATGCCGTTGGTATGTCCACTGTTCCTGAAGTTATTGTGGCAGCTCACTCAGGCTTGAAAGTTCTAGGAATTTCATGTATTACTAACCATGCTGCTGGCTTCCAAGAAGAACTCAACCACGAGGAAGTTGTGGAAGTGACAGAGCGTGTCAAAGGTGACTTCAAAGGCTTGCTTAAAGCGATTCTTGCTGAATTGTAATCATGTTAATAGAATTGAGGAGTATTTTTCGAGAAATCCCTTATAATTTTAGATTATTCATAGCAGTAATTCTGCAAGGAATAGTTTCGGGTTTATCTGGTATATTTCTCCATTATCTTTTAGAGATGGTGGAGGGGCTAGCTTTTGGTCAGTCAGAGCATCATAGTGGATTTTTGACAGATGGAGTTTCCTCCTCACGGATAGGACTAAGTTTAATAATCGTGGGTCTTAGCTCGTCCTTAGTCTGGTACTTCTTGCAAAAAGGGTCGAAGATTTATTCCATCAAAGCTCAGATGAAGGATGAGACTTCACAATACAAGCTTCATTTTTTAAGACAGCTATTTCATTCAATTTGGCAGATTATTGCAGTTGGAGGGGGAGCACCTATTGGCAAAGAAGCTGCGCCACGAGAGATTGGAACTCTATTTGCCGGGCCAATTGGAAAAATATGTATACTGTCTATGAAGGATCGCATCTTTCTCCTTGCTTGTGGTGCTGGTGCTGGTTTAGCGGCTGTCTATCAGGTTCCATTAACAAGTGTTTTCTTCGTTTTTGAGACTCTAGGAATTACTCTATCTATCAAGCGATTTGTCTTAGTCGGTTTGACTACCTATGTGTCAACCTATACAGCAGGATTGGTTATTTCAGATCATGCTCTCTACCAGATTCCAGCTATTGCATGGTCATTAAAGGAAGTGTGGATTGTCCCTTTATTACTTCTTTTCTTAACCCCCCTAGCTTGGCTTTTTGGTCGTTTAAGTAAAGAAGTGTCTTCAAACAGGATAAAAGATAAACGAATACTTCTCACATTGCCCTCAGCTTTTCTTTTTCTTGTTGGTCTGGCAAGTTCCTTTCCGCATCTACTTGGCAATGGACGCATGATGGCTCAGGAAATTTTAAATGGTAGCAGTGGTCAAACAGTGCTTCTCATGTTTTTCCTAAAAGCAGTGGTCGTTCTTATTATCCTTTGGGCAGGGGCCTATGGTGGTACTCTTACGCCATCTTTTGCCTTGGGGATGGCTGGAGCTGCTCTCTTGGGCATGATTCTAGGCTTGGACAGTCAGCCAAGTATTTTGCTTTTGGGATCGGTTTGCTTTTTATCTGTGACCTTGAGGGCGCCCATTTCTGCAACCGGATTAGTCATAGGTTTCACTGGGCTAGGTTTAGATTCTCTTCCGTATCTCTTAGTAACTGCTTTCCTAGCTTATGGTTTTGCAAAAGTGTTAGACCGTTTTCCTTGGGCTAGCATACTGTGTCAGCAGTCAAAGAATAAAGTAATTAGGTAGGAAATGCCCGTTTCTTCAAATCAAGGATTTATCTTAAAAGATAAAAAACTATTATCAGTTTATCAATAACTGTTTGAAATAAAAATGTAGTAGGCTTATCGGAGTCATGATTGAATACGATTTTTCCTAGCTATGAAATATAAAAATAAAAAAAGAAAGGTAGAGCGTATGTTCTGATTTGAACACGAGCGGAAAACTTTTCTAAAAATATTGAAAGGTAGGGTAGTTTGGTTTTGAATTGAACCCGTGCTATTCTCCTATTTGTTATTTGTCATCAAGATTAAGAAAGAAAGGAATTGAACCCACCCTAAAAGCAGTGGGAAAAAGATAGTTGGTCTAGCGAGCATCGCTCACTGCACCCAACTCCTATTTTCCCTTTGCTTTTTGACGGGTTTGGTATCCTTTTGACTATCACATTTAGAATAAAGAAAGGTAGAGCGAGGTGTTCTAATTTGAACACGGGCGGAAAACTTTTCAAAACAATAAAAGAAAGGATGGGTAAACCGTATTTGCTGAACTGAATACGGGCGGAGAACTGTGTAAAAAAGATAAACTGTCTAGCATCTGCGATGCTTCGTCAGTTTCCTATTTTTACTTTGTTCTCTGTCGCCCTTTATATCTTAATTATGTCTATCCATATTGCTGCTAAGCAGGGTGAAATTGCTGATAAAATTCTTCTTCCTGGGGATCCTCTTCGTGCTAAGTTTATTGCGGAGAACTTCCTTGAAGATGCTGTTTGTTTTAACCAAGTGCGTAACATGTTTGGCTACACTGGTACTTACAAGGGTCACCGTGTATCTGTCATGGGAACTGGGATGGGGATGCCATCAATTTCGATTTATGCGCGTGAGTTGATTGTGGACTACGGTGTGAAAAAATTGATCCGTGTGGGAACTGCGGGTTCATTAAATGAGGATGTTCACGTTCGTGAATTGGTTTTGGCACAAGCAGCTGCAACTAACTCAAACATCATTCGCAACGACTGGCCACAGTATGATTTCCCACAAATCGCTAGCTTTGATTTGCTAGACAAGGCCTACCATATCGCTAAAGATCTCGGTATGACCACCCACGTTGGGAACGTTTTGTCATCAGATGTCTTTTACTCAAACTACTTTGAAAAGAACATCGAGCTTGGTAAATGGGGAGTTAAAGCTGTGGAAATGGAAGCAGCAGCTCTTTACTATTTAGCGACTCAACACCATGTTGACGCTCTTGCAATCATGACCATTTCTGATAGCTTGGTCAATCCAGATGAAGATACCACTGCAGAAGAACGCCAAAATACCTTCACTGATATGATGAAGGTTGGTTTGGAAACCTTGATTGCAGACTAAAATGTAAAAGAAAATCCTGATTTCAAGTTGAATCAGGATTTTTTCATGGATGCGATTTTTTCTGGGTCTGGTGTGACACGGAGGGTCTTTTGTCCAGTATAAGTAACAAAACCGGGTTTGCCACCTGTTGGTTTGTTGAGTTTTTTAACTTCAATCATATCCACCTGAACTAGATTTGACAAGCGCCCTTTGGAGAAGTAGGCAGCTAGCTCCGCCGCGTCCGTCTTAACTTCGTCAGAAGGATTGAGATTGCCTGAGATGACTACATGGCTTCCAGGGATGTCCTTGGCATGGAACCAAAGTTCCTCCTTGCGAGCCATTTTAAAGGTTAGTTCCTCGTTTTGCAGGTTATTGCGTCCGACATAGATGATGGTCTTGCCATCGCTCGCCAGATATTGTTCTGGTTTTTTGCGTTTGTGGATTTTCTCCCGTTGTCTTCTTCGGATGAAACCTGTTTGGATCAATTCTTCACGGATTTCAGCGATTTCCTCCAGCCCAGCTTGGTTGAGGACGGTCTCGACACTTTCCAGATAGAGAATAGTTGCCTTGGTTTCTTCAATCAACTCAGTCAAGTATTTGACGGCTTCTTTGAGTTTCTGGTAACGTTTAAAATAGCGTTGGGCATTCTGGCTGGGAGTCAAGGCCTTATCCAGCGCAATGGTGATAGGTTGATTGGTGTAGTAGTTGTCTAAGATAACCTGGTCTTGGTCATTAGGTACTTGGTGGAGGAAGGTTGTCAGCAATTCACCCTTTTGGCGAAATTCCTCAGCATTGTCTGTTGCCAGTAATTCTTTTTCTTGTTTTTTTAGCTTATGTCGATTTTTCTGAAGTTCATTTTCAACACGACGAATGAGTTCGCTGGCTTGCTGTTTGACACGGTCGCGTTCAGCCTTGTCCCTATAGTAGGTGTCCAAGAGCTCTGAAAGGTTGGTAAAAGGCTCTCCTACACGATTCGCAAAAGGAACTGGGCTGAAAGAAGTCTCTGTCAAAAATGGTTTGCTTGCTTGACTGAAAAAGTTACGGAAATTGGAAAGTTTTTCACTAACCAGTATGCTTTCCAATTCATTTGCCGTATCGCGTCCCAGACCTTGAAAGAGACTTTGAAGATTTTTAGCTGTTAATTCCTGTGTTTGCAGGATTTCAAAGAGCTTTTCATCCTTGATAGTAAAAGGATTGAGAGATTCGGTACTTGGCGGAGCGATATAGGTCGATCCTGGAAGCAGGGTGCGGTAGCTATTTTGTGAAAAACCAACGTGTTTAATGACTTCGAGGATTTTATGGCTACTTTTATCCACGAGGAGAATATTGCTGTGTTTGCCCATGATTTCGATAATCAAGGTAGCCTGGATATGATCTCCAATCTCGTTTTTATTGGAAACCGTGATCTCCACAATTCGGTCATTTTCCACTTGCTCGATGGACTCAATTACGGCGCCTTGTAAATATTTTCTCAAAACCATGATAAAAGTAGAAGGTTGGGCTGGATTTTCAAAGGTCGTTTGGGTCAGCTGAATGCGTCCAAAAACGGGATGGGCAGAAAGGAGCAGGCGATGGCTTTGGCGATTGCTGCGGATTTGCAAGACCAACTCTTGTTCAAAAGGTTGATTGATTTTCTGGATGCGACCATTGACCAACTCGCTTCGCAATTCCTCAACCATGTGGTGTAAAAAAAATCCGTCAAATGACATCGTTCTCTCCTTCTGATTGTATTCCATAGTATTATATCAAAAAGGTAGAATAAAATCATGGAAATATGGTATAATAAAGCCAAGTAAAGAGAATCGAGAAGTACATGTATATTGAAATGGTAGATGAAACTGGTCAAGTTTCACAAGAAATCTTGCAACAAACCCAAGAAATTTTGGAATTTGCTGCCCAAAAAATAGGAAAAGAAGACAAGGAGATGGCAGTCACTTTTGTGACCAACGATCGTAGCCACGAACTCAACCTCGAGTACCGTGATACGGATCGTCCGACAGATGTCATCAGCCTTGAGTATAAACCAGAGTTGGATATCTCCTTTGATGAGGAAGATTTGCTTGAAAATCCTGAATTAGTAGAGATGATGTCTGAGTTTGATGCCTATATTGGGGAATTGTTCATCTCTATTGATAAGGCACATGAGCAGGCTGAGGAATATGGTCACAGCTTTGAGCGTGAGATGGGCTTCTTGGCAGTACACGGCTTTTTACACATTAACGGCTACGATCACTACACTCCGGAAGAAGAAGCGGAGATGTTCGGTTTACAAGAAGAAATTTTGACAGCCTATGGACTCACAAGACAATAAACGAAAATGGAAAAATCGTGACCTGGTATCCAGTTTAGAATTTGCCATCACAGGGATTCTGACTGCGATCAAGGAAGAACGCAATATGCGAAAACATGCAGTGACGGCTCTAGTAGTTATCCTTGCAGGTTTTGTTTTTCAGGTGTCACGAATCGAATGGCTCTTTCTCCTAATGAGCATTTTCTTGGTAGTAGCCTTTGAAATTATTAATTCTGCTATCGAAAATGTGGTGGATTTAGCCAGTCACTATCACTTTTCTATGTTGGCAAAGAAAGCCAAGGACATGGCAGCAGGTGCCGTGCTTGTGGTTTCCCTTCTTGCCGCAGTGACAGGTGCACTTATCTTTCTCCCACGCATTTGGGATTTATTATTTTAAATACTAAGAGGAAATTATGACATTTAAATCAGGCTTTGTAGCCATTTTAGGACGTCCCAATGTTGGGAAGTCAACCTTTTTGAATCACGTCATGGGGCAAAAGATTGCCATCATGAGTGACAAGGCGCAAACAACGCGCAATAAAATCATGGGGATTTACACCACGGATAAGGAACAAATCGTCTTTATCGACACACCTGGAATTCATAAGCCTAAGACGGCTCTTGGAGATTTCATGGTGGAATCTGCCTACAGTACTCTGCGTGAAGTGGATACTGTTCTATTCATGGTGCCAGCTGATGAGCCACGTGGTAAGGGCGACGATATGATTGTCGAGCGTCTGAAAGCTGCCAAGGTTTCAGTTATTTTGGTGGTCAATAAGATTGACAAGGTCCATCCAGACCAGCTTTTGGCTCAGATTGATGACTTCCGTAACCAGATGGACTTTAAGGAAATTGTTCCTATCTCAGCCCTTCAGGGAAATAACGTTTCTCATCTAATCGATATTTTGAGTGAGAATCTGGAGGAAGGTTTCCAGTATTTCCCAGCTGATCAAATCACAGATCATCCTGAGCGTTTCTTGGTTTCAGAGATGATTCGTGAGAAAGTCTTGCACCTAACGCGTGAAGAAATCCCTCACTCAGTTGCAGTAGTGGTTGACTCTATGAAGCGTGATGAAGAGACAGATAAGGTTCACATTCGTGCAACCATCATGGTTGAGCGCGATAGCCAGAAAGGCATTATCATCGGCAAAGGTGGCGCTATGCTCAAGAAAATTGGGACCATGGCCCGTCGTGATATCGAACTCATGTTAGGGGATAAGGTTTTCCTAGAAACTTGGGTCAAGGTCAAGAAAAACTGGCGTGATAAAAAGCTAGATTTGGCTGATTTTGGCTATAATGAGAAAGAATACTAAGTAGAGGTGGGCTCATGCCTGCTTCTTGTTTTTACAGAAGGAGGATTTATGCCTGAATTACCAGAGGTTGAAACCGTTCGTCGTGGCTTAGAGAAATTAATTTTGGGAAAGAAGATTTCTAATATAGAGATTCGCTATCTCAAGATGATTAAGACGGATTTGGAAGAGTTTCAAAGGGAACTGCCTGGCCAGATTATAGAGTCAATGGGACGCCGTGGTAAGTATTTGCTTTTTTACTTAACAGATAAGGTCTTGATTTCCCATCTGCGAATGGAGGGCAAGTATTTTTACTATCCAGACCAGGTTCCTGAACGCAAGCATGCCCATGTTTTCTTCCAGTTTGAGGATGGTGGGACGCTTGTTTATGAGGATGTACGCAAGTTTGGTACAATGGAACTGTTGGTACCCGACCTATTGGACGCCTACTTTGTTTCTAAAAAACTAGGACCTGAGCCAAAAGAGCAGGATTTTGATTTGCAGGTCTTTCAAGTTGCTTTATCCAAATCTAAAAAGCCTATCAAATCCCATCTCCTAGACCAGACCTTGGTAGCTGGCCTGGGCAATATCTATGTAGATGAGGTCCTCTGGCGAGCACAGGTCCATCCAGCTAGACCTTCCCAGACTTTGACGGCAGAAGAAGCGTCAGCTATTCATGACCAGACCATTGCTGTTTTGGGACAGGCAGTTGAAAAGGGCGGCTCTACCATTCGAACCTATACCAATGCCTTTGGGGAAGACGGAACTATGCAGGATTTTCATCAGGTCTATGATAGGACTGGTCAAGCATGTTCACGCTGTGGTACCATCATTGAGAAAATCCAGCTTGGTGGACGTGGAACTCATTTTTGTCCTCAGTGTCAAAGGAGGGACTGATGGGAAAAATCATTGGAATCACAGGAGGAATTGCCTCTGGGAAGTCAACTGTGACAAATTTTCTAAGACAAAAAGGCTTTCAAGTTGTGGATGCTGATCAACTTGTTCACCAGTTACAAAAACCTGGAGAGCGCCTATATCAGGTCTTAGTTCAGCACTTTGGACAGGAAATTATCTTAGAAAATGGAGAACTCAATCGTCCTCTCCTAGCTAGTCTCATCTTTTCAAACCCTGAAGAACGAGAATGGTCTAAGCAAACCCAAGGGGAAATTATTCGTGAGGAACTGGCTGCACTAAGAGAACAGTTGGCTCAGACAGAAGCGATTTTTTTCATGGATATTCCTCTGCTTTTTGAGCAGAACTATGCCAACTGGTTTGATGAAACGTGGCTGGTCTATGTGGACCATGATATCCAATTAGAACGTTTCATGAAACGGGCTCATCTTTCTAAGGAAGTAGCTGAGTCCCGTCTGGCAGCCCAGTGGTCTTTAGAAGAAAAGAAAAGTTTGGCGAGTCATATATTAGATAATAATGGTAGTCGTGACCAGCTTGTGGGGCAAATAGTGAAGTTACTTGAAGGAGGCGATAGCTGTGCAAGAGATTAGTTGGAAAGATAATCTTCGTGTCGCCTGGTTCGGTAGTTTTCTAACGGGAGCCAGTATTTCCTTGGTCGTCCCTTTTATGCCTATCTTTGTAGAGCAGTTGGGAATCGAGAATGACCAAGTTGCTTTCTATGCTGGATTAGCCATCTCAGTTTCGGCTGTTTCAGCAGCTTTGATTTCTCCTATCTGGGGTATTCTTGCTGATAAGTACGGTCGTAAACCCATGATGATTCGAGCTGGCCTTGCCATGACCATCACTATGGGAGGCTTGGCCTTTGTTCCAAATATCTATTGGTTAATCTTTCTTAGATTACTAAATGGCGTATTTACAGGTTTCGTACCGAATGCGACAGCTTTAATAGCCAGTCAAGTCCCCAAGGATAAGTCTGGCTATGCTTTGGGGACTCTATCAACAGGTGTTGTTGCAGGAACACTGACGGGTCCTTTTGTTGGAGGCTTTATTGCTGAAATTTTTGGCATTCGTAATGTCTTTTTATTGGTAGGTGCTTTCTTATTTTTAGCTGCAATCCTAACCATTTTCTTTATCAAGGAAGATTTTCAGCCAGTTACTAAGGAGAAGGCTATCCCAACGAAAGAAGTATTTTCTTCTTTCAAGTATCCTAGGCTCTTAGTAAACCTATTTTTGACGAGCTTCGTCATTCAGTTTTCAGCTCAATCAATTGGTCCCATTCTAGCTCTCTATGTGCGGGACTTAGGGCAGACTGAGAATCTCCTCTTCGTATCAGGATTGATTGTATCCAGCATGGGATTTTCTAGCATGATGAGTGCTGGAATTCTAGGAAAACTTGGCGATAAGGTAGGGAATCATAGATTGTTGGTCGTGGCGCAGATTTATTCCGTCATCATTTACCTACTTTGTGCCCATGCAACCAGCCCCATTCAACTTGGCTTGTATCGTTTTCTATTTGGTTTGGGAACGGGTGCTCTGATACCAGGTGTTAATGCATTGCTTAGTAAGATGACTCCCAAAGCAGGCATTTCAAGGATTTTTGCCTTTAACCAAGTCTTTTTCTACCTTGGGGGTGTTGTTGGTCCCATGACTGGTTCAGCAGTAGCAGGGCAATTTGGCTACCACTCTGTTTTTTATGCGACAGCAGCCTGTGTGGCTTTCAGTTGTTTATTTAACTTAGTTCAATTTAGATCATTATTAAAAGTAAAGGAAATCTAGTGCGAGTAAAAATTAATCTCAAATGCTCCTCTTGTGGCAGTATTAATTACCTAACCAGTAAGAACTCCAAAACCCATCCAGACAAGATTGAGGTTTTAAAGTATTGTCCCAAAGAAAGAAAAGTAACCCTACATCTTGAATCTAAGTAGAATTTATGGTAAAATAATAGGGATTTTAAGGAGTTTGATATGTACAACCTATTATTAACCATTTTATTAGTATTATCTGTTGTGATTGTGATTGCGATTTTCATGCAACCAACTAAAAACCAATCCAGCAATGTATTTGATGCCAGCTCAGGTGATTTGTTTGAACGTAGTAAGGCGCGTGGTTTTGAAGCCGTGATGCAACGTTTGACAGGTATTTTAGTCTTTTTCTGGCTAGCCATTGCCTTAGCATTGACGGTATTATCAAGTAGATAAGAAATGGGCGAGACTAGGTCTTAGCCTATTTTTATTTTTAATGACACTTCTAAAGTTATCAATCAAAAGAAATTATAAAAATCTAGAAAGAAAACATGAAAGATAAAATTAAAGAATATTTGCAAGAGAAGGGGCGAGTGACGGTAAATGACCTGGCTCAGGCTCTCGGAAAGGATGGGGCCAAGGATTTCCGTGAGTTGATTAAAACCCTGTCTCTGATGGAAAGAAAGCACCAGATTCGATTTGGAGAAGATGGAAGCCTCACCTTGGACCAGAAGAAGAAACATGAAATTATCCTCAAAGGGATTTTTCATGCCCATAAAAATGGCTTTGGCTTTGTCAGTCTAGAAGGCGAAGAGGACGACCTTTTTGTAGGGAAAAACGATGTCAACTATGCCATTGATGGCGATACCGTTGAGGTGGTCATTAAGAAAGTTGCTGACCGTAATAAGGGAACAGCTGCAGAAGCTAAAATTATCGATATTCTAGAACATAGTCTGACAACCGTTGTCGGGCAAATCGTTCTGGATCAGGAAAAACCCAAGTATGCTGGCTACATTCGTTCAAAAAATCAAAAAATCAGCCAACCAATCTATGTGAAGAAACCAGCTCTTAAGTTGGAGGGGACAGAAGTTCTCAGGGTCTTTATCGACAAATACCCAAGTAAGAAACATGATTTCTTTGTCGCTAGTGTCCTCGATGTGGTGGGACACTCGACAGATGCAGGGATTGATGTCCTTGAAGTTTTGGAGTCCATGGATATTGTTTCAGAATTTCCAGAAGCTGTTCTCAAGGAGGCAGAAAGTGTGCCAGATGCTCCGTCTCAAAAGGATATGGAAGGCCGTCTAGATCTGAGAGATGAAATTACCTTTACCATTGACGGTGCGGATGCTAAGGACTTGGATGATGCGGTACACATCAAGCCTTTGAAAAATGGCAATCTAGAACTCGGAGTTCACATCGCAGATGTTTCCTACTATGTGACCGAGGGTTCTGACCTCGATAAGGAAGCTCTTAACCGTTCAACTTCTGTCTACGTGACAGACCGAGTGGTCCCAATGCTCCCAGAACGATTGTCAAATGGCATCTGCTCGCTCAATCCTCAAGTAGATCGCTTGACCCAGTCTGCTATTATGGAAATTGATAAACATGGTCGTGTGGTTAATTACACCATTACACAAACGGTTATCAAGACAAGCTTTCGTATGACCTATAGCGCTGTCAATGACATCCTAGCTGGCGATGAGGAAAAAAGACAAGAGTTTAAGAAAATTGTTCCTAGTATCGAACTCATGGCCAAGCTTCATGAAAGGCTAGAAAGCATGCGTGAGAAACGTGGAGCTCTCAATTTTGATACCAGTGAAGCTAAGATTCTAGTGGATAAAAAAGGCAAGCCTGTGGATATCGTCCTTCGTCAGCGTGGTGTTGCCGAGCGGATGATCGAGTCCTTCATGTTGATTGCCAACGAAACGGTTGCCGAGCACTTTAGCAAGCTGGATCTACCTTTCATTTATCGAATCCACGAGGAGCCCAAGGCTGAAAAAGTTCAGAAGTTTATTGACTATGCTTCAAGCTTTGGTTTGCGGATTTATGGGGCTGCCAGTGAAATTAGCCAGGAGACGCTTCAAGACATCATGCGTGCTGTTGAGGGAGAGCCTTATGCGGATGTACTGTCCATGATGCTTCTCCGATCCATGCAACAAGCTCGCTATTCGGAGCATAATCACGGTCACTATGGACTTGCTGCTGATTATTACACTCATTTTACCAGCCCGATTCGCCGTTATCCAGACCTCCTTGTCCATCGAATGATTCGCGACTATGGACGTTCTAAGGAAATAGCAGAGCATTTTGAACAAGTGATTCCAGAGATTGCGACCCAGTCTTCCAACCGTGAACGTCGTGCCATCGAGGCAGAGCGTGAAGTCGAAGCCATGAAAAAGGCTGAGTACATGGAAGAATACGTGGGAGAAGAGTACGATGCAGTTGTATCCAGCATTGTCAAGTTCGGTCTCTTTGTCGAATTGCCAAATACAGTCGAAGGCTTGATTCACATCACCAATTTGCCTGAATTTTATCATTTCAACGAGCGTGATTTGACTCTCCGTGGGGAGAAATCAGGAACAACCTTCCGTGTAGGTCAGCAGATTCGCATTCGAGTTGAAAGAGCCGATAAGATGACAGGTGAGATTGACTTCTCTTATATCCCAAGTGAGTTTGATGTCATCGAAAAAGGCTTGAAACAAGCTGGGCGCAAAGACAGAGGTCGTGGTTCAAGTCGTCGTTCAGACAAGAAGGAAGATAAGAGAAAATCAGGGCGCTCAAATGATAAGCACAAGCATTCACAAAAAGACAAGAAGAAAAAGGGGAAGAAGCCTTTTTACAAAGAAGTAGCTAAGAAAGGAGCCAAGCATGGCAAAGGGCGAGGGAAAGGTCGTCGCACAAAATAAAAAGGCGCACCACGACTATACAATCGTAGATACGCTAGAGGCAGGGATGGTCCTGACTGGAACTGAAATCAAGAGCGTTCGAGCTGCTCGAATCAATCTCAAGGACGGCTTTGCCCAAGTAAAAAATGGGGAAGTCTGGCTGAGCAATGTCCATATCGCCCCTTACGAAGAGGGCAATATCTGGAACCAGGAACCAGAACGCCGTCGCAAACTCCTGCTCCATAAGAAGCAAATTCAAAAATTGGAACAAGAGACCAAAGGGACAGGAATGACCCTTGTTCCCCTTAAAGTCTATATTAAAGATGGCTACGCCAAACTCCTTTTAGGACTTGCCAAAGGGAAACATGGCTATGATAAACGGGAGTCAATCAAGCGTCGTGAACAAAACCGCGACATCGCGCGTGTGATGAAAGCTGTGAACCAGCGATAAGAAGAGGAATAATAATGGAAAAACTAATTGCCTATAAACGAATGCCCTTGTGGAATAAACAGACCATGCCAGAAATTGTCCAGCAGAAACACAATACCAAGGTCGGGACTTGGGGAAAAATTACTGTCTTGAAGGGGGCACTCAAGTTTATTGAGTTGACTGAAGATGGTGAGTTTCTAGCTGAGCACCTCTTTGAGGCAGGAGCTGACAATCCAATGGCGCAACCGCAAGCCTGGCACCGAGTAGAGGCCGCAACAGACGATGTAGAGTGGTACTTGGAATTTTATTGTAAACCTGAGGATTATTTCCCTAAAAAATACAATACCAATCCAGTCCATTCAGAGGTCCTAGAGGCTATGCAGACGGTGAAACCAGGAAGAGCCTTGGATTTGGGTTGTGGTCAGGGGCGTAATTCTCTCTTTCTCGCACAGAATGGTTTTGATGTAACAGCTGTGGATCAAAATGAATTGTCTCTTGAAATCTTGCAAAGCATCGTAGAACAAGAGGATCTAGACATGCCTGTCGGACTTTATGATATCAATTCAGCCAGCATCGGGCAAGCCTATGATTTTATCGTTTCGACAGTTGTTCTGATGTTCCTACAAGCGGACCGTATTCCAGCTATTATCCAAAATATGCAGGAGCACACCAAGGTCGGTGGTTACAATCTTATCGTCTGTGCCATGGATACAGAGGATTATCCTTGCTCGGTTAATTTCCCATTCACCTTTAAAGAAGGGGAGCTGGCCGACTACTACAAGGATTGGGAATTGGTCAAGTACAATGAAAATCCAGGACATCTGCACCGTCGTGATGAAAATGGCAATCGCATTCAACTACGCTTTGCGACCATGTTAGCCAAAAAAATCAAGTAAATCAAGTAAATCAAACATCTACGAGCGAATAGTAACCACTTTGCAAGGTTTCTATTCGTTTTTGTTTGCGTTGGTTGATTGGGGCAAGCAGGATTTTATGCTATACTAGAAGTAGGAAAAATGAGCAGTAGAACTGTATTGCTGTCGCTCTCAGCGCAAGATGTTGTAGATGATGGAGGTGGTCCAATGACGAGTCTTTTGGTGGAATTGTATGATCGGCATGTATTGGAAAAGAATGTCTACCAAGCTTTTGTCAGTGATTGTGACGAGATTCTCTTCCTATCTTTGACAAAAATAAGCAATAACGATAAACTTTCACTGCGCCATTTTATCCTGGATGAAGTCCCCCATATCCAACGAGTGACCTTTCGTCAGCTATCCTTAGAACAACTAGCGGACCAGTTAGATTATTGCCTAGCAGGTTACGACCAAGTCCTTCTCGATGTTTTTGGAGGAGATTCGCTACTAGCCTTATCCCTCTATCAATACGGCTTGGATCGCCACCTTCCCATCGTTGCCATGGATGTCGAGCGAGGAAAACAATACAAGTGGGTAGCTGGTCAGTTGGAAAAAGAAGATTTGGACATTCCTACCCTAAGCATCCAACAGTTGATAGCCTTGCGTGGTGGAAAAATGCTCAAATCAAAACGCCCTATCCACTCAGTTGAGCAAATTGCTGCCATCAAAAAATTAGCCAGCTCAGCTATTTCCAATCCCGCCCACTGGTACCAAGTGACCCAATTTTTCTCTCTAGCTAAGACCAATGACCTGCATGCTGAAACCGAAAAGATACTGGAAAACAACGGCAAGTATTATCGCTATCCAGAATCCCTTATCCCCTTACTAGTGGAAGCGGGGATGCTTTGTATTGAAAGCGAAGACAAGAAACGAGTAGCATACAGCTTTCCAAGTCAAGAAGCTCAAGTTTTTTGCCGCAACAAGGGGCATATTTTAGAGGTGTATCTCTATCTCTTGGCGCTTGAATCTCAGCTGTTTGATGAGTGCATGATAGGCGGTGAGATTGATTGGAATGGTATCTTTCCAGAGGCGGATAATGTCCAAAATGAGATTGATGTTATTCTAAGAAAGGGGCGCTCGATTACCTTTATCTCTTGCAAGATGACAGATTTATCAGTTGAAGCCATCAATGAGCTAGAAGTCTACGCCAATCATTTTGCTGGGGAAAGTTGCCTCAAGTTAATTGTCTGTACGGGGAAAATCAATCCTGTTTATGCCAATCGCTGTCAGGAATACGGCGTGCTGGTCATTAGAAGTGAGCAGATTCCTAATCTCATTCCCATGCTGAAAAAATACTCTAAGAGACAAAAAAGATAAGAAATAATATTATGAAAGGCTGGAATTCCAGTCTTTTTTAGTTCTTTTTCGAATAAATGAGAAAAGGAGGTAGACCATGTTTGTAGCCAGAGATGCCAAGGGAAATTTGGTGAATGCCCTCGAAAAAGATGTGACCAAGCAAGAATATACCTGTCCAGTCTGTGGGGGCGGACTACGATTACGCCAAGGACCGAGTATTCGAACGCACTTTGCCCATGAAAGGTTAAGAGATTGTATCGCTATTTTCGAGAATGAAAGTCCAGAACACTTGGGCAACAAAGAGGCCCTTTATCACTGGGCCAAGAAGGACAATCAGGTCGCCTTAGAATATAGTCTGCCCGAGATTCAGCAGATAGCAGATGTTCTCGTCAATAAGAAACTAGCTCTGGAGGTTCAGTGCAGTCCCTTGTCTCAAAAGCTTTTACGCGATAGAAGTCAAGGATACCGCAGTCAGGGCTATCAGGTTATATGGCTACTGGGAGAAAAACTCTGGTTAAAAGAGCGATTAACACAACTGCAAAGGGGATTTCTCTATTTTAGTCAAAATATGGGTTTCTATGTCTGGGAACTGGATCTCAAAAGGAAAGTTTTGAGACTCAAATATTTTCTGCATCAGGACCTACGTGGCAAGCTTCATTTTCAGGTCAAAGAATTTTCCTATGGCCAAGGAAATCTCTTGGAAATTTTACGATTTCCTTATCAAAAACAAAAATTGTCTTGTTTTGCAGTTGCCCAAGATTCCACTATTTGTCACTACATTCGCCAACAGTTGTACTACCAAACGCCTTACTGGATGAAAAAACAGGAGGCAGCCTATCAACGAGGAGACAATCTATTAAACCGTCAACTAGACGACTGGTATCCCCAAGTCAGACCGATAGAGTCAGGTGATTTTTTGCAGATTGAAACGGATTTGACTAGCTATTATAGAAATTTTCAGGCCTACTATCAAAAAAATCCTAAAAATAATCGCCAAAAGCTCTATCCACCAGCCTTTTATCACTTATATTTCTCAAAAAATGTGGTAAAATAGAAAGGATGGAGGAATCTTATGGTATTACAACGACATGAAATAAATGAAAAAGATACATGGGATCTTTCGACAATCTACCCAACAGACCAGGCTTGGGAAGAAGCCTTGAAAGATTTAACTGAAAAAGTACAAACAGCGTCCCAGTATGAGGGGCATCTCTTGGATAGCGCAGACAGTTTGCTTGAGATCACAGAATTCTCACTTGACTTGGAACGACAAGTTGAAAAGCTTTATGTATATGCGCATATGAAAAATGACCAGGACACGCGTGAAGCCAAGTATCAAGAGTACTATGCTAAGGCAATGACCCTATACAGTCAGTTAGAACAAGCCTTTTCATTCTATGAACCTGAGTTTATGGAGATTAGCGAAGAGCAGTATGCGGCCTTCCTAGAAGCTCAACCAAAACTCCGAGTTTACAAACACTTTTTTGACAAGCTTTTGCAGAAGAAAGACCATGTTCTTTCGCAACGTGAAGAAGAATTGTTGGCTGGCGCAGGAGAAATCTTTGGCTCGGCTAGTGAAACTTTCGCCATCTTGGACAATGCGGATATTAGCTTCCCATACGTGCTTGATGATGAAGGCAAGGAAGTGCAACTCTCACACGGTACTTACATCCGTTTGATGGAGTCTAAAAACCGTGAAGTGCGTCGTGGTGCCTATGAAGCCCTTTATGCGACTTACGAGCAATTCCAACACACTTATGCTAAGACCTTGCAGACAAATGTTAAGGTGCAAAACTACCGTGCCAAAGTTCGCAACTATAAGAGTGCTCGCCATGCAGCCCTCGCCGCTAACTTTGTTCCAGAGAGTGTCTATGACAATCTAGTAGCAGCAGTTCGCAAGCATTTGCCACTCTTGCATCGATACCTAGAACTTCGTTCTAAAATCTTGGGGATTTCTGATCTCAAGATGTACGATGTTTACACACCGCTTTCGTCAGTAGATTATAACTTTACCTACGAAGAAGCCTTGAAAAAGGCAGAAGAAGCTTTGGCAGTTTTAGGTGACGACTACTTGAGCCGTGTTAAACGGGCCTTCAGTGAGCGTTGGATTGATGTCTATGAAAATCAAGGAAAGCGTTCTGGTGCCTACTCTGGTGGTTCTTATGATACCAATGCCTTCATGCTTCTAAACTGGCAGGACAATCTAGACAATCTCTTTACCCTTGTCCATGAAACAGGTCACAGTATGCACTCAAGCTATACTCGAGAAACCCAACCTTATGTTTACGGAGATTACTCTATCTTCTTGGCTGAAATTGCTTCAACGACTAACGAAAATATCTTGACAGAGAAATTGTTGGAAGAAGTGGAAGACGACGCAACGCGCTTTGCTATTCTCAATAACTTCCTAGACGGTTTCCGTGGAACAGTCTTCCGTCAAACTCAATTCGCTGAGTTTGAACATGCTATCCACCAAGCAGACCAAAATGGAGAAGTCTTGACAAGTGATTTCCTCAATAAACTCTACGCTGACTTGAACCAGGAGTACTATGGACTCAGCAAGGAAGACAATCCTCAGATCCAATACGAGTGGGCACGCATTCCACATTTCTACTATAACTACTATGTTTATCAGTATTCAACTGGTTTTGCAGCTGCTTCAGCCTTGGCTGAAAAGATTGTCCATGGAAGTCAAGAAGATCGTGACCGCTATATCGACTACCTCAAGGCTGGTAAGTCAGACTATCCGCTCAATGTCATGAGAAAAGCGGGAGTGGATATGGAGAAGGAAGACTATCTGAATGACGCATTTGCAGTCTTTGAACGTCGCTTGAATGAGTTTGAAGCCCTTGTTGAAAAATTGGGACTAGCTTAAGATGGTAGAGTCTTACAGTAAAAATGCCAATCACAATATGCGACGTCCAGTCGTCAAGGAAGAAATTGTAGAACTCATGCGGCAGCGTCAAAAGCAGGTGACAGGTTCTTTGAAAGAATTGGAGACCTTCGCTCGCAAGGAAAACATTCCCATTATTCCCCATGAAACGGTTGCTTATTTCCGTTTTCTCATGGAAACCATGCAACCTAAGAATATTTTGGAGATCGGAACGGCAATTGGCTTTTCTGCCCTCCTGATGGCGGAACATGCGCCAGATGCTAAGATTACAACGATTGACCGTAATCCTGAGATGATCGGCTTTGCCAAGGAAAACTTTGCTCAGTTTGATAGTCGCAAGCAAATCACCCTCTTAGAGGGAGATGCAGTCGATGTTTTATCTAGCCTGACAGAAACTTATGATTTTGTCTTTATGGATTCGGCCAAGTCCAAGTACATTATCTTTCTACCAGAGATTCTCAAACATTTAGAAGTTGGTGGCGTAGTCGTCTTGGATGATATTTTCCAAGGGGGCGATGTTGCTAAGGACATCATGGAAGTCCGCCGTGGTCAACGCACCATTTATAAAGGTTTGCAAAGACTTTTCGATGCAACTTTGGACAATCCAAGTCTAACAGCGACTCTAGTTCCACTTGGGGACGGCATTCTCATGCTGAGAAAAAATGTAGCAGATGTGCAGCTTCCTGAGAGTAAATAATTTTTAGAAAAATTTAAGACAATTTAGTAAAATAGAGAAGGTAACTTACCATAAAAGGAGTAAACATGAAGAAAAAACTATTGGCAGGAGCCATTACATTATTATCTGTAGCGACTTTGGCTGCTTGTTCAAAAAGTTCTGAAGGGGCTGATCTCATCAGCATGAAGGGTGATGTCGTCACTGAACACCAATTTTATGAACAAGTCAAAAACAATCCAACTGCGCAACAAGTCCTGCTTAATATGACCATCCAAAAAGTATTTGAAAAACAATATGGTTCAGAAGTGACTGACAAAGAGGTGGATGATGCCGTTGCTGAGGAACAAAAGAAATACGGCGATAGCTACAACAGCGTACTTCAACGTGCGGGTATGACTCCTGAGACTCGTAAAGCTCAAATTCGCACAAGTAAGTTGGTCGAATTGGCAGTTAAAAAAGCAGCAGAAAATGAATTGACAGACGAAGCTTACCAAAAAGCTTTTGAGTCTTATACACCAGATGTAACAGCTCAGATCATCCGTATGGATAATGAAGACAAGGCAAAAGAAGTGCTTGAAAAAGCAAAAGCAGCAGGAGCTGATTTTGCTCAGTTGGCAAAAGACAACTCAAATGATGACAAGACAAAAGAAAATGGTGGCGAAATCACTTTTGACTCTGCTTCAACAGAACTTCCAGAACAAGTCAAGAAGGCGGCCTTTGCCTTGGATGTGAATGGTATCTCTGATGTTATCACAGCGACTGGAACACAAGCCTACAGTACCCAATACTACATTATTAAGCTAACCAAGAAAACAGAAAAATCATCAAACCTAGATGACTACAAAGAAAAATTGAAAACGGTCATCCTGACTCAGAAACAAAACGATTCATCTTTCGTTCAGAGCGTTATCGGAAAAGAATTCCAAGCTGCCAATATTAAAGTGAAAGATCCTGTTTTCCAAAATATCTTTGCCCAATACGTTGGTGGTGCAGACTCAAACTCAAGCAGTAGCTCATCAGCAGAATAAAAAAAGAAAATACAAACTTCGTCTTGAAGTTTGTATTTTTTAGTAATCAGTTTCGACCAAAGAGCAAAATTCGAAGGATTGGAGGATAAGAGTTTTTTTCTTTCTGAAAAAATGGTATAATAGCAATCAAAACTAGAAAATAAAACGGAATTAGGAACAGTTTTCTCTGTTTCTATTAGAGTGGTGACATATGAAAATTAGTAAAAGGCACCTATTGAACTATTCCATTTTGATTCCTTACCTCCTTTTATCGATTTTGGGTCTAATTGTTGTTTACTCAACGACGAGTGCTACCTTGATCCAAGAAGGGAAAAGCGCTCTTCAGTTAGCTCGGAACCAAGGAATGTTTTGGGTAGTTAGTTTGGTTTTGATTGCCTTAATTTATAAACTGAAACTTGGTTTTTTAAGAAATGAACGCTTGATTTTTATCGTTATGTTTGTAGAGATGATTCTCCTAGCTTTGGCTCGGCTAATTGGGACACCAGTCAATGGTGCTTACGGTTGGATTTCTGTAGGACCTGTAACGATTCAGCCTGCGGAGTACCTTAAGATTATCATTATTTGGTACCTAGCCCATCGATTCTCAAAACAGCAAGATGAGATAGCTGTTTACGACTTCCAAGTCTTGACTCAGAATCAGTGGTTACCTCGAGCTTTTAACGACTGGCGTTTCGTTTTACTGGTTTTGATTGGTAGTCTGGGAATTTTCCCTGACTTGGGAAATGCGACCATTCTGGTCTTGGTGTCGCTGCTTATGTACACTGTCAGTGGAATTGCCTATCGTTGGTTCTCGACTATTCTAGCTCTCTTAGCAGGAAGTTCCATTTTAGCCTTGTCTGTCATTCGTCTTGTTGGGATTGAGAAGTTTTCTCAAATTCCGGTATTTGGTTACGTTGCTAAACGTTTCAGCGCCTTCTTTAATCCTTTCAATGACTTGGCAGGCGCAGGGCACCAGCTTGCAAATTCCTACTATGCCATGGTGAATGGTGGCTGGTTTGGACTTGGACTAGGAAATTCTATCGAAAAGCGTGGTTATTTGCCAGAAGCCCATACGGACTTCGTCTTTTCGATCGTCATCGAGGAGTTTGGATTTGTAGGAGCGAGTATGATTTTGGCACTCCTCTTCTTCTTGATTTTGAGAATCATCCTAGTCGGTATTCGAGCTAAGGATCCCTTTAACTCTATGGTTGCTATCGGTGTCGGAGGGATGATCCTTGTTCAGGTCTTTGTCAATATCGGTGGGATTTCCGGTTTGATTCCTTCTACAGGGGTAACCTTCCCCTTCCTTTCACAAGGGGGGAATAGCCTCCTAGTCTTATCTGTAGCCATTGCCTTTGTACTAAATATCGATGCTAGTGAAAAACGTGCCAAACTTATCAGAGAATATGAAGGTCAAACTTCTGTTACTCTATAAGGATTGAATGGAAAGGAAAGTTTATGTCACTTCAAAAATTAGAAAACTATAGCAATAAAGCCGTCGTCCAAGAAGAAGTCTTGATTTTGACAGAGCTATTAGAAGACATTACAAAAAATATGCTTGCGCCTGAGACTTTTGATAAAATCATGCAGTTGAAGGACTTGTCTACAAGTGAAAACTATCAAGGACTCAATAAATTGGTGACCAGCCTTTCAAACGAGGAAATGATCTATATTTCTCGTTATTTCTCAATTCTTCCACTCTTGATCAATATCTCTGAAGATGTGGATTTGGCTTATGAGATCAATCACCAAAATAATGTGGACCAAGACTATCTAGGGAAATTATCTACAACTATTAAAATGGTGGCTGAAAAAGAAAATGCAGCTACAATTTTGGAGCAGCTAAATGTAGTTCCAGTTTTGACGGCCCACCCGACTCAAGTACAACGCAAGAGTATGCTGGATTTGACCAATCATATCCATACACTCTTACGGAAGTACCGTGATGTCAAACTAGGCTTGATCAACAAAGAAAAATGGCACACCGATCTCCGTCGTTATATTGAGATTATCATGCAAACGGACATGATTCGCGAGAAAAAATTGAAAGTAACCAACGAAATCACCAACGTGATGGAGTACTATCAAAGTTCTTTCTTGAATGCTGTTCCGCGTTTGACGGCTGAGTATAAGAAACTAGCTAAGGAACAAGGTATCGAGCTCCAACATCCAAAACCGATTACCATGGGGATGTGGATTGGAGGAGACCGTGATGGAAATCCTTTCGTAACTGCGGAAACCCTCAATAAATCAGCCTTAACCCAGTGTGAAGTCATCATGAACTACTATGATGAAAAGATTTATAATCTTTATCGTGAATTCTCACTTTCAACCAGTATCGTGAATGTCAGTGACAAGGTTCGTGAGATGGCGCTCAAGTCTCAGGATAACTCCATTTATCGTGAAAAAGAACTCTATCGTCGTGCCCTCTTTGACATCCAAGCTAAGATGCGGGCAACCAAGACCTATCTTATCGAAGATAAGGATGTTCATCCAAGATATGCTACCGCGGATGAATTTTATCAAGACTTGTTGGCTATCCGAGATTCTCTATTAGAGAACAAAGGTGAATACCTTATTTCAGGAGAATTTGTCGAGCTGATGCAGGCAGTTGAGATCTTTGGTTTTTACCTTGCTTCTATCGATATGCGCCAAGATTCTAGTGTTCATGAAGCTTGTGTCGCAGAATTGCTAGCATCAGCTGGTATTAACGACCATTATAGCGACCTTTCTGAAGACGAAAAATGTACCCTCCTCTTAAAAGAGCTGGAAGAAGATCCTCGTATCCTCTCAGCGACTCATGCTGAAAAGTCAGAACTGCTTGAGAAAGAGTTGTCTATCTTTAAAGCTGCTCGCAAGTTGAAGGATAAACTGGGTGAAAATGTCATTCGTCAAACCATCATTTCTCACGCAACAAGTGTATCCGATATGCTCGAATTAGCCATTATGCTTAAGGAAGTCGGCTTGGTGGATGCTCAAAAAGCCCGCGTTCAGATTGTTCCCCTCTTTGAAACTATCGAGGACTTGGATCACTCAGAAGAAACCATGAGAAGATATTTCTCTCTTCCTTTGGCTAAAAAATGGATTGCTTCAAAAGATAACTATCAGGAAATCATGCTCGGCTACTCTGATAGTAACAAGGACGGTGGTTACCTGTCATCATGTTGGACTCTATATAAAGCTCAACAGCAACTGACTGCTATTGGAGACGAATTTGGCGTTAAGGTCACTTTCTTCCATGGTCGTGGTGGCACTGTTGGTCGAGGTGGTGGCCCAACTTATGAAGCCATTACATCTCAACCGCTCAAGTCTATCAAGGACCGTATTCGTCTGACTGAGCAAGGAGAAGTGATTGGAAACAAATACGGAAACAAAGACGCTGCTTATTACAATCTTGAGATGCTGGTTTCTGCAGCCATTAACCGTATGATTACTAAGAAGAAGAGTGATACCAACACATCAAACCGTTACGAAGCTATCATGGACCAAGTAGTGGACCGTAGCTACGATATCTACCGTGATTTGGTCTTTGGAAATGAACATTTCTATGACTACTTCTTTGAATCCAGCCCAATCAAAGCTATTTCAAGCTTTAACATCGGTTCGCGTCCAGCAGCTCGTAAGACCATCACTGAAATCGGCGGTTTGCGTGCTATCCCTTGGGTCTTCTCATGGTCACAAAGTCGTGTCATGTTTCCTGGATGGTATGGCGTGGGTTCAAGCTTCAAAGAATTTATTGATCAAGATCCTGATAATATTGAGATCCTTCGTGATATGTACCAAAACTGGCCTTTCTTCCAATCTTTGCTTTCCAATGTGGACATGGTCTTGTCTAAGTCTAACATGAACATTGCCTTCGAATATGCCAAGCTCTGTGAAGATGAAGAAGTGCAAGCCATCTATTACACCATTTTAGATGAATGGCAGTTGACCAAGGACGTTATTTTAGCTATCGAAGGTTATGACGAACTCTTGGCTGAAAACTCTTACTTAAAAGACAGTCTAAACTATCGTATGCCTTACTTTAATATCCTTAACTACATCCAGTTGGAGTTGATTAAACGTCAACGTCGTGGTGAGTTGTCAACAGACGAAGAAAGATTGATTCATACAACCATTAACGGTATTGCAACAGGTTTGCGTAATTCAGGCTGATATTCTGCAAACTTCCTCTTTTATAAAGGGGAAGTTTTTGAATAGTCTAAAAAATTCTAAAAATAGTCTTGACAAGTAATTGAAAAATGATATAATTTAAACATTCAGAAAGTAATCATTGAAGTTTTTTAGAGAGTCTGTGGTTGGTGGAAACAGATAAATGAAAGTGATGAAATTGGGCTGAATGTTCTTAAGAATTTGAAATCATAAAAATTCGGTGAGCACACCTTACAGTGCAACTCGTGAATGCGAGAAAGAGCGATAGGGATATTCCCTATAATTGAGGTGGCACCGCGCATCGACGTCCTCACACAAGTTTTTTGTGTGAGGACTTTTTCTATTAGGAGGATGATGATGGAATTTAAACGATGGCGTCGCTTGTTTTGAGTGAAAAGAGTATAGTACAAGTGATTTAAAGGAGAAAAAATATGAAAAATAAACGTTTGATTGGAATTATTGCTGGATTAGCAGTATTGGTAGTGGCTAGTTTGATCTATTCATCTATGAACAAGCCAGCAGCTAAGGTGGAGCAAAAAGTTGCTAAGGTTGGTGTTCTTCAATTTGTTAGTCACCCATCCTTGGACTTGATTTATCAGGGGATTCAAGATGGGCTAGCTGAAGAAGGTTATAAAGGTGACCAGGTAAAAATCGACTTTATGAACTCTGAGGGTGATCAGAGCAAGGTCGCAACCATGAGTAAACAATTGGTAGCAAATGGAAACGATGTTGTTGTTGGGATTGCGACACCAGCGGCTCAAGGACTTGCAAGTGCTACAAAAGACCTACCAGTTATCATGGCTGCTATTACAGACCCAATCGGTGCTAACTTGGTCAAAGATTTGAAAAAACCAGGTGGCAACATCACAGGGGTATCAGACCACAACCCTGCTGAACAACAAGTAGAGTTGATTAAAACTCTCACACCAAATGTCAAAACAATCGGAGCTCTTTACTCAAGCAGCGAAGACAATACAAAAACACAGGTAGAAGAATTTAAGGCTTATGCTGAAAAAGCAGGTTTGACAGTAGAAGCATTTGCCGTTCCTTCCACTAATGAAATTGCTTCAACAGTCAATGTTATGACAAGCAAGGTCGATGCAATTTGGGTTCCAATTGATAACACCATCGCATCAGCATTCTCAACAGTTGTTTCAAGCAACCAAACAGCTAAAAAGCCAATCTACCCAAGTGCTACTGCCATGGTAGAAGCAGGTGGATTAGCATCTGTAGTAGTTGACCAACACGATCTTGGAGTGGCTACTGGTAAGATGATTGCCAAAGTATTGAAAGGTGAAAAACCAGCTGATACGCCAGTTAATGTCTTTTCAACTGGTAAGTCAGTGATTAACAAAAAAATAGCGCAGGAACTTGGTATCACCATTCCTGAGTCTGTTCTAAAAGAAGCAGGACAAGTGACTGAATAAAGATAAAGGAGGAGCTGGACACATCTCCTCCCA
Organism: uncultured bacterium; assembly: GCA_963528645.1. Classification (GTDB taxonomy): domain Bacteria; phylum Bacillota; class Bacilli; order Lactobacillales; family Streptococcaceae; genus Streptococcus. The sequence continues at coordinate 103,173 of CAURVH010000001.1, forward strand.
TTTTTACTAAAGAAAGAAATGAGTGAAAGATTATGATAGTATCCATTATTTCTCAGGGGATGGTCTGGGCGATTCTAGGTTTGGGAATCTTTATGACTTTCCGAATTTTGAATTTCCCTGATATGACTACTGAAGGCTCTTTTCCTCTAGGGGGAGCAGTAGCTGTAACCTTGATAACACAGGGAATCAATCCGTTTTTGGCGACCTTAGCTGCAGTAGGTGTGGGCTGTCTAGCTGGAATGGCGACGGGTCTTTTGTATACTAAAGGAAAAATCCCAACCCTCTTATCAGGGATTCTGGTCATGACTTCTTGCCATTCCATCATGCTCATGATTATGGGACGTGCCAATCTGGGGCTTCTTGGAACCAAGCAAATTCAGGATGTCTTACCTTTTGATTCGGACCTTAACCAACTCCTGACTGGACTAATCTTTGTAGCTCTTGTAATTGGTCTCATGCTCTTTTTCCTAGATACCAAACTAGGTCAGGCCTACATCGCTACAGGTGATAATCCTGATATGGCTCGTAGTTTTGGTATCAATACTGGACGTATGGAACTCATGGGCTTGGTTCTCTCAAATGGGATTATCGCGCTTGCAGGGGCCTTAATTGCTCAACAAGAAGGATATGCGGATGTTTCACGAGGTATCGGGGTTATCGTAGTTGGTCTAGCTAGCTTGATTATTGGTGAGGTTTTGTTCAAGAGTTTGACCCTGGCAGAGCGACTCATGACCATCGTCGTTGGCTCTATCGCCTATCAATTCCTCGTTTGGGGAGTGATTGCTCTTGGGTTTAATACAAGTTATCTTCGTTTGTACAGCGCTTTGATTTTGGCAGTTTGCCTTATGATTCCAACCTTCAAAAGCAAATACCTGAAAGGAGTCAAGTTTAGCAAATGACAGCAATTGTAGAATTAAAAAATGCTACCAAAGTCATCACAAATGGCTTTGATGAGGAAAAAATCATTCTGAATGATGTTTCTCTTGAAATTTTCGAACATGATTTCATTACCATCTTAGGTGGAAATGGAGCTGGGAAGTCAACTCTTTTTAACACTATTGCAGGTACCCTACCTTTAACAAGTGGCAGTATCCGTATCATGGGCGAGGACGTGACGCATTTTTCACCTGAAAAGCGGGCTAAGTACCTGTCTCGTGTCTTTCAGGATCCTAAGATGGGTACGGCTCCACGTATGACGGTGGCGGAAAATCTCTTAATTGCCAAGTTTCGTGGTGAGAAGAGAGGACTCCTTCCTAGGAGACTTTCAAGCCATAGAGAAGAATTTCAGACAACCATTGAAAAAGTGGGAAATGGGCTTGAAAAACATCTGGACACTCCTATAGAGTTTCTATCAGGCGGTCAACGCCAGGCCTTGAGTCTCTTGATGGCAACCTTGAAGCGACCAGAGTTGCTCTTGTTGGATGAACACACAGCAGCTCTCGACCCAAAAACAAGTGTTGCCTTGATGGCGTTAACAGAAGAATTTGTCAGCAAGGATCATCTGACAGCCTTGATGATTACCCACCATATGGAGGATGCACTGAAGTATGGAAATCGTCTGATAGTCATGAAGGAAGGCCGTATCATCCAAGATCTCAATAAAGAAGAAAAAGCTAAGATGAAAATTTCAGACTACTATCAATTATTTGAATAGATGAGTTAAATAATCATCAAAAAATAGAGAAGAGAAACTTAGAAGCATTAAAGTGTTTCTGAGTTTTTTAACTTTCCTTTCTATCAAGAAAAATAAGGCAAAGAGAATTACGGAAAGCGTATGAAATGGTTTACTTTTTTTCAGAAATAAGCTATACTAGTTTACGTGAAACTATGATAAAATGGAGGTATTGTGTATGGTTGACAAGCAATTCATTGAAGAAATCAAAAACAATGCCAACATTGTGGAAGTCATAGGTGACGTGATTTCTTTACAAAAGGCTGGACGGAACTATTTGGGGCTCTGTCCTTTTCATGGTGAAAAGACCCCCTCTTTCAACGTTGTGGAAGACAAGCAGTTTTACCATTGTTTCGGTTGTGGGCGCTCAGGAGATGTTTTTAAGTTCATCGAAGAATACCAAGGTGTGTCCTTTATGGAAGCCGTTCAGCTCTTAGGTGAGCGCGTCGGTATTCAACTAGCTATGCCTGTACAGTCTCGTCCTCAACAAGCTTCTCCCCATCAAGCCCTATATGATATGCATGAAGAAGCTGCCCGTTTTTACCATGCAATCCTCATGACGACCAAGATGGGAGAAGAAGCAAGGGCTTATCTCTACAAACGTGGATTGACGGATGATGTTCTGAAGCACTTCCAAATTGGACTAGCTCCAGCTGAGAGAAACTATCTTTACCAACGTTTATCTGGCAAGTTTGAGGAAAAGGATTTGTTGGATTCGGGCTTGTTTTATTTGTCAGATGGAAATCAGTTTTATGATACTTTTTTTGGACGGATTATCTTTCCTTTGACAAATGACAAGGGACAGGTTATTGCCTTTTCAGGTCGTATTTGGCAAGAAACAGATAATCAGACTGCCAAGTATAAAAATAGTCGTTCAACTGTAATTTTTAACAAGAGTTATGAATTGTATCATTTGGACAGGGCAAAAAAGGGAACAGGTAAAAGTACAGAACTCTACCTGATGGAAGGCTTCATGGATGTGATCGCAGCCTACCGTGCTGGTATAGAAAATGCTGTGGCTTCCATGGGAACAGCCTTAAGCAAGGAGCATGTTGACCACCTCAAACGCTTTACCAAAAAAATTGTTCTCAGTTATGATGGCGACAAGGCAGGGCAGGCAGCAACAGCCAAGGCTCTAGAGGAGTTAAAAGACTTCTCAGTTGAGGTTGTTCGAGTACCTGATGCCATGGACCCAGATGAGTATTTGCAAAAGAATTCTGCTGAAGATCTAGCTTACCTTCTAACCAAGACTCGTATCAGTCCTATAGAGTTCTATATTCACCAGCTCAAGCCAGAAAATAGTGATAACTTGCAGGCGCAAATTGAGTTCATTGAAAAGATTGCTCCACTAATCGCCAAAGAAAAGTCTATCACTGCCCAGAATTCTTATATCCACATTCTAGCAGATAATCTGTCTTCCTTTGATTACCAACAGGTGGAGCAGATTGTAAATGAAAGTCGGATTGTTCAAAGGCAGGAAAGGGTCAAAGAAGAGCATGCTCCGGCAGCGATTAGTTTGCCTGTGACGCGGCAACTGACAGCAGTTATGAGAGCAGAGGCTCATCTCCTTTATAGGATGGCTGAAAATCCAGTTGTGTTAAATGACTACCGATTAAGAGACGATTTTTTCTTTGATACCCCAGAATTTCAGATTCTTTACGAATTATTAAGTGAGCAGGGAGAAATCGGCTCAGAGGAGCTTTCTCATCAGACACCTGAAGTTGAAAATGCTTGGTACCACGTGCTTAGCCTGGATTTGCCAGCTGAGATGTCGCCTGAGGAACTTTCTGAAGTCGAAGCGACTCGAAACCGAGCCCTCCTCAGCAAGGACAACTTAAGAATTAAAAAGAAAGTGCAGGAAGCTAGTCATGTAGGAGATACAGACACAGCCTTGGAAGAATTGCAACGATTGATTTCCCAAAAGAGAAGAATGGAGTAATAATGGCAACAAAACAAAAAGAAGTAACCACATTTGATGTGCAAGTAGCAGACTTTATCCGTAACCACAAAAAAACAGGAACAGCAACAGATGATGAAATCAATTCAAGTCTGGTTATTCCTTTTACCCTGGATGCAGATGGCATTGAAGACCTTTTGCAACGGATTCAGGATGCTGGAATTTCTATCACAGATAACGAAGGAAATCCAAGTGCGCGTGTGCTAAGTGCAGAAGAAGAGCCAGAACTCAGTGATGAGGACTTGATTGGCTCAACTTCTGCCAAGGTTAATGACCCAGTCCGTATGTATTTGAAGGAAATCGGGGTCGTTCCTCTCTTGACCAACGAAGAGGAAAAAGAATTGGCCCTAGCAGTTGAGGCTGGTGATATCGAAGCCAAACAACGTCTTGCCGAAGCCAACCTTCGTTTGGTGGTTTCAATCGCTAAGCGCTACGTAGGGCGTGGCATGCAGTTTCTTGACTTGATCCAAGAAGGAAACATGGGCTTGATGAAGGCAGTGGACAAGTTTGACTATTCAAAAGGATTCAAGTTTTCAACTTACGCAACTTGGTGGATTCGTCAGGCGATTACCCGTGCCATCGCTGATCAGGCTCGTACCATTCGTATTCCTGTCCACATGGTGGAAACCATTAACAAGCTTGTCCGTGAACAGCGTAATCTTCTTCAAGAGTTGGGACAAGATCCTACACCTGAGCAAATCGCTGAACGTATGGATATGACTCCTGACAAGGTTCGTGAAATTTTGAAAATTGCTCAGGAACCTGTTTCTCTTGAAACACCTATTGGTGAAGAGGACGATAGTCATCTTGGTGACTTTATCGAGGACGAAGTGATTGAAAATCCGGTTGACTATACAACTCGAATCGTCTTGCGTGAGCAGTTGGATGAGGTTTTGGATACTCTTACAGATCGTGAAGAAAACGTTCTGCGCCTTCGTTTCGGACTAGATGATGGGAAAATGCGTACTCTTGAAGATGTTGGGAAAGTCTTTAACGTGACTCGTGAGCGTATTCGTCAGATCGAGGCCAAGGCTTTGAGAAAATTGCGTCAACCAAGTCGCAGCAAACCCCTTCGTGATTTTATTGAAGATTAGAGTGAGGATGAACATGGCTTATACAGAAGAGCAAATTGAGACGATCAAAACACGCATTTTAAATGCCTTAGAAGAAGTTATTGACCCTGAGTTGGGGATTGATATTGTCAACCTAGGTTTGATTTATGAAATTCGTTTTGATGGTGAAACAGGTCACACTGAAATTGATATGACCTTGACAACTATGGGCTGCCCACTGGCTGACCTTTTGACAGACCAGATACACGATGCGATGACAGATGTGCCTGAGGTAACCAATACCGAGGTCAAATTGGTCTGGTATCCAGCTTGGACAGTTGAAAAAATGAGCCGATACGCACGTATCGCCCTAGGAATTAAATAAAGACTAAGAAAAATGTGAGAGACGATTGGAAAATGAGGAAATCTCCTTCTTTTTCCTTTGGTCTCTTCTTTCTTTTGCTGATTTTCTGGAAATAAAATGGTATAATGAATGGTATGGAAAACGAAAAATTGCGTATTAATATGCTAAGTTCAAGTGAAAAAGTGGCTGGTCAGGGAGTATCAGGAGCCTACCGTGAATTGGTACGTCTCCTACATCGTGATGCCCAAGATCAGTTAATTGTTACGGAGAATCTTCCTGTAGAAGCGGATGTAACTCATTTTCATACCATTGATTTCCCTTATTATTTATCCACTTTCCAAAAGAAGCGATCTGGGAGAAAAATTGGCTATGTGCATTTTTTGCCTGATACGCTTGAGGGGAGTTTGAAGATTCCATTTTTCTTAAAGGGAATTATCAAACGCTATGTTTTTTCATTTTACAACCGAATGGAACACTTGGTAGTGGTCAATCCCATGTTTATCGAGGATTTGGTGGCAGCTGGTATTCCACGTGAAAAAGTGACTTATATTCCAAACTTTGTAAATAAAGAAAAATGGCATCCACTGCCAGCTGACCAAGTAGCAAAACTTCGTCAGGAAATGGATTTAGCCGAAGATCAGTTTGTTGTTGTCGGTGCAGGTCAGGTTCAGAAACGTAAAGGAATTGATGACTTTATCCGCCTTGCGGAGGAATTGCCAGAAATTACTTTTATCTGGGCTGGAGGTTTTTCATTTGGCGGGATGACAGATGGTTATGAACGCTACAAGAAGATTATGGACAATCCACCAAAAAATCTTATTTTTCCAGGTATTGTTCCTCCAGAGCGAATGCGGGAGCTCTACGCTTTGGCGGATCTGTTCTTGCTACCAAGTTACAACGAACTATTCCCGATGACTATCTTAGAGGCGGCAAGTTGTGAAGCACCGATTATGTTGAGGGATTTAGATCTATACAAGGTTATTCTCGAAGGAAATTATCGTGCTACAAGTGATGTTTCAGAGATGAGAGAAGCCATTCTCGAATACAAAGATCATCCTGAAAAGTTGAAAGACTTGAAAGAAAAAGCTCGCGAGATCTCCAAAGAGTACTCTGAGGAGCATTTGTTGGAAATCTGGTTAAAATTTTATCGAGAACAGGCTGCTTTGGGCAAAAAGTGAGGTAATTTATGCGAATTGGTTTATTTACAGATACCTATTTCCCTCAGGTTTCCGGGGTTGCAACTAGTATTCGGACCTTGAAGACAGAGCTTGAAAAGCAAGGGCATGCAGTTTTTATCTTTACAACAACTGATAAAGATGTGAATCGATATGAGGATTGGCAAATTATTCGAATTCCGAGTGTCCCTTTCTTTGCGTTTAAGGATCGACGATTTGCCTACCGAGGTTTTACAAAGGCGCTTGAAATTGCCAAGCAGTATCAACTCGACATCATTCATACCCAAACAGAATTTTCACTTGGTTTGTTAGGGATTTGGATTGCGAGAGAATTGAAAATTCCAGTTATTCATACCTACCATACCCAGTATGAAGACTATGTACATTACATTGCTAAGGGTATGCTGATACGGCCAAGCATGGTAAAATATCTGGTGCGGGGCTTTCTTCACGATGTGGATGGAGTGATTTGTCCTAGTGAAATTGTGCGGGACCTTCTATCTAAGTACAAAGTCAAGGTTGAAAAGCGTGTTATCCCTACTGGTATCGAGTTAGCTAAATTTGAACGCCCTGAGATTAAAGAAGAGAATTTAACTGCTCTTCGATCTAATCTTGGGATTAAAGAAGACGAGAAAATGCTGCTGAGCCTTTCACGTATTTCCTATGAGAAGAATATCCAAGCAGTTCTAAATGCCTTCGCTGAGGTATTGAAAGAAGAAGATAAGGTGAAGTTGGTTGTTGCTGGAGATGGTCCTTATCTGGACAGTCTGAAAGAGCAAGCATTGAAGTTGCAGATTCAAAATCAGGTGATTTTTACTGGTATGATCGCCCCCAGTGAAACAGCCTTGTACTATAAAGCAGCAGATTTCTTTATCTCTGCTTCTACTAGTGAAACCCAAGGTTTGACTTATCTAGAGAGTCTAGCCAGTGGAACGCCTGTCATCGCTCATGGCAATCCTTATCTGGATAATCTGATCAGTGACAAAATGTTTGGAACCCTCTACTATGGAGAGCACGATCTTGCTGGTGCAATCTTGGAGGCCTTGATCGCCACTCCAGATATGAATGAGCAGAAGTTGGCTGACAAGTTGTATGAGATTTCGGCTGAGAATTTTGGGAAACGAGTTCATGAGTTTTATCTCGATGCGATGATTTCAAATAAATTTGAGCAGGAACTACGTGGCGATGAGCCTATGACACAGCGATTCCTGAAGACTGTTCTTTATCTACCCCAGCAGGCTGTTTCGGCTCCAGTTAAAGAGTCCAAACGAATACTAAAGGCTTCCAAAAAGCAGTTGTCTAGCATCCGGGATTACTGGAGAGATTAGTAAAAATATAGGAGAATAAAAGATGGCGAAAAAATTTATGAGAAGTGGAAGAGATCAAAAAATTGGTGGTGTTTGCGCAGGAGTAGCCCACTATTTCGATATTGATCCTACAATTGTCCGTGTGATTTGGGGCGTTCTTGCCTTTTGTTATGGGGCAGGAATACTTGCTTACTTGATTTTATGGGTAATTGCACCTGTTTCTAGCGAATATTAAAAGAGAATCAGAATAGAACAAAGAGAAATAAAAAGGAGTCCAGATGGCTTTTGGAGATAATGGAAAACGTAAAAAAACAATGTTTGAAAAAGTAACGCTTTTTGTCGTGCTAATTATGTTGTTTGTAACCCTTGCTGGTATCTTTGCGACAGCGCTTGGAGCTTTTAGCAGATTCTAAGCAAGTTGCTAAGATAGAAACAATAACTAATGACTGGATTTTCCAGTCCTTTTTAAAGTGAGAAGAAAATATGAGTATGTTTTTAGATACAGCTAAGATCAAAGTCAAGGCTGGTAATGGTGGCGATGGCATGGTCGCCTTTCGCCGTGAAAAGTATGTCCCTAATGGCGGTCCTTGGGGTGGAGATGGCGGACGTGGTGGTAACGTTGTTTTCGTTGTAGACGAAGGCTTGCGTACCTTGATGGATTTCCGCTATAACCGTCATTTTAAGGCCGAATCCGGTGAAAAAGGGATGACCAAAGGAATGCATGGACGTGGTGCAGAAGACCTTCGTGTTCGTGTACCACAAGGAACAACTGTACGTGACGCTGAGACAGGAAAAGTGATTACAGACTTGATTGAACATGGTCAAGAATTTATCGTGGCTCATGGCGGTCGAGGTGGCCGAGGAAACATCCGTTTTGCGACACCAAAAAATCCTGCACCTGAAATCTCTGAGAATGGAGAACCAGGTCAAGAACGTGAGTTGCAACTGGAACTGAAAATCTTGGCGGATGTTGGCTTGGTCGGTTTCCCATCTGTAGGGAAATCAACACTTTTAAGTGTTATCACATCTGCTAAACCAAAAATCGGCGCCTACCACTTTACGACGATTGTCCCAAATTTAGGTATGGTTCGTACCCAGTCAGGTGAATCTTTTGCAGTAGCAGACCTTCCAGGTTTGATTGAAGGGGCCAGTCAAGGTGTTGGTCTTGGAACCCAGTTTCTTCGTCATATCGAACGTACACGAGTTATCCTCCATGTCATCGATATGTCTGCTAGCGAAGGACGTGATCCTTATGAGGATTACCTTGCTATCAATAAAGAATTGGAATCCTATAACCTTCGCCTCATGGAGCGTCCACAGATTATTGTAGCCAATAAGATGGATATGCCTGAAAGTCAGGAAAATCTTGAAGTTTTCAAGAAAAAATTGGCGGCAAACTACGACGAGTTCGAGGAACTTCCAGCTATCTTCCCTATTTCTGGATTGACCAAGCAAGGTTTGGCAACTCTTTTGGATGCGACAGCCGAGTTGTTAGACAAGACACCAGAATTCCCGATTTATGATGAATCCGATATGGAAGAAGAGGCTTACTATGGCTTTGATGAGGAAGAAAAAGCCTTTGAAATTAGTCGTGACGATGATGCAACATGGGTACTTTCTGGTGAAAAACTCATGAAACTCTTTAACATGACCAACTTTGATCGTGATGAGTCTGTCATGAAGTTTGCTCGTCAGTTACGTGGTATGGGGGTTGACGAAGTCCTTCGTGCGCGTGGAGCCAAGGATGGAGATCTGGTCCGAATCGGTAAATTTGAGTTTGAATTTGTAGACTAGGAGATTGATATGGGAGATAAACCGATATCATTCCGAGATGCAGATGGAAATTTTGTTTCTGCAGCAGATGTATGGAATGAAAAGAAACTAGAAGAACTGTTTAATCGTCTCAATCCCAAACGTGCTCTTCGATTGGCGCGAGAAAAAAAAGGCAATGAGAAGGCTGATAAAGAAGAAAAATAGCCTACCAACATTGATAAAAGAGAACCCCGTGATTGTATTCATCACGGGGAATTTTTTAGTCATTGAAGAAAAATGGTGGCGCAAATTTTTTAAGAATTTCAAAGCAAGTCTGTGCTTCTTCAGCATTTTCACAGATAAGAAGGCAGACATCATCACCACATACGGTAGCAATGATTTGTTTAAAATTGAGAGCATCGAGGACAGCTCCAAACGATTGGGCAAGGCCTGGCAAGGTTTTGAGGACAACCTGATGCTGGACAGGACGTAGCATGACCAAGCCATCTTCCATATAGTTTTCTAAGCGTTTTTCCCATTTGGAGATGGAACCAGTATTTAAAACATAGTAAGAATGATCTGCTTCGCGAACCTTTGAAAGGTTCATAGTCTTGATATCGCGTGAGAGAGTAGCCTGTGTGACTTGGATGTCGTTTTCAGCTAGTAAAGCTTGCAACTCTGCCTGTGTATGAATCTTATTTTTAGCTACAAGTGCACGGATGAGTTGGTGTCTATGTTCAGATTTATTCATATGAGGCTGACTCCTTTTATGAGGGGATGGTGATGGAGGATTGTGTGAGATCGACTGTTAAGTGATAGTCTGTATTATCACGGACAGTGATTTCAAAGTCGGTAGTATAGAGAACAAGGCGAAGTGTGTCACCTTTTTTCAGCTTGTAAATAGTTGGTTGCAGCTCTAGCTTGAAGTCCATCCATTTATTGGGTTGGATTTCTTCAACCGTCAAAAGATTGGTTCGATTTTGAAGATTGAGGTAGCCTTTGGTGAGGACACGTTGGGCACTTGGGTTGAATGGTAGTTCACAGAGATTTTCTAACATGTGGTAACGGCCATTATCAATGGTTCTAGCACTTAAAACTGCTGGATAAGGCTGTAGATATTTCTTTTGTCCAAGTTCTAACAGTTGGGCTGATAAGAGCCCCTTGTTTGTACTTGATTTGATACGAAGTTTCAGCTCCACTCGCCCATTTAAATGAATGTCTTGACTTACTGGAAGGTCAATGGTGATCTGATTGGCTTTTCCTTGGTAAAGTTCTGTATTGAAAGTCTGGTAAGTCTTACCATAACGATCAAAATCTTTTTGATCATACTGGTTTTGAATCACCTTTTCTTCAGTTCCAAGAGAGAAGGTATGCAGTTCATCTTGCTTGCCAAAGGTATCAAGGCACTGCCATGTTTGAGGTACAGTATTGTCTTGCCAGATGACAGTGGGAAGTTGATAATCTGTTGTAAGTCCTAACAATTTCTTGCTTAAGAGGGCATTCATGGACTCGCGGAAGTCAATTGACTGCCAGTTATTCATATAAACATGAGCCCCATGATGGAAAAAGAGGTGCTTGCGAATATTGTCAGGAAGAGCATGAAACATCTGGTAAACATGAAGTGGTTTAACGTTCCAATCCTGAGAACCATGAGTAAAGACTACCTCAGCTTTAACCTTGTGAGCATTGAGTAGATAGTTGCGGTCATGCCAAAACTGATTGTAGTCACCAGTCTTGCGATCGAGTTTCTCTTTGACCTTCTCTAAGTCTGCCTGATGAGCTTCATTAACACGGATATAGTCACCAGCTAGGAGATTGCGGGAGTAGGTAAGCTCAGCAAGTGAGTCAAAATCCTCACCTGGATAACCACCAGGGCTAGTCACCAGACCATTTTCACGGTAGTAGTTGTACCAAGAGGAAATTCCTGCTTCAGCGATGATCACTTCCAAGCCATCAACACCGGTGGTGGCAAGACCATTGGACATGGTGCCTAGATAAGAAATTCCTGTTGTTGCGACTTTTCCGTTTGACCAATCAGCCTTGATTTGACGTTTGCGTGTGTGATCCGTGAAAGCACGGCAACGGCCATTAAGCCAGTCAATCACATTTTTATATGCTTCAATCTGCTGGTAGTCCCCATTGGTCATGAGCCCTTGAGAATCTTTGGTTCCAACACCTGATACATAGAGATTGGCAAATCCTCGTGGGAGGAAGTAATCGTTGAGAGTGTAAGAACTATTGATGTGAGTTAGTTTTTCCTCAGACTCAGAAACGAGTTCGGCTTGACCAAGAGGTTCGACAAAATCAATATCAGGCTTCTCAAGTTCAATGATGTGGGGTGGCTTGACCTCAAGCTCACCTTCCATTTTGTAGAGAGCCTTGTCGCTGGCTTTGTCGTTGGTGCCTTGGTGATAAGGACTGGCAGTCATAACCGCAGGAATCTGTCCATCATATCGAGGGCGAATAATGCTGACCTTGACTAAGTCAGGGAGACCGTCTTTATCAGTATCCACACGACTCTCTACATACACGACTTCACGAATGACATCATGAGTAGAGAAGGTTGCTAAGCTCTTGCCGTTAAAGTAGTGGTAGTGATTATCTTCTGCAATAAGCCCATCACCAACAAGCTGGTCGATGAGTGTATTTCCTTTTTTAGTTCGAGTGTTGAGCAGATGGTAGAGATTTTCAATCAAATCTCCATAAATAACAGGAAATCCAGTTTCTTTACGGAATTGTTCAGCATCCTCAAAATCAATAAGATAATTGAAGCCTAAAAGTTGAAAAACTACGGTATAGAAAATATCAGCTGTCAGCTCTTTATCAGACTGAAAGAAGGTCAGTAGATCCGTTTCTCTATCTGCAACTAGGGTAGATAGAGCATAATCGGTGTTCGCATAAGTGAAAAAACTCCAGCGGACAAATTGTTCAAGTTGTTTTTTTGATGCTTGTTCTGGTACCAGCTTCAAACCAAGCTGAGATAACTCGCGTAAAACTTGCGAATGAGAAACGGGCAAGTAGCTGAATTGATTAAAACGCATGGCGCTCTCCTTTGGAAATATTCTAAATTTAGTATATCAAAAATAAGGTAAAAAAGATATTGTTGACCCATGATGAAGTCAATTTAAAAAGAAGCTGAAACATGACTCAGACCATCTTAAAACATGGAGATTTCAGCACGATATCATTCAGATTGTGAGGTCAGCTTAATTTTATAGGTGAGAGTGAAAGGAATGGTTTCTACCTTTTCATTCTAGTTTTTAAAATGGTATAATAGTACTATATCTAAAGCAAGGGGGAGAAGAAATGATTGCACAGCTCGACACCAAGACTGTTTACAGTCTTATGGAAAGTGTGGTTTCGATTGAAAAATATGTACATACAGCTAAAGAGTATGGCTATTCTCACCTTGCTATCATGGATGTGGATAATCTCTATGGAGCCTATCATTTTCTAGAAGTGACTCGTAAGTATGGCATTCAACCTTTAATTGGTCTAGAAATGACCTTGGTCAAAGATGAGGACAATATTTCTCTTCGTTTTCTAGCCCTATCCACTAAAGGTTATCAAGAGTTGATGAAGTTATCCACTTTAAAAATGACTGGACGGAAAAATTGGTCTAACTTCACCAGCCACCTCGAAGATGTTGCCATTATTGTTCCTTATTTTGCTGGAATCGAACAATTGGATTTGGGGCATGATTATTATATCGGTGTTAGTCCAGATACTCCTCAAGAAGTTTTTACCAGACCCATTCTTCCACTGTATCAAGTCAATTCTTTTGAAAAAGAAGACCTACAGGTTTTACAAATCTTGTCAGCAGTCAAGGATAATGTCAGCCTAAGAGAAGTGGATGTGCATTCACAACAAGGAATCTTTCTACCTGCCTCAGACTTGGAAGCACGTTTTATGAATTGCTTCCCTCAGGCGCTTGCCAATCTCCAGGGTTTGATAGAGAATGTAAGCTATCAAATCGACCCAAGTTTAAAACTTCCTCGCTTTAATCCTGAAAGACCAGCGGTAGAAGAGCTTCGAGCGAGGGCTGAGCAAGGCTTGAGTGACAAGGGGCTAACCTCAGCTATTTATCATGAGCGATTGAATGAGGAATTAGCTGTGATTCATGATATGGGCTTTGACGACTATTTCCTTGTAGTTTGGGATTTGCTCCGTTTTGGACGTTCCCAAGGCTACTATATGGGAATGGGGCGTGGTTCTGCGGTTGGTAGTCTGGTGGCCTACTCACTTGACATCACAGGAATTGATCCGGTTGAAAAGAATCTGATTTTTGAGCGCTTTTTAAATCGTGAGCGTTACACCATGCCTGATATTGATATTGACATTCCTGACCTTTATAGACCAGAGTTCATTCGTTATGTTCGTGATCGGTACGGCAGTCAACACGTGGCACAGATTGTCACTTATTCGACCTTTGGAGCAAAACAGGCAATTCGTGATGTTTTCAAACGCTATGGTGTTCCAGAGTACGAATTAACAAATATTACGAAAAAAATCAGTTTCCGAGATACGCTAACAACTGCCTATGAAAAGAATTTGCAGTTTAGGCAGGTCATCAATAGCAAAATGGAATACCAAAAAGCTTTTGAGATTGCTCGAAAGATTGAAGGGTATCCTCGTCAGACCTCTATCCATGCAGCTGGAGTCGTTATGAGTGACCAAGACTTGACGGACTATATTCCGCTCAAATACGGTGAGGATATGCTCATCACCCAGTATGATGCTCATGGTGTTGAAGCTAATGGCCTTTTAAAAATGGATTTCCTAGGTCTGCGTAACTTAACTTTTGTCCAAAAAATGCAGGAATTACTGGCTGAGTCAGAGGGTGTTCATCTGAAAATCGAAGAGATTGATTTGGAAGACAAGGAAACTCTGGCCCTCTTTGCTGCTGGAAATACCAAAGGGATTTTCCAATTTGAACAACCTGGTGCCATTCGACTCTTGAAACGAGTTCAGCCGCAAGTCTTTGAAGAGGTAGTAGCCACAACCTCGCTGAACAGACCAGGGGCTAGCGACTATATTGATAATTTTGTGGCTCGAAAGCACGGCAAAGAAAAGGTGACGGTGCTGGATCCTGCCTTTGAAGACATCCTTTCATCAACCTACGGTATCATGCTCTATCAAGAGCAAGTCATGCAGGTGGCTCAGCGCTTTGGAGGTTTCAGTCTTGGTAAAGCCGACATTCTCAGACGAGCCATGGGTAAGAAAAATGCTAAAGAGATGCATTTAATGAAGGAAGATTTTATCACAGGAGCTATGAAATTGGGGCATACAGAAGAAAAGGCCAACCAAGTTTTTGCAGTGATGGAAAAGTTTGCGGGCTATGGATTTAACAGATCCCACGCCTATGCCTACTCAGCACTGGCATTCCAGCTTGCTTATTTCAAGACGCACTATCCTGCTATTTTCTTTCAAGCCATGTTGAATTATTCAAGCAGTGAGTATATTGTCGATGCTCTGCAGATGGGATTTCAAGTAGCGCCTTTAGCTATCAACAGTATTCCCTATCACGATAAGATTGCTCAGAAGAAAATCTATCTTGGTCTGAAAGCCATTAAGGGCATGCCAAGAGATTTTTCTTACTGGATTATCGAAAATCGTCCTTTTTCAAGTGTGGAAGATTTCGTCACACGTCTTCCCAAGAATTACAAGAAACTGTCGCTTTTAACGCCTTTGGTTGAACTGGGGCTTTTTGATGAATTTGACAAGAATCGCCAGAAAATCCTAGTGAATCTGCCCAACTTATTTGTCTTTGTTGAGGAGTTGGGAGGTCTCTTTGCGGATACAAACTATAGTTGGACTGAAGCTGATGATTTTACTGAGGCAGAGAAATTTTACAAAGAGCAGGAACTGATTGGGGTTGGTATCAGTTCCCATCCACTCCAAACTCTTGCTAAACAAGCCCTATATCCGACGACTCCAATCACTAATCTAACCGAGGGAGCTCAAGCCATTCTCCTAGTTGAAGTGCAAAAAATAAAAGTCATTCGAACTAAGAAAGGTGAGAGTATGGCCTTTCTACAGGTTCATGATAGTAAGTCTCGGATGGATGTGACTGTATTTTCGGATCAGTATCGAAAATTCGCCCCCATCCTATCCGAAGGGAAATTTTACTATATCAATGGGAAGATTCAATCTCGAGATGGTCGTCTGCAAATGATTGCACAAGATTTGAAAGAAGCAGTCGCTGAACGATTCTGGATTCAAGTTAAAAATCACGACAACGATAAAGAGATTTCAAATATCTTGGAACAATATAAAGGCCCTATTCCTGTCATTATCAGGTATGTTGAGGAAGAAAAAACAATTGTTTCCTCCTGTCATTTTGTAAAAAAAGACCCTGCTTTACAGGAAAAATTAGAGGGAATTGCTATGAAAACGATTTATCGCTAAAAATACGAAAAATAGAAGAATTTTCAAATGAAATGTGGTATAATCAATAGGAATGTTAAAAGAAAAAGGAGCAAAACCAAATGAAACGTATTGCTGTTTTGACTAGCGGTGGAGACGCCCCTGGTATGAACGCTGCCATCCGTGCAGTAGTTCGTCAAGCAATCTCAGAAGGAATGGAAGTCTTTGGTATCTATGATGGATACGCAGGGATGGTTGCCGGTGAAATCTATCCACTTGATGCTGCTTCAGTTGGAGACATCATTTCACGTGGTGGTACTTTCCTTCACTCTGCTCGTTACCCTGAGTTTGCACAACTTGAAGGTCAACTTAAAGGGATTGAGCAGTTGAAAAAACACGGGATCGAAGGTGTTGTTGTAATCGGTGGTGACGGTTCTTATCACGGAGCTATGCGCTTGACTGAGCATGGATTCCCAGCTATCGGTCTGCCTGGCACAATTGATAATGACATCGTAGGTACTGATTTCACAATTGGATTTGATACTGCAGTTACTACTGCAATGGATGCGATTGATAAGATTCGTGATACATCATCAAGTCACCGTCGTACTTTCGTTGTAGAAGTAATGGGACGTAATGCTGGTGATATCGCACTTTGGGCAGGTATTGCTACTGGTGCCGATGAAATCATTATCCCTGAAGAAGGCTTCAACATGGAAGAAATCGTAGCTAGCATCAAAGCTGGTTATGAACACGGTAAGAAACACAACATCATTGTTTTGGCGGAAGGTGTTATGTCAGCAGCTGAATTTGGTCAAAAACTAAAAGAAGCTGGAGACACTAGTGACCTTCGTGTAACTGAACTTGGTCACATCCAACGTGGTGGTTCACCAACTGCGCGTGACCGCGTCTTGGCGTCACGCTTGGGAGCACATGCTGTTAAACTTCTCAAACAAGGAATCGGTGGTGTCGCTGTTGGTATCCGTAATGAAAAAATGGTTGAAAATCCAATTCTTGGTACAGCAGAAGAAGGAGCTTTGTTTAGCTTGACTGAAGATGGCAAGATTGTGGTGAACAACCCACACAAAGCTGATCTTGAACTCGCTAGCTTGAACAAGAGCTTGTCCTAATCAACTTTCATTAATTTGGTAACATGACCAGAAGGTCGAATTATATAAAGGAGTCACAAAATCATGAACAAACGTGTAAAAATCGTTGCAACTTTGGGTCCTGCGGTAGAAATCCGTGGTGGTAAAAAATTCGGTGAAGATGGATACTGGGGTGAAAAACTTGACGTTGAAGCTTCAGCTCAAAATATTGCGAAATTGATTGAAGCAGGAGCGAACACTTTCCGTTTCAACTTCTCACACGGTGACCACCAAGAACAAGGTGAGCGTATGGCAACTGTTAAACTTGCTGAAAAACTTGCAGGTAAGAAAGTTGGTTTCCTTCTTGATACAAAAGGACCAGAAATCCGTACTGAATTGTTCGAAGGTGAAGCTAAAGAGTACTCATACAAAACTGGTGAAAAAATCCGTGTTGCAACTAAACAAGGAATCAAATCAACTCGTGAAGTGATTGCTTTGAACGTTGCTGGTGCTCTTGACATCTACGATGATGTTGAAGTTGGTCGCCAAGTATTGGTTGACGATGGTAAACTTGGTCTTCGTGTTGTTGCAAAAGACGATGCAACTCGTGAATTTGAAGTTGAGGTTGAAAACGACGGAATTATCGCTAAACAAAAAGGTGTAAACATCCCTAACACTAAAATTCCTTTCCCAGCTCTTGCTGAACGCGATAACGATGATATCCGTTTCGGTTTGGAACAAGGTATCAACTTCATCGCGATCTCATTTGTACGTACTGCTAAAGACGTGAATGAAGTTCGTGCAATCTGTGAAGAAACTGGAAACGGTCACGTTCAATTGTTCGCTAAAATCGAAAACCAACAAGGTATCGACAACTTGGATGAAATCATTGAAGCTGCTGATGGTATCATGATTGCTCGTGGTGACATGGGTATCGAAGTACCATTCGAAATGGTTCCAGTTTACCAAAAAATGATCATCACTAAAGTGAACGCAGCTGGTAAAGTTGTTATCACAGCAACAAACATGCTTGAAACAATGACTGAAAAACCACGTGCAACTCGTTCAGAAGTATCAGACGTATTTAACGCTGTTATTGACGGAACTGACGCAACAATGCTTTCAGGTGAATCTGCAAACGGTAAATACCCACTTGAATCTGTTCGTACAATGGCAACAATTGACAAGAATGCTCAAACCCTATTGAAAGAATACGGTCGTTTGTCATCAGTTAACTTGGCACGTAATTCTAAGACTGAAGTTATGGCATCAGCTGTTAAGGATGCAACTAACTCAATGAATATTAAGTTGATTGTTACCCTTACTAAGACTGGTCACACTGCACGCTTGATTTCTAAATACCGTCCAGATGCAGATATCTTGGCAATCACTTTCGATGAATTAACTCAGCGTGGATTGATGTTGAACTGGGGTGTTATTCCAGTAACAACTGAACGTCCATCAAACACTGATGATATGTTCGAACTTGCCGAAAAGATTGCAGTAGAACAAGGTTTGGTAGAATCTGGTGATGATATGATTATCGTTGCAGGTGTGCCACTTGGAGAAGCTGTTCGTACAAACACAATGCGTATCCGTACAGTACGTTAATCTAAACTTTTAAAAGCCTATCATACCAAGCTTTTGTGCTTGTGTGATGGGTCTTTTTTCTATTTTAGAAGATAAAAAGAGAGTGATTTTTATTAAACAGAAATGGGAAAAATAGGAGAACTATGGTATAATAGAATGTAGAGACCTTTTTAGTAAATTTTGAAAGAGTATAACATGAGAAAAATTGTCATCAATGGTGGACATCCATTGCAAGGTGAGATCACCATTAGCGGTGCTAAGAATAGTGTTGTAGCATTAATCCCTGCTATTATACTGGCAGATGATGTTGTCACTTTGGATTGTGTCCCAGATATTTCAGACGTTGCTAGTCTTGTAGAGATTATGGAAATCATGGGAGCGAAAGTAAAACGCTACGATGATGTTTTGGAGATTGATCCGAGAGGTGTTCAGAATATTCCAATGCCTTACGGCAAGATCAATAGCCTTCGTGCATCTTATTATTTCTATGGAAGTCTGTTAGGTCGCTTTGGTGAAGCTACAGTTGGACTTCCTGGTGGATGTGATCTGGGACCTCGTCCGATTGACCTTCACTTAAAAGCTTTTGAAGCCATGGGCGCTAAGGTGAGCTATGAGGGAGACAATATGAATTTGTCTGCTCAGGGTAAGGGACTTCACGGCGCAAGTATCTACATGGATACCGTCAGTGTTGGTGCAACGATTAATACCATGATTGCGGCTGTTAAAGCTAAGGGACGCACTGTCATTGAAAATGCGGCTCGTGAACCGGAAATTATCGATGTTGCTACCCTTTTGAACAACATGGGGGCCCATATTCGTGGTGCTGGGACTGATATTATCATTATTGATGGTGTCGAGAAACTTCATGGAACTCGTCACCAAGTAATCCCAGATCGTATCGAAGCTGGAACCTATATTTCACTTGCTGCAGCGGTAGGAAAAGGAATTCGTATTAACAACGTTCTCTATGAACACTTAGAAGGCTTTATCGCCAAACTAGAGGAAATGGGCGTTCGTATGACGGTCTCAGAAGACAGTATCTTCGTTGAAGAACAGTCTGATTTGAAGGCCATCAATATCAAAACAGCTCCCTATCCAGGATTTGCAACCGATTTGCAACAACCAATCACACCACTTTTACTAACTGCTCAAGGTCGTGGTACTATTATTGATACCATTTACGAAAAACGTGTCAACCATGTCTTTGAGTTAGCAAAAATGGATGCAGATATTGCGACTACAAATGACCATATTTTCTACACTGGTGGGCGAATTCTACATGGTGCCAAGGTGAAAGCTACAGACTTGCGAGCTGGTGCTGCACTTGTGATTGCTGGACTGATGGCTCAAGGCCAGACTGAAATTACAAATATTGAGTTTATCCTTCGTGGCTACTCAGATATTATTGAAAAATTACGTAGTCTTGGAGCAGATATTACACTCGTCGAAGACTAAGCCGTTGAGGTGATTATGAATATTTGGACCAAATTAGCAATGTTTTCTTTCTTTGAAACGGAACGCTTGTATTTGCGTCCTTTCTTTTTTAGTGACAGTCAAGCGTTTTACGATATTGCTTCAAATCCGGAAAATCTGCAGTTTATTTTTCCCAGTCAAGCAAGTTTGGAAGAAAGTCAGTACGCACTTGCTAACTATTTTATGAAGGCTCCTCTAGGTGTCTGGGCAATTTGTCTCCAAGGAAATCAGGAAATGATTGGCTCCATTAAATTTGAAAAGATTGATGAAATCAAAAAAGAAGCAGAAATTGGTTATTTCTTAAGGAAGGATTCTTGGTCACAAGGCTATATGACAGAAGTAGTTACCAAGCTTTGCCAGCTTTCCTTTGAAGAATTTGGTTTAAAACAATTATCCATCATCACTCATCTGGAGAATCAAGCTAGTCAGAAAGTTGCCTTAAAATCGGGATTTAGTCTCTTCCGACAGTTTAAGGGGAGCGATCGCTATACACGAAAAATGAGAGACTACCTTGAATTTCGATACGTTAAAGGAGAATTCAGTGAGTAAACACCAAGAAATCTTAAGTTATCTGGAAGAGTTACCAATAGGAAAACGTGTCAGCGTTCGTAGTATTTCAAATCACCTAGGTGTCAGTGATGGGACGGCTTATCGTGCCATTAAAGAAGCTGAAAACCGTGGAATTGTAGAAACCCGTCCTCGTAGTGGAACCATTCGTGTCAAATCTCAGAAAGTGGCTATTGAGAGACTAACCTATGCTGAAATTGCAGAAGTCACCTCCTCTGAAGTTTTAGCTGGTCAGGAAGGGCTGGAGAGAGAGTTTAGCAAATTCTCCATTGGGGCCATGACCGAGCAGAATATTTTGTCCTATCTGAATGATGGTGGTTTGTTAATCGTCGGAGACCGTACTCGTATTCAACTTCTGGCTTTGGAAAATGAAAATGCGGTCCTTGTAACGGGTGGTTTTCATGTGCACGAGGATGTACTAGCTCTTGCCAATAAAAAGGGTATTCCTGTCCTGAGAAGTAAGCATGATACTTTTACAGTAGCGACCATGATCAATAGAGCTCTCTCAAATGTGCAAATCAAAACCGATATTCTGACAGTTGAAAAGCTCTATCGTCCTAGCCATGAGTATGGTTTCTTAAGAGAAACGGACACAGTGAAAGACTATTTGGACTTGGTACGTAAGAACAGAAGTAGTCGTTTCCCAGTCATTAACCAACATCAAGTGGTTGTTGGAGTTGTTACCATGCGAGATGCGGGGGATAAATCACCTAGCACAACGATTGACAAGGTGATGACTCGTAGTCTCTTCCTGACAGGATTGGCAACGAATATAGCTAACGTCAGTCAACGGATGATAGCAGAAGACTTTGAGATGGTCCCAGTCGTGAGAAGCAATCAAACTTTGCTCGGAGTTGTAACGAGACGAGATGTCATGGATAAGATGAGCCGCTCTCAAGTTTCAGCCTTGCCGACTTTTTCAGAGCAAATCGGTCAGAAGTTGTCTTATCATCACGACGAAGTTGTGATTACAGTTGAACCCTTTATGCTTGAGAAGAACGGAGTTTTGGCAAATGGTGTTCTTGCTGAAATTTTAACTCATATGACACAGGATTTGGTGGCAAATAGTAGACGCAATCTCATCATCGAGCAGATGCTAATTTACTTCTTGCAAGCTGTTCAGATAGATGATACTTTGCGGATTCAGGCTCGTATTATTCACCACACGAGACGCTCAGCTATTATTGATTATGATATTTATCATGGTCATCAGATTGTTTCAAAAGCAAATGTTACGGTTAAAATTAATTAGAATCTAGGAGAAAAAATGATAACTTTAAAATCAGCACGTGAAATCGAAGCCATGGACAAGGCTGGTGATTTCCTAGCTAGTATCCATATAGGCTTACGTGATTTAATTAAGCCTGGCGTGGATATGTGGGAAGTTGAAGAGTATGTTCGTCGACGTTGTAAAGAGGAGAATTTCCTTCCTCTACAGATTGGCGTGGATGGCGCAGTCATGGATTATCCCTATGCCACTTGTTGCTCTCTCAACGACGAAGTTGCTCATGCTTTTCCACGCCATTACATCTTGAAAGATGGCGATTTACTCAAGGTTGACATGGTTTTGGGAGGTCCTATTGCCAAATCAGACCTCAATGTATCTAAACTCAACTTCAATAATGTCGAGCAAATGAAAAAATACACCCAAAGTTATACTGGTGGTTTAGCTGACTCATGTTGGGCTTATGCGGTTGGTACACCGTCTGAAGAAGTGAAAAACTTGATGGACGTGACCAAGGAAGCTATGTATAAAGGGATTGAGCAAGCAGTTGTCGGCAATCGCATCGGTGATATCGGTGCAGCAATTCAGGAATATGCTGAAAGTCGCGGTTATGGTGTCGTTCGTGATTTGGTTGGTCATGGTGTTGGTCCAACTATGCACGAAGAACCAATGGTTCCTAACTACGGTATAGCAGGTCGTGGACTCCGTCTCCGTGAAGGAATGGTGCTAACCATTGAACCCATGATCAATACTGGTGACTGGGAAATTGATACAGATATGAAGACTGGCTGGGCTCATAAGACCATTGATGGTGGTCTATCGTGCCAATATGAACACCAGTTCGTGATTACCAAAGATGGACCTGTTATTTTGACTAGTCAAGGTGAAGAAGGAACGTATTAAAATGAAGGGAGCTTGTACCGCCCTCAAAAAGTTAGACAGAAAAAATCAGCTCTTTGTCAACTGTAGTGGGTTGAAGTCAGCTAAGATCGAGAAAGGACGAATTTCGTCCTTTCTTTTTTGATGTTGAGAGCGATGAAAATCCGTTTTTTTAAGTTTTCAAAGTTCCGAAAACCAAAAGCATTTCGTTTGATGAGTTTGCTGAGATTATTAGTCGCTTTTCATTATAGGTCTTATGGGACTTTTTAGTGCAAGTTTTCTAAATAAGCTGATTAAATTCCTATTTTTCCCTATCATTGTCCCTGTTTTTTCTGGAATTTTGGGTCTATAATAGTCCTATCAAATCAAAGAATGGAGGAAGGCAATGGATAATATAATCTTTTTTATCAGTATTTTTCTTGCTGGAATTCTTTCCTTCTTTTCTCCTTGTATTTTACCCTTGTTGCCAGTCTATGCAGGGGTCTTATTGGATGATAAGAATGATGCTCAGGCTTCTAGTGGAAAATTTTCAATCTCAGTTGTTAGTTTATTGCGAACTCTGGCCTTTATAGCTGGGATTTCTTTTATCTTTATCTTACTGGGCTATGGAGCTGGTTTTTTAGGCAATTTGCTGTATGCTTCTTGGTTTCAGTATGTGACGGGTGCGGTTATCATTCTCTTGGGCTTGCACCAGATGGAAGTCTTACATTTGCAGGGGCTTTACAAGGAAAGAAGGCTACAATTAAAGAGACAGGGACAAAAGGGTAATGGCTATAGTCAGGCATTTTTCCTGGGGTTGACCTTTAGTTTTGCTTGGACGCCATGTGTGGGGCCAGTTCTGGGGTCTGTTTTAGCCTTGGCGGCTTCAGGTGGTTCAGGAGCTTGGCAGGGAGCTGGTCTCATGTTGGTTTACACGCTGGGTTTGGCGCTACCATTTTTGGTTCTAGCTCTCGCCTCCAGCTATGTTTTGAAACATTTCCGAAAACTCCATCCTTATCTCGGAACCCTCAAAAAAGTAGGTGGTTTCCTCATTATCGTGATGGGAATCTTGGTGCTTTTGGGAAATGCTTCCATTTTGACTACATTATTTGAATAGAGAGGAAAAAGAAATGAAAAAATGGCAAACATGTCTCCTTGGAGTAGGCTCAATTTGTTGCTTGGCAGCCTGTTCGGCTAAAAACATGTCAGACGAGTCTACTATGAAGG
This sequence comes from uncultured bacterium, assembly GCA_963528645.1. Classification (GTDB taxonomy): domain Bacteria; phylum Bacillota; class Bacilli; order Lactobacillales; family Streptococcaceae; genus Streptococcus. The sequence continues at coordinate 126,846 of CAURVH010000001.1, forward strand.
AGCAAATCAAAACCGAACAAGTCAGTTCACAAACTGCGACTAAAGATCAGGCGGTTGCTGATTTTGAACTGATGGGAGTAGATGGTAAGACCTATCGTTTATCTGACTACAAAGGCAAGAAAGTCTATCTTAAATTCTGGGCTTCTTGGTGTTCCATCTGTCTAGCCAGCCTTCCAGATACGGATGAAATTGCTAAAGAAGCTGGTGATGACTATGTGGTCTTGACAGTGGTGTCTCCTGGTCACAAGGGAGAACAAGCTGAAGCGGACTTTAAGAACTGGTACAAGGGCTTGGATTATAAAAATTTTCCAGTTTTAATTGATCCATCAGGTAAACTCTTGGAAAGTTATGGTGTCCGTTCTTACCCAACCCAAGCCTTTATAGACAAGGAAGGAAAGCTGGTCAAAACGCAACCAGGTTTTATGGATAAGGATATGATTTTAAAAGAATTGAAAGAAATGGGGTAGAGAAAAGTCATGAATGATAAAGTAAAACTTTTTGTCTTGGCAGGGGTCATTCTCCTAGCCATAACCGGTTTCTATTTTCTATTGATGCGAAATGCAGGGCAGACAGATAGCTCACAAATTGAGAAAGCATCCGTTAGCCAAGGAGGAAAAACAGTGAAAAAAACAGAAGTGAGCAAAGACGCAGACTTGCACGAAATTTATCTAGCTGGAGGTTGTTTCTGGGGAGTGGAGGAATACTTCTCACGCGTGCCTGGAGTGACAGATGCCGTTTCTGGCTATGCAAACGGTAGAGGGGAAACAACCAAGTACGAATTGATTAACCAAACAGGTCATGCGGAAACCGTCCATGTCACTTACGACGCCAATCAAATTTCCCTCAAAGAAATTCTTCTTCATTACTTCCGCATTATCAATCCAACCAGCAAAAATAAACAAGGAAATGATGTGGGGACCCAGTATCGTACCGGTGTTTATTACACAGATGACAAGGATTTGGAGGTGATTAACCAAGTCTTTGATGAGGTGGCTAAGAAATACGATCAACCTCTGGCAGTTGAAAAGGAAAACTTGAAGAATTTTGTGGTGGCGGAAGATTATCACCAAGACTACCTCAAGAAAAATCCAAATGGCTACTGTCATATCAATGTCAATCAGGCGGCCTACCCCGTCATTGATGCAAGCAAATATCCTAAACCAAGTGATGAGGAATTGAAAAAGACCTTGTCACCTGAGGAGTATGCCGTTACCCAGAAAAATCAAACAGAACGGGCCTTTTCAAACCGCTATTGGGATAAATTTGAATCCGGTATCTATGTGGATGTCGCTACTGGCGAACCCCTCTTTTCATCAAAGGACAAGTTTGAGTCTGGTTGTGGCTGGCCTAGTTTTACCCAACCAATCAGTCCAGATGTTGCTACCTACAAGGAAGATAAGTCTTACAATATGACGCGCATGGAAGTGAGAAGCCGAGTTGGAGATTCTCACCTTGGTCATGTCTTTACGGATGGACCAAAGGACAAGGGTGGCTTGCGCTACTGTATCAATAGTCTCTCTATCCGCTTTATTCCCAAAGACCAAATGGCAGAAAAAGGCTATGCTTATTTACTAGATTATGTTGATTAAGAAGTCTTTCCTAAGCAGTTAGAGGAGAATTTTGCTATACTGATACTAGTAAGTGACAAAGGAGCAGAGCATGACCTACACAATCTTAATCGTAGAAGATGAGTATCTGGTAAGACAAGGCTTGACCAAGCTGGTCAATGTAGCAGCCTACGATATGGAAATCATCGGTCAGGCTGAAAATGGAAGACAGGCTTGGGACTTGATTCAAAAGCAGGTGCCAGACATCATTTTAACTGATATCAATATGCCTCAGCTAAATGGCATCCAGTTGGCCAGTCTGGTACGAGAAACCTATCCTCAGGTGCATCTGGTATTTTTGACGGGTTACGATGATTTTGATTATGCCTTGTCTGCTGTCAAACTCGGTGTAGATGATTACCTGCTCAAACCCTTTTCTCGTCAGGATATTGAGGAAATGTTAGGGAAAATCAAGCAAAAACTAGACAAGGAAGAGAAGGAAGAACAGTTACAAGATTTATTAACCGACAAGTTTGAGGGAAACATGGCTCAGAAGATCCAGTCTCATCTGGCTGATAGTCAATTTAGTTTAAAGTCTTTAGCCAGTGAATTGGGCTTTAGTCCGACTTATTTGAGTTCCTTAATTAAGAAAGAGTTGGGGCTGCCTTTTCAGGATTATCTGGTGAGAGAGCGTGTCAAACAAGCCAAGCTCTTGCTTCTGACCACGGATTTAAAGATTTATGAGATAGCCGAAAAGGTTGGTTTTGAAGATATGAACTACTTTACCCAACGTTTTAAACAGATTGCAGGTGTGACACCTCGTCAGTTTAAGAAGGGAGAAGGCCGATGAAGCGTTCTTCTCTCCTAGTCAGAATGGTTATTTCCATCTTTCTGGTCTTTATCATTCTCCTAGCTGTGGTCGGGACTTTCTATTATCAATCTAGTTCATCAGCTATTGAGGCCACTATTGAGGGCAATAGCCAAACGACCATTAGCCAGACTAGCCACTTTATTCAGTCTTATATCAAAAAATTAGAAACCACCTCTACCAGTTTGACTCAGCAGAAGGATGTCCAAGCCTATGCTGAGAATCCTAACCAAGTCCAAGCCAAGGGAATCAGAGATCTGTTTTTGACTATCTTAAAGGCAGACCAGGACTTGAAAACGGTGGTACTAGTCACCAAATCCGGTCAGGTCATTTCTACAGATGACAGTGTGCAGATGAAAACTTCCTCAGATATGATGGCTGAGGATTGGTACCAAAAGGCCATTCATCAGGGAGCTAAGCCAGTTTTGACACCAGCTCGTAAATCAGACAGTCAGTGGGTCATTTCTGTCACTCAGGAACTTGTCGATACAAAGGGAGCCAATCTTGGCGTACTTCGTTTGGATATTTCCTATGAAACTCTGGAAGCCTATCTCAACCAACTCCAGTTGGGCCAGCAGGGCTTTGCCTTTATCATCAATGAAAACCATGAATTTGTCTACCATCCTAAACGTACTGTCTATAGCTCAGCAAGTGAAATGGAGGCCATGAAACCCTACATTGAGACGGGGCAGGGCTATACTCTGGACCATCAATCCTACGTTAGTCAGGAAAAGATTGCAGGAACAGATTGGACGGTGATAGGCGTGTCTTCGTTGGAGAAGTTAGACCAGGTTCGGAGTCAACTCATGTGGACCTTGCTTGCTGCTAGTGCCTTATCTCTTCTTGCCTGTCTCTGCTTGGTGTGGTTCAGTCTCAAACGCTGGATTGCCCCTTTGAAGGATCTGAGAGAAACCATGCTGGAAATTGCTTCTGGGGCTCAAAATCTTCGTGCCAAGGAAGTTGGTGCCTATGAACTGAGAGAAGTGACTCGCCAGTTTAATGCCATGTTGGATCAGATTGATCAGCTGATGGCAGATGTTCGCAGGCAGGAAGAAACGACCCGGCAGTATGAACTTCAAGCACTATCAAGCCAGATTAACCCCCATTTCCTCTACAACACTTTGGACACCATCATCTGGATGGCTGAATTTCAGGATAGTCAGCGTGTGGTTCAGGTGACCAAGTCCTTGGCAACCTATTTCCGCTTGGCGCTCAATCAAGGCAAGGATTTGATTTCTCTTTCTGATGAAATCAATCATGTCCGCCAGTACCTCTTTATCCAGAAACAACGCTATGGTGATAAGCTGGAGTATGAGATTGCTGAAGATCCTGCTTTTGGTAACCTGGTCTTGCCCAAGTTGGTGTTACAACCCCTTGTAGAAAATGCTCTTTACCATGGCATTAAGGAGAAGGAAGGTCAGGGCCATATTAAAGTCTCTGTTCAGAAAAAGGATACAGGGCTTGTCATCCGCATTGAGGATGACGGTGTTGGTTTCCAAAATCCTGACGATAGCAGTCAAAGTCAGCTCAAACGTGGGGGAGTTGGCCTTCAAAATGTCGACCAACGACTCAAACTTCATTTTGGAGAAAATTACCAGATGAAGATTGATTCTGCACCCGAAAATGGAACGACGGTTGAAATATACATCAATAAAATAGAAACAAGTTAGCTCCCAGTCAATTCTGGGAGTTTTACTTTTAAAAATCAGAATGATTAGTTGGCCTTGATAAAATCAGTAAAAAAAGATATGATAGATAGTGACAAAAGAGGTATCAAATATGAAGGGAAAAGACATTCAAAGAGCAACAAGCCAGATTGTTGAAGATGTTTTGGAAAAGGCTGGATTGCGTGAAGGAAGCTTCTTTGTCCTAGGTTTATCCTCTAGTGAAGTTTTAGGCGGCCATATAGGCAAGGAATCAAGCCAAGAAATTGGCGAAATCATTGTGAAGACGATTTTAGATGTCCTCGAAGGAAAAGGAATTCATCTAGCTGTTCAAGGCTGTGAACACGTCAATCGGGCCCTCGTCGTTGAACGTCAAGTGGCGGAGCAGTTTGGTCTGGAAATCGTCAGTGTCCTTCCAACTCTTCATGCAGGCGGTTCCGGTCAGCTAGCTGCCTTTAAGTTTATGAAAGACCCTGTCGAAGTGGAGTTCATTAAGGCTCATGCTGGATTGGATATCGGAGATACCGCAATTGGCATGCATGTTAAGCATGTTCAGGTTCCGATTCGCCCTCTTTTGAGAGAGATTGGGCATGCCCATGTAACGGCTCTTGCAAGTCGTCCCAAATTAATCGGAGGTGCGCGTGCACAGTATCCTGAAGACTTCATAAGAAAGTCATAAGTGGGCTGAAAGTTATCGTAAGTTAGAGATATTTCAAGTATGTAGAGGTATAAGGTTGGAAAATTGTGTTTATATCGTTTCAGGTCCCCCAGGCGTTGGAAAGAGCACTGTCAGCAAAGAGTTGGCCTATTCTTTTGACAAAAGTGCAGTGATAGAGGGGGATATGATTTACTTAATGATTAAAGGAGGTCTCGTAGCTCCTTGGGAGGATGATAGATTTTTCATGGATTTATTCTGGGATAATATCATCAGTCTGACCAATAATTTCATCGACCGAGGCATTACCGTCGTGATAGAGTATGTCATATTTGAAGATCAACTAAAGAAAATTGTAGCTTTCTTAAAGGAAAAACAAATTAAGTTAAAGTATTGTGTCCTAATGGCTCAAGAAGAAACCTTGAAAGATAGGGATTCTTCTCGGAAAGAAATTGAGAGAACAGGCGATTTATCAATCCAAGCAAGAAATGAATTTTTAGCTAAAAATAGAGAAAAACATCATTTTCTGTACACGGATGATTTAGATGTCAAAGAAACGGTAGGCATCATTAAAACTTCAAATCAATTTTTAATTCCTGAATAGTAAAAGATAAAGAGAGTAAGGGTATTGAAACCAAGACTCTCTCTGTTTTTATTGTTGAATTCTTGTGCAAAGTACTCCAAACAAGACCATCTTTTAGAAGAAGAAGGGATGCTATCTGATGGAAAATTGCCAAAAGTAGAAAAAAGCAACTTAGATAAGATTTTTCGTTATGGAAATCAGTAAACAAAGCTGGATTTAGCTGTTCTAGGTTGGCTTTTTTGTGCTATACTTAAGATATACATAGAAAAACAGTGATTAATTTTAGGGCTTTGGGGGCGAGATACACCTTTACCCAGTCCATCAGAGAGTTAAAAACGAGAGATTTATCAGAAGTGGCAGACTTGCTGGCACAAGTGGAAAGCTACCAAGAGCATGGAACGGATACCGTAGAAACATTGGCTGAGAGGGATTTTAACTAGCATAACAGGGTCTAAACTAGGACGACCTTTATCTTCAGAATAAGTATCTGCGACTAAGTCATAGATGAAGGAAAAATCGATCACTTGCTCAACCTGACGAGGAAAATGGGCTTGCGGAACGAGTTCATCTAGCGTGTAAAAACCAACTTGATTGCGGTTATATTCGAGATTTTCTTTGTGAAACATAGGGAACACCTCACAACTTTTCTTACCTCTATTATACGACTTTACACAAAGAAAAGCCCTTAGAAATTTGTAGTCTAAGGACTTTGTCTTCAATCTGAGGAGCTTAGCTCCTTTTTTTGTGTTAAATTTAGTCAAAATAAATAAGCGTAGCAGACTTCTTACAAATTTTTTCTTTTGTAGTAAAATAAGATTAGAATTTTGTGAAAGTAGGTAATTCGTTGGAGTCGATTATATTTCTAGTATCCGTTTTTTTAGCAGGAATCCTGTCCTTCTTTTCACCCTGTATCTTTCCTTTGCTACCTGTCTATGCTGGTATTCTGCTAGATGATCAGGGAAATTCGAAAAGTTTTCGCTTTTTTGGAAGAGACGTTGCATGGTCAGGCTTAATTCGGACCTTGTGCTTTATTGCAGGAATCTCCCTCATTTTCTTTATTTTAGGATTTGGAGCTGGATTCCTAGGGCACATGCTCTATGCTGACTGGTTTCGTTATGTAATGGGAGCAGTCATTATCCTTTTGGGACTTCACCAGATGGAAATCTTGCATTTCAATAAACTGGAAGTTCAAAAGACAGTCACCTTCAAACAATCAAAGTCTAATCACTATCTGTCAACCTTTTTGCTTGGGATAACCTTTAGTTTTGGTTGGACCCCTTGTATCGGACCAGTTTTGAGTTCGGTCTTAGCTCTGGCAGCTTCTGGAGGGAATGGTGCTTGGCAAGGAGCATTACTAACCTTAGTGTATACGTTGGGAATGGCCCTTCCTTTCCTTGTTTTGGCCTTGGCCTCGGGCTGGATAATGCCCTATTTTAGCAAACTAAAACCCCATATGATCCTACTAAAGAAAATCGGGGGAGCTTTGATTATTTTGATGGGATTATTATTAATGCTAGGGCAGCTAAATGCCTTGTCAGGAATTCTTGGATAAAAGGAGAAAAAGATGAAAAAAGTTATTTTTGCGGGATTTAGCCTCATGTCTTTATTATTGTTGATTGCCTGTGGCGAAAAAGAAACCAAACAAACGGAAAATCCCAAACAGCCTGCTGTACAACAAATCGCAGTAGGAAAGGATGCGCCAGACTTCACCTTGCAGTCTATGGATGGCAAAGAAGTCAAGTTATCAGACTATAAGGGCAAAAAGGTCTATTTGAAATTCTGGGCTTCTTGGTGTGGACCATGTAAAAAAAGCATGCCTGAGTTGATGGAATTAGCTGCCAAGCAAGATCGAGACTTTGAAATCTTGAGTGTTATTGCACCAGGGCTACAAGGTGAAAAAACAGTTGAAGAGTTTCCAAAATGGTACCAAGACCAAGGATACAAGGATATACCAGTTCTATATGATACCCAAGCAACTACTTTTCAAGCCTACCAAATTCGTAGTATTCCAACGGAATATTTGATTGATAGTCAAGGTAAAATCGGAAAAATCCAATTTGGTGCTATTAGCAATGCTGATGCAGAAGCAGCTTTTAAAGAGATGAAATAAAAAAATCGCGAAGAATCGCGATTTTTTTATAGTTTTTCATTGATAAAGCGGATGAATTGATTCCACCAAACTTTTAAGAAGAAGGCTTTTTCTACTTTCTTTTCAGAAACCATTTCAAAAGATGGTTTTTCTGAAGTGAGGTAGCCTTGACCGACCAAATCTTGGTCATCATAGGTTAGATGACCAACAACAGTTTCAGCTTCTAGTGGTGCTGTCTCGGACTTGGTTTTGGGAGTAAACTGCAGGCTTGATGATGCTCGACTTCCCAATCGTTGTATGACAGTGATATCAGATTTAGCAACAGCAGTTACGGTATCTTCCTTCCCATCAAGTACAGAAACTTTGCTATCTTTGTAGGCCTCTCCCTTCTGGACAATCGTTTTGAGAGCATAATTAGATGTTATATAGTCCAAAAGAGAAGAAGTAGCAGTAAAGCGAGCGTAAGGATTACTGTTTTGCTGGTCAGCGTTTAAGACAACTGTGATGATTCGCATACCTTTTTCGGTAGTTGTTCCAACGAAAGAAGCGCCGGCTTTATCAGTAGTACCTGTCTTTAGTCCATCAACCCCCCCACGATAGGCAGGCATTCCCTCCAACATATAGTTAGTTGAGTGGATTTCAAGTCCTGCAAAGGTAGAAGTTGGTTTTTTGGTGATTTCCAAAACTTGAGGATAATCTCGGATGAGATTACGAGCAACAATTGCAACATCGTAGGCACTCAACTTGTTTTCATCATCTTTTTTAGAACCAGGATAGATATTATCGCCAAGGGTCTCATTATTTAAACCAGTTGTGTTTACAATAGTTGCATCTTGAATTCCCCATTCAAGAAGTTTCGCTCTCATCTTGTCAACGAAGTCTTTCTCTGAACCAGCAATTTTTTCTGCTAGCGCAATAGCAGCACTGTTGGCGCTGGATACCATTGTAGCCTCTAATAATTGTTCAACAGTATAATTTCGAGCTTCCATAGGGACGTTACTGGCCTCAGAATTAGTTGTAAGTTTGTAAGGGTAGTCCGAAATATCGACGGGTGTAGATAGGCTGATGGTTCCTTGTTCCAAGGCTTCATAGACTAGGTAGACAGTGAGAATCTTGGTGATTGAAGCAATTTCAACAGCTTGAGTAGCATCTTTTTCGTAGAGAATTTTCCCAGTGTTTGCTTCAACAGCAATGGCATGCTTGGCAGCGACATCAAAATCTTGCGCAGATACAGTAGGAATGGCTGTACCAAAAATGATAAGAGTTAGTAAGGATAAAATTATTTTCTTCATAGTAGTTTTATTCTATCACAAAGCAAAAAAATATTCTTGTTTTTATAACAAAGCGACTCAATATTTTTAAGAAATATGATAAAATAGAAAGAAGGAGGTAGCTATGTTCCGTAGAAACAAGTTATTTTTTTGGACAGCTGAAATTTTACTACTAACTCTTATTTTATATCTTTGGAGAGAGATGGGAGCGATTGTCACACCTTTTGTGATGGTTGCCAATACCATTATGATTCCATTTTTGCTCGGAGGATTTTTCTATTACCTGACAAATCCCATCGTAACATTTTTAGAAAAGAAATGTAAAATCAATCGTTTGATAGGTGTGCTCATCACTCTTTGTGCCTTGATTGGCACAATAGTAGTAGGAGTAGTCTACTTGCTACCGATTTTGATCAATCAGTTGACAAGCTTGATTATTTCTAGCCAAAATATCTATAGCCGCTTGCAAGATTTGATATATGATTTATCAATGAATCCAATCTTTCAAAATATTGATATTCAAAAAACCATTCAACAGTTGAATTTATCTTACGTTGATATTTTACAAAACATTCTTAACAGTGTGAGCAATAGTTTAGGCAGCGTTCTTTCAGCCTTGTTTAGTACTGTTTTGATTCTCATTATGACACCAGTCTTTTTGATTTATTTCTTGCTTGATGGTCATAAGTTCCTCCCGATGTTGGAACGAACAGTCCTAAAGCATGATAAATTAAACTTCTCCAGTCTCTTGAAGAATTTGAACGCTACTGTAGCACGTTATATCAGTGGAATTGCGATTGATGCGGTCATAATCGGATGTTTGGCCTATGTTGGTTACAGTGTTATTGGCTTGAGGTACGCCTTAGTCTTTGCTATTTTTTCTGGCATTGCCAATCTGATTCCCTATGTTGGTCCAAGTATCGGTCTGATTCCTATGATTATCGCCAATGTCTTTACTGATCCGCACAGAGTTCTCATTGCAGTAATTTATATGCTGATTATTCAACAGGTGGATGGGAATATCCTCTACCCTCGTATCGTCGGAGGGGTTATGAAGGTTCATCCAATTACCATTCTGGTTCTTCTCTTGTTATCTAGCAATATTTACGGTGTTATCGGAATGATTGTAGCAGTGCCAACTTATTCTATCCTAAAAGAAATTACTAAGTTCTTGGCGAAATTATATGAAAATCATAAAGAAGCCAAAGAAAAAGAACTGGAAAAATCAGAATCAATCTAAAAATCAGGGAGACCTGATTTTTTTTGATAAAAAGACTTGAGGTTAGACTGGTCAAAAGTGTTTAAAATGATTCCGTTGGAGAAGGAAAAGAATGGGAAATTATGAGATTTAGAATAATTCACAAAATGTGTGTAAAACACTTGCAATTTAGCAGAAATTTGATAAAATAGTAAGGAAAGTTAGACTGTATTGCCTACTGTCTATCTATAAAATATATTTTATTGGAGGCTTTTACTCAAATGGCAAAAGAAAAATACGATCGTAGTAAACCACACGTTAACATTGGTACCATTGGACACGTTGACCACGGTAAAACTACTTTGACTGCAGCTATCACAACTGTATTGGCACGTCGCTTGCCTTCAGCAGTTAACCAACCTAAAGACTATGCGTCTATCGATGCTGCTCCAGAAGAACGCGAACGCGGTATCACTATCAACACTGCACACGTTGAGTACGAAACTGAAAAACGTCACTACGCTCACATCGACGCTCCAGGACACGCGGACTACGTTAAAAACATGATCACTGGTGCCGCTCAAATGGACGGAGCTATCCTTGTAGTAGCTTCAACTGACGGACCAATGCCACAAACTCGTGAGCACATCCTTCTTTCACGTCAGGTTGGTGTTAAACACCTTATCGTCTTCATGAACAAGATCGACTTGGTTGACGACGAAGAATTGCTTGAATTGGTTGAAATGGAAATCCGTGACCTTCTTTCAGAATACGACTTCCCAGGTGACGATCTTCCAGTTATCCAAGGTTCAGCTCTTAAAGCTCTTGAAGGTGACTCTAAATTTGAAGACATCATCATGGAATTGATGGACACTGTTGATGAGTACATCCCAGAACCAGAACGCGATACTGACAAGCCATTGCTTCTTCCTGTCGAAGACGTATTCTCAATCACTGGTCGTGGTACAGTTGCTTCAGGACGTATCGACCGTGGTATCGTTAAAGTCAACGACGAAATCGAAATCGTTGGTATCAAAGAAGAAATCCAAAAAGCAGTTGTTACTGGTGTTGAAATGTTCCGTAAACAGCTTGACGAAGGTCTTGCAGGGGACAACGTAGGTGTACTTCTTCGTGGTATCCAACGTGATGAAATCGAACGTGGACAAGTTATCGCTAAACCAGGTTCAATCAACCCACACACTAAATTCAAAGGTGAAGTCTACATCCTTACTAAAGAAGAAGGTGGACGTCACACTCCATTCTTCAACAACTACCGTCCACAGTTCTACTTCCGTACAACTGACGTTACAGGTTCAATCGAACTTCCAGCAGGTACTGAAATGGTAATGCCTGGTGATAACGTGACTATCGACGTTGAGTTGATCCACCCAATCGCCGTAGAACAAGGTACTACATTCTCTATCCGTGAGGGTGGACGTACTGTTGGTTCAGGTATGGTTACAGAAATCGAAGCTTAATTCGATTTAGTTCCCAGAAGAACAATTATTTAAGTCAGACACTAAAAGAATCTTGCTTTGCAAGGTTCTTTTTTTAGTTCTATTTTTGTAAGAAGGCCTTCTAGTATAGCGATATGATAGATTTTTTGGTATAATAAAGGTTATGGAAATCGAAAAAACCAATCGCATGAATGCACTTTTTGAATTTTATGCCGCGCTCTTGACGGACAAGCAGATGAACTACATTGAGCTTTATTATGCTGATGATTATAGTCTTGCTGAGATTGCTGAAGAGTTTGGTGTCAGTCGTCAAGCTGTTTACGACAATATCAAGCGGACAGAAAAGATTTTGGAAGACTATGAGATGAAATTACACATGTACTCAGACTACATTGTCCGCAGTCAGATTTTTGACCAGATTTTGGAGCGTTATCCCAAGGATGATTTTCTGCAGGAGCAGATAGAAATTTTAACAAGTATTGACAATCGGGAGTAATCATGGGCAGTCTAGTTATTTATCAAGGATTACCTTGCAAACTATTAGCCGCAGAGGAACCATTTCCTACTCGACTACAGATTATCTCGCCCAATGATATCTCCAAAGCTATGAAAATAGGTTTTAGCTGTTGGGGATATCCAAATGAAATCATGAAAGAAATCACACCCGAAGAACTTGAGTGTTTGCAACATTTCGGACGATTTCCACTGAATTGAGTAAATAGGAGAAAAAAATGGCATTTGAAAGTTTAACAGAACGTTTACAGAACGTCTTTAAAAATCTACGTAAAAAAGGAAAAATCTCTGAGGCGGATGTCCAAGAAGCAACCAAAGAAATTCGTTTGGCCTTGCTGGAAGCCGACGTTGCTTTGCCTGTTGTAAAGGACTTTATCAAGAAGGTTCGTGAACGTGCAGTCGGACATGAGGTCATTGATACCCTCAATCCTGCCCAACAGATTATTAAAATCGTTGATGAGGAATTGACTGCTGTTTTAGGTTCTGATACGGCAGAGATTATCAAGTCACCTAAGATTCCTACGATCATCATGATGGTCGGTTTGCAGGGGGCTGGTAAAACAACTTTTGCTGGTAAGCTGGCTAACAAACTTAAGAAGGAAGAAAATGCGCGTCCTTTGATGATTGCGGCGGATATTTATCGTCCAGCAGCCATTGATCAGCTGAAAACACTTGGACAGCAAATTGATGTTCCTGTCTTTGCACTTGGAACAGAAGTGCCAGCTGTTGAGATTGTTCGCCAAGGTTTGGAGCAAGCGCAAGCTAATCACAACGACTATGTCTTGATTGATACGGCAGGGCGTTTGCAGATTGACGAACTCCTCATGAATGAGCTTCGTGACGTAAAAGCTTTAGCTCAACCAAATGAAATTCTGCTTGTAGTTGATGCCATGATTGGTCAGGAAGCAGCTAATGTTGCCCGTGAATTCAATGCTCAGTTAGAAGTGACTGGTGTTATCCTTACCAAGATTGATGGAGATACTCGTGGTGGTGCGGCTCTATCTGTTCGTCACATCACTGGAAAACCAATCAAGTTCACTGGTACGGGTGAAAAGATTACAGATATTGAAACCTTCCACCCAGACCGTATGTCTAGCCGTATCCTTGGTATGGGGGATATGCTTACTCTTATTGAGAAAGCTTCTCAGGAATACGATGAGCAAAAAGCCCTTGAAATGGCTGAGAAAATGCGTGAAAACACCTTTGATTTCAATGATTTCATTGATCAATTGGATCAGGTTCAAAATATGGGGCCAATGGAAGATTTGCTCAAGATGATTCCAGGTATGGCTAACAATCCTGCCCTTCAAAATATGAAGGTGGATGAGCGCCAGATTGCGCGTAAACGTGCCATCGTGTCTTCCATGACACCTGAAGAACGTGAAAATCCTGATCTGTTGAATCCAAGCCGTCGTCGTCGTATCGCTGCTGGATCTGGAAATACTTTTATCGAAGTGAATAAATTCATCAAAGACTTTAACCAGGCCAAACAGCTCATGCAAGGTGTCATGTCTGGAGATATGAACAAGATGATGAAGCAGATGGGAATCAATCCCAATAACCTTCCTAAAAATATGCCAAATATGGGAGGCATGGATATGTCTGCCCTTGAAGGCATGATGGGACAGGGTGGCATGCCTGACTTGTCAGCTCTTGGAGGAGCAGGAATGCCAGATATGAGCCAGATGTTCGGTGGCGGACTTAAAGGTAAAATTGGTGAATTTGCCATGAAACAGTCTATGAAACGCATGGCCAACAAAATGAAAAAAGCTAAGAAAAAACGCAAATAAAAAAGGAAGGAAAGCTGAAGTGCTTTCCTTTTTCAATATAGAATATGTACTTTCTATGATTAGGCAATTTTCTTAATCGAAAAATTACTAAATAGAAAGAGTGATTTCAAATCCTTGCATCCATTCGGATTTTACTGTGATTTCGATTTTTAAAGAATCTGCTAATTGTTTGACCAGATAGAGGCCCATGCCTGTTGATTTTTTCCTTGTGTCTCCCGAGTCTCCTGTAAATCCTTTTTCAAAGATATGAGGGAGGTCGCAAGCTTTAACTCCGCAGCCATTATCCCTAATAATCAATGCTGTGTGCTCCTTGTCTTTTGATATAGAAATACTGAGTTTGGGTTTGCCAGAGCTGTATTTAAGGGCGTTGGCGAGGATTTGGGAGAGGATAAATTCAAAACTGCGTTGATCAGTGTAGCAGATTCCTTGTATATTTTCTAGCTGAATCGTAAAATTCTTTTCTTTGAGTAAGGGATCAAAGTTTTCCAAGAGATCTTGGATACACTCTTTTAGGTCAAGGTCTTCAAATAGAAAATCATTTTTCTCACTTTTCACCCTGTAATAGAATAGGATTTGTGATACATTTCCTTGGATTTGATTCTTCACATAGTCCAACTTAAATGCTGTATCTTCAGGTAACTGGTCACTTTGGTTGTCCAAAAGGAGGGAAAGAAGCGATAGAGGGAGTTTAATCTCATGTGCCCATTTTTCAACATAGTCCTCGTACTCGGCTAGTAATGAGTTGAGCTTTCCCATTTCAACCTGCTTTTGATAAAGTGTATCTGCCATTTGTTCAATGCTTTCTTTCTCTGAGGCACTTGATAAATGCAATAATTCAAGCTCAGTATCGACCTTGGGATTGGCTATGAAGGCTTTATAGGCAGACGATTTTTTTCTTTCTTTTCTTATCAGTAGGAATGATAGGATGAAAAAAAGCAGGACGGTGGCTAAAATATAGAGAAGGATGAGGGCTTGAAACATTCTCACATCTGAAAGCCAAAGCAGGACAGCTGTAAATAGATCAAATGCTAAGAGAACAAGTAACCAAGGCAGATAAGTGGCTAGATATTTTAGATTAAATTTCATCTGGACTTACCTCTTCTAGCTTGTAACCAATACCTCTGACGGATTTGACTTGAAGGGCAATGCCAGCCTGCTTCATCACCTTTTTCAGCCTTGCAATGTTTACTTGAAGGGCATTTTCATCGATGAACTCAGTTGTATTCCACAGTTTCATGCTTAATTCTTCTTTTGTGACGACAGAATCAGTTGCCACTAATAAGGTTTCTAGCAATTTCCCTTGATTTTGGGGGAGTAAAATCGAATGTCCGTTGATATAAAGGGTATAGGTATTTCGATCCAGCAGGAAATTATCTTTTTCAAGCAAATTTTGTCTACCTTCATAGCGTTTCAAGATATTTTCTATACGAGCCAAGAATCTTTCTTTTTTGAAAGGTTTTGTTAAGTACTCGTCTGCCCCTAATTTTAGGGCGTAGATTTCATCTTTTAATTGTTCACGAGAGGTGAGAACCAATATGGGCACAGAGCGTTTTGACTTGAGATTTTTACAAATTTGAAAACCTGTTTCTCCTGGCAAATTCAAATCCAGTATGATTAGATCCGTATCGTATTGCAGCACTTGCTGGCTTGTATCTTTGAAGTCAGTCAACTTATCAACTTGATAACCCGCTTTCTCTAACAAGATGACAATTTCATCTCGAATCAAGGCTTCATCTTCAATTACCAGAATATGCTTCATATCGGTTCCTCCTTCTCCTATTTTATTCTACCTTATTCATCTCTTTTGGGTTCCATTAAGGACAACAAGTACTTATTGCTATTTTTCTTTACAATTCTGATATAGATGACTTCAAAGCCTGCTAAGAGCAGTACTATCAGCATGGCTGTGATAAATTTCTGCCCCATGACCATTCTTGCACTGGCTGGTACTATTCCTGTGAGGAGGGAACCCACTCCGAAGCTACTACTGATAAGTGCAAGGGTTATTGGCAGACCGAAATACCAGTTGATTTGCTTTTCTGACGATTTACAAAGAGTTTCGTAGTTGGCTCCGAGATGGATCAAGGTTTGGTATCGTCTGTAGGATTGTCTTTGTCCCATCAAAAATTGAACGCCAATGATTGTATTTGCCACAACAAGGAAGATGATAGCCAGATAGATAGTGATATAGCTGGCAGAGATAATGTAAAATAATTGTCTTCCCATATTTTGTATATAGCTTTCATAGCCAAGAGAGGTTTGATTTAGCTTTTCATTCGTATCTGAGATAGCTCTCATCAGGCCTTTTTCCTTAACTAGCTCAGGAGCCAAGATACCGCTGACATAGTTCGAGTAGTGACCGTCTGTATAGCTCATAAAAGTCTCATCTGGGACTATGAGGGCAACAGAGAGGGTGATCTCACGATCCGTTACGATTGGCAAAGACTCCACCTCTCCAATCAATTTTACATCATTTCCCATGACTTTGATTTGAGGCTTTGTCTTCAGAACAGAGTTGACAAGACTTTCATCTGGCAGAAAATCTTTCCCCATATACAAATAGGCTTCCTTACTAGTTAGTTCTAGAGGAGGAAGATTGGCAGCCTTTCTAAGTTCATTGTATTCGGAAACTGGTATGAGGTGGGAAGTAGTAGACTGTTTAAATTTATGGAGCAAAATTTCCTTGTTCTTGCTGTCTTTTTGCTTTTTCAACTCCTGGATGATCTCTTCGAAGGACACGGACTCGTGTTCTTTCGGTTTGCCGATTTTGATTTGCAGAATCTTTGAAAACTGTGATGCTAGTCCAGCAGCTTCAAGCTCTTTTTTTACTGTATTTACATCAAGATTTTCATCTGTATCCTGCTTGCTATCTCTAAATGTATAATCCAATACGTGGGTTTGATTGCCTGAATTGCCACTTGCAATGGCAACACCTGCTCCAAAGAGGCACAAGGCAGAGAAGATTAAGAGGGAGCAGATAGCCAGTATAGTTGAGCGCTGGATAACTAATTCCTGAATCTGTCTAAAATTATAGGCATGAAGTTTTCGATTGTTTCCAAGCTTGACCAAAAAGTCTATAAATAAACGCATACCAAAGAAGAGGAGGATAGTTCCTAGAGTCCCCAAGAAAACAGTGATGCCCATGGTTATGACACTTTTCCAAGCTCGTCCACTCATACCCATGTAATAGGCTGTTCCTAGAAGCAAAATCCCGAGGACAGAAGCAAGAAGGTACACACCCTTTGGGAGTAGTTTCTTCATCCCAGAAGGAGAATAGGATAGCAAGTTTCCGATTTCCTTATTAGCTGTTTTTGCACTTAAAAGGACAAAAACAGCTAATTTTACGGCTAGGAAGCCAATGACTGTATAGAGTAGAGCTGTGGTAGATAGAGAAAATTGATGTTCAATAATCCCTAGTCCTACAATTTTAGCGGTTATTAGGCTGATTAGTTCTGAAATCAAGATGGAAATAGGAAGGCCTATTCCAAGGGCAAGGACACTGTTTCTCAAATCCTCGAGCAGAAGTAGCAAGAACAGTTTGCTTCTTCGCATTCCCAGTGTGAGATAGACACCAAATTCATGTTTTCTCCTTTCCATCTGCATACTGCTTGCGAAGTAGACTAGAAAAAAGAGAATAAAGAGCGTTGCTACGTAAAGAATAGGAATCATGCTAAAGAGTTTATCTACAGCATGACTCTCTATTTGTTTTAGAAATACCATCACATCTTGATGAGACAAAGAAAGGATGATGTAAAAGGAGATAATAGAAAGAACCATAGAACTGAAATACAAGCCGTTATTCTTTCGATCCCTCTTGCTATTTCTTGAGACTAATTTAGAAAACATTGCCATCACCTCCAGCTAGTGCAGCCATGACCTTTAGTATTCTGTGGTAAAAATCTTCTTGACTTTCTCTTGGATAGTCGCGTCGAATTTCATGGAAGAGTTTTCCATCTTGGATAAACAAGATGCGGTTGCAAAAGCTAGCAGCGACCGAGTCGTGGGTAACCATGAGAATGGTAGTTTCTTCCACTTGATTCATTTCGGATAATTTTTGCATCAAAATGGTTGCGTTTTTTGAATCCAAAGCCCCTGTGGGCTCATCCGCAAATACAATCTTAGGGTCTAAAATCAAAGCACGCGCAGCAGCTACCCTTTGACGTTGACCACCCGATAATTGAGATGGGAACTTATCCAGAAGTTCAGAAATATCCAGATATTGGGAAAGCAATTCTAACCGAACCTTGCTTTCGTTAGCATCGACCTTGTGCAAAGACAAGGGAAGTAAAATATTTTCTTTGGCTGTCAGATTGTCCAAAAGCTCAAAATTTTGAAAGAGGTAGCCGATTTCCTTACCACGATAATCAGCTAATTGACTACCTTTTAACTGACCTAAATCCTTTTCTTGCATTTGAATGGACCCGTCAGTTGGTTTGATGATAGTAGCGAGACAGTTAAGAAGGGTTGTTTTCCCAGATCCACTACTCCCCATAATCCCTAAGAACTCACCTTTGACAACTTGAAAAGATATGCCGTTCAAGGCCTTGGTGATATTCGGCTCTTTTCCATAATGCTTTGTTAATGATTCTACTCGTAAAATTGTTTCCATGTGAAACACCTCCATCTTTTGTTACTTTCATTATAATATGAATCAGAGTAGAATAACACTTACGGATGATGTAAGAAATCTTTATCGCTGACTTCTATGGTCAGGTTATTGGACTTATACTTACTATATTATAGCATGGTTTCAGGGATTTAAAAAGGCAGTCTCGGAAGATACTCCAATTTAAAAGCAAATGCTATGAGAGAAGAAGTAACCAGAATGGCTGGAAAAGTAGTGGTGAGTGATAATAATATCAGAAAGAGTAAATTTAATTACAATCAGTATATTAAAAAGATTCGATCTAAAGTTTTGTCTGACTAATGAGGTCGATCTGATTAAACTTTTGATTCCTAATAATTCAAAAAATGTTGAAATAGAAATTTCATTTTCTCCCTTTCAAATCTAAAAAGTTGAGATTTTGATATAGAATCAGCTATAGCATGCTTAAAGAATATCCGATTAATTTTCTAAAATATCGAAAAGCTCTCTGTAATGTTTCACAATTTAGTTCCCTTAATTTTCTTTTCGAGCTATAAACATGCCATATTCTTTAGGAATGATTAACACACCATTATTAAACTCCCTTTCCAATCTTTTACGAATAATTCCCTCTTCTAGTGAACCTATTTTTGAAATTCCTTTCAAGGATTGAATATATTGAACTAGATCGTCTATACTTGTTACCTGTAGCTCGTCATCATAAATTAATTTTTCCACAGTGTCAAAATGCCTATTTAAATAAGTTTTTCCATTTTGTAAAGTAAAAGTTTTATTTTCTAAATCTTGAACAATCTCATCTTTAAATAAGCTTGCCAAATAATCTACAACTCCATTTTCACCAAATGTAGCACAATAAAAAATGCCCCCGTTTTTTAAAACTCTATTCACTTCAGAGAGAGCTTTAGGAATGTCATTTACATGATGTAGAAGCATATTAGCAATAACAATATCAAACGTTTCTTTCTCAAAAGAAACATTTTGGATATCCATTATTTCATAGTTGACATTGTCTCTATTTCCAATCACTGCCCTAGTAGTTTCTACCATGTCACTAGAAAAATCCGTAATTATCAATTGCTTCATCTTGTTTATAGAATCAAGATTACTTTTCCACAGTTCTCCTGTGCCGCATCCCAATTCTAGAACGTTAATTTCATCGGTAATTTGGTAGTTAGAAAAAATCCAATTATTAAAGCCCAATTTATTTTTTGAATACTTCTTATGTAGTTTTACTCTAATGTCAAGATTATCTTGTTTTGCATATTGTTCAATTACTCTATTAATCATTTTAAATTACCTCCACTTTATAATTTGACATTATATCACAAAAATAAAGGTAGCGTAAAATAAGTTGTATAAATACAAAAAGGAATAAATCAGTTATAGTAGAGTTGCAACACATTACTAGGAAGAGATTCATTACTATAACTCAGTTTACCACATATTCTCCAACGTATAAAAGCTGAGTATAGTTTAGAGGAAGAATTTTAGTATTTGTTGTTAATGCAAAATAAAAAGCCTTAGAAATATTGATTTCTAGGACTTTTTAAAATCATTAACCCTATTCCCACTCAACGGTTGCAGGTGGTTTACTTGTAATGTCGTAGACGATACGGTTAACGTGGTCTACTTCGTTTACGATACGTACAGAAATCTTTTGAAGGACTTCCCAAGGAATTTTAGCAAAGTCAGCTGTCATACCATCGATAGAAGTGATGGCACGAATGGCAATGGTGTAGTCATAAGTACGACCATCACCCATAACACCAACTGAACGAACACCTGTGTTGACAGTGAAGTATTGCCAGATATCGCGGTCAAGACCAGCTTTAGCGATTTCTTCACGTAGAATAGCATCAGACTCACGAACAGTTTCAAGTTTTTCTTCAGTGATTTCGCCCATGACACGTATAGCAAGTCCTGGTCCTGGGAATGGTTGGCGCCATACGATGTGGTCTGGCATACCAAGCTCTGTACCGAGGGCACGGACTTCGTCTTTATAAAGAGTGTTCAATGGTTCAATCAATTCAAACTGCATGTCTTCTGGAAGACCACCAACGTTGTGGTGTGACTTGATGGTTTGGGCTGTATCTGTACCAGACTCAATCACGTCAGTGTAAAGCGTTCCTTGAGCAAGGAATTTCACATCTTTTAGCTTACTTGCTTCGTCATCAAAGACATAAACAAACTCGTTACCGATGATTTTACGTTTTTGTTCAGGGTCAGAAACGCCAGCAAGTTTGTCAAGGAAGCGTTTTGCAGCGTCTGCTTTGACGATATTCAAACCAAACTTACCACCAAGCATCTCCATAACTTGGTCAGCCTCTCCCTTACGAAGAAGACCGTGGTCAACAAAGATACAGATCAATTGATCGCCGATTGCTTTTTGAAGAAGAACTCCAACGACAGAAGAGTCAACACCACCTGATAGACCGAGAAGAACACGCTTGTCACCCACAGTTTCACGGATTTTCTTGATCTGCATATCGATAAAGTTGTCCATTGACCAATCGCCTTTAGCCTTACAGATGTTGAGGGCAAAGTTGCGAAGGATATCATTTCCATAGACAGAATGGCGAACCTCTGGGTGGAATTGGATACCGTAGATGTGTTTGTCTGGGTTTTCAATGGCTGCATAAGGGCAGTCAGCAGAAGTTCCAGTACGAACAAAATCAGCTGGAATCTCTGTAACAGCATCGCCATGGCTCATCAAAACAATCTGTTCTTCAGGAGTCCCTTCAAAGAGGGCAGAAGTGGTATGAGTAAGTGGTGATTGGCCATACTCACGGTTACCAGCATCAGCTGCAGGGACAACTTTTCCTCCAAGTTTGTGAGTAAGAAGTTGCATACCATAGCAGATTCCCAAAATTGGAATACCAAGTTCAAAAATTTCTGGGTCAATATCAAATGAACCATCTTCGTATACAGAGTTTGGACCACCAGAGAGGATAATCCCTACAGGGTTAATCGCACGAACCTCTGCGGCTGAGATTTTGTGACTTTTTAGCTCTGAAAAAACACCAATTTCACGAATACGGCGTGAAATCAGCTGGTTGTATTGGCTACCATAGTCCAGTACGATGATTTTTTCGACATCTTGCAAATCAGTTGAAATGTTGCTCATCTTTTTCCTTTCTCAAAAGAAATATCTTTTTCAATATTCTATCACAAATAGGGGCGAATTACCAACTAAACAAGGCAAAGTTTGACTTTTTCTTAGCAAATACGGTACAATAGAGAAAATATAGAAAAGAAGTGAGAATCATGTTACCAGCTTATATGAAAATCCACGATCAAATCAAGAAGGATATAGATGAGCATCATTGGAAAATTGGAGAGAGACTTCCAAGTGAGCGAGATTTAGCGGAACAGTTTCAAGTTAGCCGGATGACATTACGCCAAGCTATCTCTCTCTTGGTTGAGGAGGGGGTTTTGGAGCGTCGTGTTGGAAGCGGAACCTTTGTTTCCAGCACTCGTGTCCAAGAAAAAATGAGAGGGACAACCAGTTTTACGGAGATTGTCAAATCTCAGGGCAAAGTACCTTCCAGCCAACTTATTTCTTACAGAAGAACCATTCCCAACGAGCAGGAAGTGGCAAAGCTAGGTATTTCACCAACTGAAAATATCATCCGTATGGAACGGGTGCGTTATGCTGACCAAGTTCCG
The DNA here is from genome assembly GCA_963528645.1 of uncultured bacterium. Classification (GTDB taxonomy): domain Bacteria; phylum Bacillota; class Bacilli; order Lactobacillales; family Streptococcaceae; genus Streptococcus. Next base: position 148,753 of record CAURVH010000001.1, read on the forward strand.
CTAGTCTATGAAGTCGCATCCATTCCTGAGAAATTTATTAAGGATTTCAAAAAAGAAGAAATCACTAGTCATTTCTTCCAAACCTTGCAGCAACATGGCTACCGGATTGGCAAATCCCAACAGACCATTTATGCGAGATTGGCTAAGGAAAAGATTGCCCATTACTTAGAAGTCGAAAAAGGGCATGCGATTCTGGCATTGACTCAGGTTTCCTATCTCGATGATGGGACGGCTTTTGAATATGTTAAGAGTCAGTATGTGGGTGAACGTTTTGAATTTTATCTTGAAAATAACTAGTCTCAGCAGACTAGTTTTTCGTTTCTAAGAATATTAGAATTGTCAAAACAATCTGTCTAGACTTGATTTTATCCATTATTTACTATAAAATGGGAAGGAAAAACGTCAAACTTTTATATTGCAAATAGGAGAAAAAATGACAAAAACATTAAAACGTCCTGAGGTTTTATCACCTGCAGGGACTTTAGAGAAGCTAAAAGTAGCTGTTCAATATGGTGCGGACGCAGTCTTCATCGGTGGACAGGCCTATGGTCTTCGTAGCCGTGCAGGAAACTTTACCTTTGAACAGATGGAAGAAGGCGTGCAGTTCGCTGCTAAGTACGGTGCTAAGGTCTATGTGGCTGCCAACATGGTTATGCATGAAGGAAACGAAGCTGGTGCTGGAGAGTGGTTCCGTAAGTTACGTGATATCGGGATTGCGGCCGTAATCGTATCAGATCCAGCCTTGATCATGATTGCAGCAACAGAAGCACCAGGTCTTGAAATCCACCTCTCTACCCAAGCCAGTGCCACTAACTATGAAACTCTTGAGTTCTGGAAAGAACTTGGTCTAACTCGCGTGGTTCTGGCTCGTGAAGTTTCAATGGAAGAATTGGCAGAGATTCGTAAACGTACAGACGTTGAGATTGAGGCCTTTGTCCATGGAGCCATGTGTATTTCCTATTCAGGACGCTGTACGCTCTCAAACCACATGAGTATGCGTGATGCTAACCGTGGTGGTTGTTCTCAGTCTTGCCGTTGGAAATACGACCTCTACGATATGCCTTTTGGTAAAGAACGTAAGAGTCTTAAGGGTGAGATTCCAGAAGAATTTTCGATGTCTGCCGTTGATATGTCTATGATTGACCATATTCCAGATATGATTGAAAATGGTGTAGACAGTCTCAAGATTGAAGGTCGTATGAAGTCCATTCACTATGTTTCGACAGTAACCAACTGTTACAAGGCAGCTGTGGATGCTTATCTTGAAAGCCCTGAGAAGTTTGAAGCTATCAAGCAAGACTTGGTGGATGAGATGTGGAAGGTTGCCCAGCGTGAATTGGCAACAGGATTCTACTATGGTACGCCGTCTGAGAATGAGCAGTTATTTGGTGCTCGTCGTAAGATTCCTGAGTACAAGTTTGTCGCTGAAGTCGTTTCTTATGATGATGCGACACAAACAGCAACCATTCGTCAACGGAATGTAATCAACGAAGGTGACCAAGTTGAGTTTTACGGCCCAGGTTTCCGTCATTTTGAAACCTATATCGAAGATCTTCATGATTCTAAAGGCAATAAAATAGATCGCGCTCCAAATCCAATGGAACTCTTGACAATCAAGGTTCCACAACCTGTGCAAGCAGGTGACATGGTTCGCGCTCTTAAGGAAGGGCTCATTAACCTCTATAAGGAAGACGGGACAAGCGTTACAGTTCGTGCTTAGATAAGGAAAAGTGAATGATTCAAGCTCATGGTTTATTTGTAGATGATGAAAGCAGGTGTGTTCACTATCATAGTGTAAAGGATATCGTTTCCCTCCAGTGCTATGAATGCAAGAAATACTACGCATGCTATCAGTGTCATAATGCAATGGAGACGCATATGTTTTCGCCCTATCCCTTGACGCTTTCTGAGGATCAACCAATTTTGTGTGGGGCTTGTAAGAGGACAATGACTTTTCAAGAATACCAAACTCAGGTAGCTTGTCCTTATTGTAGTGCTCCATTTAATCTAGGTTGTAAACAACATCATTCATTTTATTTTAAATAGACAAAAATAGATCCAAGTTTTTAAGCTTGGGTCTTTTATTTTGCTTCAGAAACCTTAGTAAAAATACGGAATTTCTTATGGAAACAGGTTAAAAATTTCTATACAATCGTACCAAAAATAGTAAAATTAGAAATAAATTATCTGAAACGCTTTCAATGTTAGTAAAAAGTTGACAAAAACAAATTTTAGGACTAAACTAAGTAAGTAAATTTAAATAAAAAAGGAGAATTTATAATGAATTTAACATTTTTCGGTCTTTGTCTTGCCTGTATGGGTGTATCCCTTGCAGAAGGATTTTTGATGAACGGTTTGTTCAAATCAGCAGCTCGCCAACCAGACATCATTCCACAATTGCGTAGCTTGATGATCATGGGGATTGCCTTTATTGAAGGAACTTTCTTTGTAACTCTTGTCTTTTCATTTATCATCAAATAAAGAGAAGTATAAATTGGAAAAAGGGAGGATTCTAGATGGAAGAAAGTATCAATCCAACCATCAATATCGGTCCTGTTACCTTTGATTTAACCTTGACAGCCTTAACCTTGCTGTCTGTGGCAGTTATTTTTGGCTTTATCTATTGGGCGAGTCGTAGTATGACTCTGAAACCCAAAGGGAAGCAAAATGTACTTGAGTATATTCATGACTTTGTTGTTGGATTTACAGAACCCAATGTTGGTTCACGGTACATGAAAGATTACTCACTCTTTTATTTGTGCTTGTTTCTTTTTATGGTCATCGCAAACAATCTTGGTTTGATGGCAAAACTTCAAATGACGGATGGTACTAACCTTTGGACTTCGCCAACTGCGAATTTGCAATTTGACTTGGCTTTGTCTTTTGGTATTATTTTGATGACCCACATAGAAGGGATTCGTCGCCGAGGCGTTAAAAAGTATCTAAAAGCTTTTGTGACACCAGGTTTCATGACACCGATGAATCTCCTTGAAGAAGTCACGAATTTCCTATCACTTGCTTTGCGGGTGTTCGGAAATATCTTTGCCGGAGAAGTGATGACAAGCTTGCTTATCTTGCTTTCTCACCAGGCCTTTTATTGGTATCCAATTGCATTTGTTACCAACCTTGTCTGGACGGCATTTTCTGTGTTCATTTCCTGTGTTCAGGCTTATGTGTTCACAGTCTTGTCTTCTATGTATCTAGGAAATAAAATTAATGATGAAGAGTAGAAAGGAGTAACTGATGCACGTAACAGTAGGTGAATTAATTGGTAACTTTATTTTAATAGCTGGCTCTTTTATCCTTTTGATCGTCTTAGTCAAAAAATACGCATGGTCAAACTTGACAAGTATCTTCGAAGAACGGGCAGAAAAAATTGCTGCAGATATTGATGGAGCTGAACAAGCTCGTCAAAAAGCGGAGACTCTTGCTCAAAAGCGCGAAGATGAGTTGGCAGGTAGCCGTACCGAAGCTAAAACAATCATTGAGAATGCCAAGGAGACAGCAGAGAAGAGTAGAGCAGATATTCTGGCGGAAGCGAAACTAGAAGCTGGTCGCTTGAAAGAAAAAGCTAACCAAGAAATTGCTCAAAACAAAGCTGAAGCTTTACAAAGCGTTAAGGGTGAGGTAGCAGATTTGACGATTAGTCTAGCTGGAAAAATTATCTCACAAAACCTTGACGGTCAAGCCCATAAAGAACTCATTGATCAGTACATCGATCAGCTAGGAGAAGCTTAATGGACAAAAAGACAGTAAAGGTAATTGAAAAATACAGCATGCCTTTTGTCCAATTGGTGATTGAAAAAGGAGAAGAAGACCGTATCTTTTATGACTTAGCTCAAATCAAGCAAGTCGCTGAAGAAACAGGCTTGCCTTCTTTTTTAAGTCAAGTGGCAGTAGCTGAGTCTGATAAGGAAAAAACAGTTCGTTTTTTCCAAGACTCTGTTTCACCTTTAATGCAAAACTTTATTCAGGTTCTGCTATACAATCACAGAGCAAATTTATTTTATGAACTAATTGTAGATTGTTTGAGTCGACTTGAAAAAGAAACCAATCGATTTGAAGTGACGATTGCCTCCGCTCATCCTTTAACAGATGACCAGAAGGCGCGGTTGCTCCCTTTGATTGAGAAAAAAATGTCTCTGAAAGTTCGGAGTATCAAAGAACAAATCGATGAAAGTCTAATTGGTGGTTTTGTCATTTTTGCCAATCACAAGACAATTGATGTGAGTATTAAACAGCAACTTCGTGTTGTTAAAGAAAATTTGAAATAGAAAGTGGTGTTCTTTTGGCAATTAACGCACAAGAAATCAGCGCTTTAATTAAGCAACAAATTGAAAATTTCAAACCCAATTTTGATGTGACTGAAACTGGTGTTGTAACCTATATCGGGGACGGAATCGCACGTGCCCACGGCCTTGAAAATGCCATGAGTGGAGAGCTCTTGATTTTTGAAAATGGCTCTTATGGTATGGCGCAAAACTTGGAGTCTACAGATGTTGGGATTATCATCTTAGGTGACTTTACGGATATCCGTGAAGGGGATACAATCCGCCGTACAGGTAAAATCATGGAAGTCCCAGTTGGTGATAACTTGATTGGACGTGTTGTGGATCCACTTGGTCGTCCAGTTGATGGTCTTGGAGAAATCCATACTGACAAGACTCGTCCAGTAGAAGCACCAGCTCCTGGTGTTATGGAGCGTAAGTCTGTATCAGAACCATTGCAAACAGGTTTGAAAGCTATTGATGCCCTTGTACCGATTGGTCGTGGTCAGCGTGAGTTGATCATCGGTGACCGTCAGACTGGGAAAACAACCATTGCGATTGATACAATCTTGAACCAAAAAGGTCAAGATATGATCTGTATCTATGTTGCAATTGGACAAAAAGAATCAACCGTTCGTACACAAGTAGAGACACTTCGTCAGTACGGTGCCTTGGACTACACAATCGTTGTGACAGCCTCTGCTTCACAGCCATCTCCATTGCTCTTCCTAGCTCCTTATGCTGGAGTTGCTATGGCTGAAGAGTTTATGTACCAAGGGAAGCATGTTTTGATCGTTTATGATGATCTTTCAAAACAAGCGGTAGCTTACCGTGAACTTTCCCTCTTGCTTCGTCGTCCACCAGGTCGTGAAGCCTTCCCAGGGGATGTTTTCTACCTCCACAGCCGTTTGCTTGAGCGCTCAGCTAAAGTTTCTGACGAGCTTGGTGGCGGTTCAATCACAGCCCTACCATTTATTGAGACGCAAGCAGGTGACATCTCTGCCTATATCGCAACCAACGTGATTTCAATCACAGATGGACAAATCTTCCTTGGAGATGGTCTCTTTAACGCAGGTATTCGCCCAGCTATTGATGCAGGTTCATCTGTATCTCGTGTAGGTGGTTCCGCTCAAATTAAAGCCATGAAGAAGGTTGCTGGTACTCTTCGTATCGACCTTGCTTCATACCGTGAGTTGGAAGCCTTCACTAAGTTTGGTTCGGACTTGGATGCAGCAACTCAGGCTAAGTTGAATCGTGGTCGTCGTACGGTTGAAGTTCTGAAACAACCAGTTCATAAACCATTACCTGTTGAGAAACAAGTAACCATTCTTTATGCTTTGACACATGGTTTCTTGGATACGATTCCTGTAGATGACATTGTTCGTTTTGAGGAAGAGTTTCATGATTTCTTTGATGCACAACATCCAGAGATTTTGGAAACTATTCGTGAAACAAAAGACTTGCCAGAAGAAGCAGTCTTGGATGCTGCGATTACAGAGTTTCTCAATCAATCCAGCTTCCAATAAGAATAGAGGTGTCAGATGGCAGTATCTCTAAATGATATTAAAACAAAAATCGCCTCAACAAAAAATACGAGTCAAATCACTAATGCCATGCAAATGGTATCGGCTGCTAAGCTAGGTCGCTCTGAAGAAGCAGCACGCAACTTCCAAGTTTACGCTCAGAAGGTTCGTAAGCTTTTGACGGATATTCTGCATGGTAACGGATCTGGTGGTTCAACCAATCCGATGCTCATCAGTCGCCCAGTTAAGAAAACAGGCTATATCGTTATCACTTCAGACCGTGGCTTGGTTGGAGGTTATAATGCTTCCATCCTTAAAGCTGTTATGGAGTTGAAAGAAGAATACCATCCAGATGGTGATGACTTTGAAGTTATCTGTATTGGTGGTATGGGGGCTGATTTCTTTAAGGCTCGTGGCATTCAACCAATCTATGAACTACGCGGCTTGGCAGATCAACCTAGTTTTGATGAAGTTCATAAAATTATTTCAAAAACGATTGAAATGTACCAAAATGAACTTTTTGATGAATTGTACGTCTGCTACAACCATCATGTCAATACGCTTACCAGCCAAATGCGTGTGGAACAAATGCTTCCGATTGTTGACTTGGATCCAAACGAAGCAGATGAGGAGTATAGCTTGACATTTGAGTTGGAAACAAGCCGAGATGAGATTCTAGAGCAGTTGTTGCCACAGTATGCTGAAAGTATGATTTACGGAGCCATTATCGATGCCAAGACAGCTGAAAATGCCGCTGGTATGACAGCCATGCAGACAGCAACTGATAATGCCAAGAAAGTCATCAATGATTTGACAATCCAGTATAACCGTGCCAGACAGGCGGCGATTACACAAGAAATTACAGAAATCGTAGCGGGGGCTAGTGCCTTAGAATAAGGCTTTGCTCCCTCGAATCAAAATGAACTTAGGACCTAGTTGAGCTAGGAACCGATAGTATCTTATATAGAATAGGAGAAGGAGATGAGTTCAGGTAAAATTGCTCAGGTTATCGGACCCGTTGTAGACGTCTTGTTTGCAGCAGGGGAAACACTTCCTGAGATTAACAATGCACTTGTCGTCTACAAAAATGACGAAAGAAAAACAAAAATCGTCCTTGAAGTAGCCTTGGAGTTGGGTGATGGTATGGTCCGTACGATCGCCATGGAATCAACAGATGGTTTGACTCGTGGAATGGAAGTTTTGGACACAGGCCGTCCAATCTCTGTGCCAGTAGGTAAAGAAACTTTGGGACGTGTCTTCAACGTTTTGGGGGATACTATTGACTTGGATGCTCCTTTCGCTGAAGACGCTGAGCGTCAGCCAATTCATAAAAAAGCTCCAACTTTTGATGAATTGTCTACCTCATCTGAAATCTTGGAAACAGGGATCAAGGTTATCGACCTTCTTGCCCCTTACCTTAAAGGTGGGAAAGTCGGACTTTTCGGTGGTGCCGGAGTTGGTAAAACTGTCTTGATCCAAGAATTGATTCACAACATTGCCCAAGAACACGGTGGTATTTCAGTATTTACCGGTGTTGGGGAACGTACTCGTGAAGGGAACGACCTTTACTGGGAAATGAAAGAGTCAGGCGTTATCGAGAAAACAGCCATGGTATTTGGTCAGATGAATGAGCCACCAGGAGCCCGTATGCGTGTTGCCCTTACTGGTTTGACAATCGCCGAATACTTCCGTGATGTAGAAGGTCAGGACGTTCTTCTCTTTATCGACAATATCTTCCGTTTCACTCAGGCTGGCTCAGAAGTATCTGCCCTTTTGGGTCGTATGCCATCAGCCGTTGGTTACCAACCAACACTTGCTACGGAAATGGGTCAATTGCAAGAACGTATCACATCAACCAAGAAGGGTTCTGTAACCTCTATCCAGGCTATCTATGTGCCAGCGGATGACTATACTGACCCAGCGCCAGCAACAGCCTTCGCTCACTTGGATTCAACTACAAACTTGGAACGTAAGTTGGTACAGTTGGGTATCTACCCGGCCGTTGACCCTCTAGCTTCAAGCTCTCGTGCCTTGGCACCTGAGATTGTTGGTGAGGAGCACTATGCAGTTGCTGCTGAGGTTAAACGTGTCCTTCAACGTTACCATGAATTGCAAGATATCATTGCTATCCTTGGTATGGATGAGCTTTCTGATGAAGAAAAGACCTTGGTTGCCCGTGCCCGTCGTATCCAGTTCTTCTTGTCACAAAACTTCAACGTTGCGGAGCAATTTACTGGCCAACCTGGTTCTTATGTACCAGTAGCAGAAACAGTTCGTGGTTTTAAGGAAATCCTTGAAGGGAAGCATGACCACTTACCAGAAGATGCCTTCCGTGGAGTTGGTTCAATCGAAGACGTCATTGCTAAGGCAGAGAAAATGGGATTTTAAGAGGTGATCTATGGCTCAGTTAACTGTCCAGATCGTGACACCAGATGGCCTCGTCTATGATCACCATGCCAGCTTTGTATCAGTACGAACTCTGGATGGTGAGATGGGGATCTTGCCACGACATGAAAATATGATTGCGGTTTTAGCGGTTGATGAAGTAAAGGTAAAACGAATCGATGATGATACTCATGTGAACTGGATTGCAGTGAACGGAGGGATTATCGAGATTGCCAATGACATCATTACCATCGTAGCCGACTCAGCAGAGCGTGCTCGTGATATCGATATCAGCCGTGCTGAACGTGCGAAACTTCGCGCCGAACGTGAAATTGAAGAAGCTCAAGACAAGCACTTAATTGACCAAGAACGACGCGCTAAGATTGCTCTTCAACGTGCCATTAACCGTATTAATGTCGGAAATAAACTATAATCAAAAAATGAACTTGAATCTCAAGTTCATTTTTTGATTATCTTAGTTCGCAAAGTGGATGCAGACTGCTTCTGGGACATGGAAATCGTTAGAAAGTTCTGCAAGACGACCACTTTCAGGATTACGCTTAAAGACGGTTGCGTTATCAGAATCTTGGTGAACAGAAATAAGAAACTCTTGATCAGGAGTTAGGTCGAAATCACGTGGATTTTGCCCATGTGTTGGTACGATCTCTAATAATTCCAGACTGCCATCAGCGAGGATCGTATAGACTGCAATGGAATCATGGCCTCGGTTTGATGCATAAAGGTATTTACCATCTTTTGAAAGACGAATAGCTGCAGTAGCATTGAATCCCTCATAGCCATCTGGTAAGGTTGAAATAACTTGCATGCGTTCAAATTCACCAACCCCATCGTAAATCAAGACTTCAATGGTACTATTAAGTTCGCAAATGAGGTAGGCAATCTTATAATGATGATGGAAAACGATGTGGCGAGCACCTGCTCCAGCTTGGCTGTGATAAGTGTAGAGTTTACTTAGTTTTCCTTCTGGGCTAACATCGTAGGTCGTCACCTCGTCCGTACCTAGGTCACATGTGACGAGATACTGGTCAGGTGTTAGATCCGTAAAGTGTACATGTGGGGAAGATTGGTTTTCATGAGGACCTTGTCCGCTATGCTGATCTAGATCTGTTTGGATGAGTCTACCATCCGATTGACGTTTATAAACTAGAACTTGACCTTTATGATAGTTGGCCCCATAAACGAGACCACGTTTTTCATCTACTGTCACATAACAATGAGGAGCGCCTTCTTCCACCACATGATTTAACAAAGTGCCGTCGGTCTTGTAAGCAGCGATTCCACCCAAGCCATCCTGGCTCCCTACGGTGTATAAGTGTTGCTGTTGGTCAAAGGCAAGGTAGGTCGGACTTGGTTCAGCAGCAAAGAGTTCAAGATTTGCAAGCTGGCCTGTTTCTGTATTAAAATCAGCTTTGTAAATCCCTTTAGATAAGCGACGAGTGTAAGTTCCAAAATAAACAGTTTCTTTCATGTCCATACCTCTTAATAATGATAAGTTCATTATACCACAAAATGACAGTCATTAAGCATCAGATTCATTCATGTAAGCACTTAAAAAAAGAGTTATTTTAGTCTAAAAATGGTATAATGAGAGAATGACAGAAAGGATGTATTTATGGAACATAAAGAGAAACATTTTAGCCTATCTTGGTTCTTCAAGTGGTTTTTAGATAATAAAGCTATTACTGTATTCTTAGTGACCTTGTTACTGGGCTTGAATCTTTTCATTCTAAGTAAGATTAGTTTTATCTTTTTACCGGTTTTGGATTTTCTAGGAGTTGTCATGTTGCCAGTTATTTTATCTGGTTTACTTTATTACCTCCTCAATCCGATTGTTGACTGGATGGAGAAACACAAGATCAATCGTGTACTTGCCATCAGTATTGTATTTGTCATCATTGGACTTTTTATCATTTGGGGTCTGGCAGTCGCAATTCCAAATCTCCAACGCCAAGTCTTAACTTTTGCGAAAAATGTACCGACATACCTCGAAGATGCTGACCGTGTCATCAATGATCTTGTAACCAAACGTTTGCCAGATGATTTTAGACCACAGTTGGAGCAGGTTCTTTCCAATATTTCTAGTGAAGCTACCCTGTGGGCCAGCAAAATCTCTTCCCAAGCAGTTAACTGGGTCAGCGCCTTTATCAGTAGTGTTTCCCAGGTCATTGTAGCGGTTATTATCGTACCATTCATGCTCTTTTATCTTTTGAGAGATGGGAAAGGCTTGCGAGATTACCTAACTAAATTCATCCCAAACAAGTTAAAAGAACCTGTTGGACAAGTTTTGTCAGATGTCAATAAACAGTTGTCAAACTACGTTAGAGGACAGGTTACTGTTGCTATTATCGTGGCAATTATGTTTATTATCTTCTTTAAGATTATTGGTCTCAGATATGCTGTGACCCTGGGGATTACGGCTGGTATCCTCAATCTAGTACCTTATCTAGGTAGTTTTCTAGCGATGTTGCCTGCTTTGGTTTTGGGCTTGATTGCAGGACCTGTGATGCTTTTGAAAGTGATTATTGTCTTTATTGTTGAACAAACGATTGAAGGTCGCTTCGTTTCTCCTCTTATTTTAGGTAGTCAGCTAAACATCCATCCGATCAATGTCCTCTTTGTTCTCCTAACTTCAGGTTCTATGTTTGGTATTTGGGGAGTCTTGCTGGGAATTCCTGTCTATGCTTCTGCCAAGGTCGTTATCTCAGCTATCTTTAACTGGTATAAAAAAGTCAGCGGTCTGTATGAAGAAGAAGGGGAGGAAATCAAGAGTGAACAATAGTCAACGCATGATCCAGGCTCTGGATGAACAGGATTTAACCAAGGCGGATCAGTATTATCACAAAGCCCTCGAAACAGATTCAAGTGAAGTTCTTTACGAACTAGCAAGCTATCTAGAGGGAATTGGCTTTTATCCTCAAGCAAAAGAAATTTACCAACATATCGTTACAGAATTCCCAGAAGTGAATCTGAACTTAGCTAGCATTGCTAGCGAGGATGGCAATGTTGAGGAAGCTTTTGCTTACCTTGAGGCAATCACACCCGAAAGTGACTGGTATGTATCGGCCTTGGCCATGAAGGCTGACCTCTATCAGTTGGAAGGATTGACAGATGTAGCACGTGAAAAGTTACTGGAAGCCTTAAATTACTCAGATGATGCCTTATTAGTTTTTGGTTTGGCTGAGTTGGATAGCGAGTTAGGAAATTATCAGGAAGCCATTCAGGGCTATGCTCAATTAGACAATCGCTCCATCTATGAGCAAACGGGTGTCTCAACCTATCAGCGAATCGGCTACGCTTATGCCCAGTTAGGCAAGTTTGAAGCTGCAACAGAATTCTTAGAAAAAGCTTTAGAATTAGAATACGATGACCAAACTGCCTTTGAACTGGCTAGTCTTTACTTTGACCAAGAAGAGTATCAAAAATCGGTTCTTTACTTTAAGCAGATTGATACTATTTCACCAGATTTTGAAGGATATGAGTATGGTTATAGTCAAGCCTTGCACAAGGAACATCAGGTGGAGGAGGCCCTTCGTATTGCTAAACAAGGTTTGGAGAAAAATCCATTTGAAACTCGGCTCTTGCTAGCAGCCTCACAGTTTTCATATGAATTGCATGATGCTAGTGCTGCAGAGCAATTTCTCCTTACTGCCAAAGAAGATGCAGAAGATACAGAAGAGATTTTCCTTCGCCTTGCAACCATTTATATGGAACAAGAGCGGTTTGAGGACATTATCGCTCTCCAAAGTCAAGAACCTGAAAATCTCTTGACCAAGTGGATGATTGCCCGTTCTTATCAGGAGACTGAGAATTTAGATAAGGCCTATGAGCTCTATCAACAACTATCATCTGACCTCAAGGACAATCCAGAGTTTCTGGAGCAATATACTTATCTCTTGCGTGAATTGGGATATTTTGAAGAAGCCAAAGTGCAAGCCGAAGCCTATTTAAAACTAGTTCCAGATGATGTTCAAATGCAAGAACTCATAGAAACACTTTAAAAGTTATCTCTCTAAAAGAGCGTATCCGTCAATTTGGCAGATACGTTTTTTGAAAGAAATAGAATTTTTTTACAATAACCCTTGCTAAATTGTTTATTTATGCTATAATAGGAACAATTATTTTTAGGAGGTGCAGTATGTCTTATATGTTTGAGATATTACCGAGTTTATTGAGCGGTGCAAGCATGACTTTACAGGTTTTTGTACTGGTCTTGATTTTGTCTATTCCCTTGGGCGTTTTGATTGCCTTTGCCTTGCAAGTCCATTGGAAACTCCTCCATTATCTGATTAATATTTATATCTGGATCATGCGAGGAACACCCTTGCTCTTGCAATTGATCTTTATCTATTATGTGCTCCCAAATATTGGGATTCGTTTGGATCGCCTTCCTGCGGCTATTATTGCCTTTGTTTTGAATTATGCAGCTTACTTTGCTGAAATCTTCCGTGGAGGGATTGATACCATTCCGAAGGGTCAATATGAGGCTGCTAAGGTCTTGAAGTTTAGCCCTTTTGCCACAGTGCGCTATATCATCTTACCACAGGTGACCAAAATTGTTCTTCCTAGTGTATTTAATGAAGTCATGAGTTTGGTCAAGGATACTTCTTTGGTCTATGCCTTAGGTATTTCAGATTTGATTTTGGCTAGTCGTACAGCAGCCAACCGTGATGCTAGTCTGATTCCTATGTTCTTGGCAGGAGCAATTTACTTGATTTTGATTGGTATTGTGACTATCCTTGCCAAAAAAGTTGAGAAGAAGTACAGTTATTACAGATAGGAGGATTGCTATGTTAGAATTACGAAACATCAACAAGGCCTTTGGTGGCAAACAAATCTTAACTAATTTCAGCCTATCAATTCCTGAAAAGCAAATCCTGGCAATCGTAGGTCCATCAGGAGGCGGAAAAACAACCTTATTACGTATGTTAGCTGGATTGGAAACAATCGATTCAGGGGAAATTTACTATAACGGCGAATCGCTAGCTTTAGACGAACTAGAAAAGCGCAACCTACTAGGATTTGTCTTCCAAGATTTTCAACTTTTCCCTCATTTATCAGTTCTGGACAATTTGACCCTATCGCCTGTGAAAACTATGGGAATGAAGCAGGAAGAGGTAGAGAAGAAGGCGCGTGTACTCTTGGAACAGTTAGGACTAGCAGGGCACGCAGATGCTTATCCCTTCTCACTATCAGGTGGGCAAAAGCAGCGGGTGGCTTTGGCGCGTGCCATGATGATTGACCCAGAAATCATTGGTTACGATGAACCAACTTCTGCCTTGGATCCAGAATTACGCTTGGAAGTGGAAAAACTGATTTTGCAAAATAGGGAACTTGGGATGACGCAAATTGTGGTTACCCACGATTTACAATTCGCTGAAAATATTGCAGATGTATTATTAAAAGTAGAGCCTAAATAGGAGGAAAAATGATGAAAAAATTGATGCTTGTATTAGTCAGTCTAATGACTGCTTTGTTCTTAGCAGCTTGTGGGAAAAATTCTAGTGAAACTAGTGGAGATAATTGGTCTAAGTACGAGTCTAACAAGTCTATTACTATTGGGTTTGATAGTACTTTTGTTCCAATGGGATTTGCTCAGAAAGATGGTTCCTATGCAGGATTTGATATTGATTTAGCTACAGCTGTTTTTGAAAAATACGGTATTACGGTAAATTGGCAACCGATTGATTGGGATTTGAAAGAAGCTGAATTGACAAAAGGAACGATTGATCTGATTTGGAATGGCTATTCCGCTACAGACGAACGTCGTGAAAAGGTAGCATTCAGTAACTCATATATGAAGAATGAGCAGGTATTGGTTACTAAGAAATCGTCAGGTATCACGACTGCAAAAGATATGACTGGAAAGATTTTGGGAGCTCAAGCTGGTTCATCTGGTTATGCGGACTTTGAAGGAAAGCCAGCGATTTTAAAGGATATTGTCGCTAATAATGAAGCGAATCAATACCAAACCTTTAATGAAGCCTTGATTGATTTGAAAAACGATCGAATTGACGGCCTATTGATTGATCGTGTCTATGCAAATTATTATTTAGAAGCAGAAGGCATTTTAAACGATTATAATGTATTTACAGTTGGACTAGAAACAGAAGCTTTTGCAGTTGGAGCACGTAAGGAAGATACAACCCTGGTTAATAAGATAAATGAAGGTTTTTCTAGTCTTTACAAGGATGGTAAGTTCCAAGAAATTAGTCAAAAATGGTTTGGAGAAGATGTAGCAACCAAAGAAGTACAAGAAGGACAGTGAGATAAAATAGTGGATGAGACTGCGTTTTGATTAGCAAAACGTAGTCTTTTTATCAATTGGGAAAGAGCATGATAGCCATTTAATATAGCGGATTAAATCTGGAATAGTATACTGTGACTTCTAAAACATTGCTAGAAATTGATTTGACTTTCCCAATCAATTTGTTCAGATTTTATTTCATTTCATTATATTCTGGAAAGATTTTCTAAATTTTTTCCTCAAATTGAGTCTCTTTTCTTATCAAAAAATCCTCTGGCAAAACCAGAGGATAAGGGTTTATTTCATTGTTGGGAAAAGCAATACGTCACGGATAGTAGTTGTATCTGTGAGGAGCATGCAGAGGCGGTCAATACCGATTCCCAAACCACCTGTTGGTGGCATACCGTATTCAAGAGCCTCAATGTAGTCGTAGTCGATACCTGTTGCTTCGTCGTCACCAAGTTCTTTAGCTTTTGCTTGGGCTTCAAAACGGCTAAGTTGGTCGATTGGGTCGTTCAACTCAGTAAAGGCATTACCGTATTCCTTAGTCATGATGAAGAGTTCAAAACGGTCTGTAAAGCGTTCGTCTTCAGGATTTTTCTTAGCGAGTGGAGACACAGCTACTGGATGTCCATAGACGAAAGTGGGTTGGATCAAGGTTTCTTCAACGTACTCTTCAAAGAAAGCGTTGATGATGTGACCAACTTCAGTATAGTGTTTCTCAACTGGAACTTTCTTCTCAGTAGCGATAGTTTTTGCTTCTTCGAAGGTCATGTCTTGCCAGAAATCTACGCCAGTAATTTCCTTGATAGCATCCACCATGTGAACACGTTTAAATGGTTCATTGATCTTGATTTCAGTACCTTGATAGTTAACTGGGCCATCACCTTTAACTGCCCTAGCAGCGTGTTGGATAATACCTTCAGTCAAGTCCATGATATCTTGGAAGTCAGCATAAGCTTGATAAACTTCGATAGAAGTGAATTCAGGATTATGAGTGGCATCCATTCCTTCATTACGGAAGATACGGCCAATTTCATAGACACGTTCCATTCCACCAACGATAAGACGTTTCAAGTGAAGCTCGGTCGCGATACGAAGCACCATGTCAATGTTCTGTGCATTGTGGTGAGTGATAAATGGACGAGCAGCAGCACCACCAGCTTCATTATGAAGAACAGGTGTTTCTACTTCAAGGAAACCTTTTTGATCAAGATAACGACGGATTTCAGAGATGATTTTTGAACGAGTGACAAAACGTTCAAAGCTTTCACGGTTAGAAATCAAGTCAAGGTAACGTTTACGGTAAATTGTTTCAACGTCAGTCAAACCGTGGAATTTTTCAGGAAGCGGACGAAGCGCTTTAGACAAGTGCGTGATGTGTGTGGCCTTGATAGAGAGCTCTCCCATATCTGTACGCATCACTTCACCTTCGACACCAAGGAAGTCACCGAGGTCAGCCTTCTTAAAGATTTCGTAGTTTTCTTCACCGACTTCGTCTTTACGAACGTAGATTTGGATTTGACCTTCGCGGTCTTGAAGATGGGCAAAGCCGACTTTCCCTTTACCACGTTTAGTTACTAAACGTCCAGCGATAGTAGCAGTTTCGTTTAATTCGTGTAGTTGTTCTTTATCAAGTTCTGCAAATTTCTCTTTAAGTTCTTGAGAGTTAGCAGTACGTTCAAAACGTTTTCCGAAGGGATCAATTCCTTGCTCACGGAGCGCAGCCATTTTTTCACGGCGAACGATCTGCTGGTCATTTAGTTCTTCCATATGTTCTGTAGACATGAAATCCTCCTAATTTTACTCAAAATTTGATACGATGAGTCTTTTTTGCGATACTTCCATTTTATCATAAATAGTCAAGAAATTCACGGATATTCTTTGAAAACTAAAAAGAACTTGACCATTAAGATCAAGTTCCATTATTTTCTTTGATAGGAAGTGTCATTCCATCTTTCTAGAATGAAGGTCTCAAAATCCTCGGTCTCCAAAATTGTAAGACTGGCATTGGCCAAGCCTCCATCTTTGCGAAGATGAGCCTCTTTATAGCCTAGAAGAGTACGTAGGCTAGCAGTGAGATTTGCACCATGACCGACGATTAGAATGTTTTCAGCCGGACTTTCTTTCAGAGATTTGATAAATTGAATAGTACGCTGAGTCGTAGAGTAGAGGGATTCAGCTTCAAACATCTTCGTATCAAACTGAGCCAGATTAGAGCGAAAGGCCTTGATTTGTCGTGGATAGATGGCATTGAGCGTTGCGATTTTTAATCCCTCTAGTTTTCCAAGTTGCCATTCGCGCAGGTCAGGAATGCTCTTTAAAGGACAAGGGGCCTGGAGTTGACTTTGGATAATTTCAGCAGATTTAACTGCTCTGGGTAAATCACTTGAATAAATCTGATCAAAAGGAATATCCTTAAGATACTGGCCAAGTTGCTTTAGGATATCAATAGACTCTGGAAGAAGGGGAGAGTCACCACTAGCACCTTGAAAACGTCCTTCAAGATTCCAGAGGGTGCGACCATGACGAACAAAATAGAGTTTCATCAGTTGTTTTCCTCCAAGATATCAGCAAAATCCGCTTTTACAAAACTGGCTAAGTCTTGAGGTCGGATGATGATACTGTGCCCAACTTCTCCAGCAGAGACAATCATTTTGTCTAAATCCAAAGCAGTCTGATCAATAAAAATGGGATAATTGTGTTTTTGGCGAATGCCGACGGGGTTATTAGCCCCATGAATATAGCCTGTCGTTTTTTCCAGATCTTTTTGAGGAATCATGCTGACTTTTTTATTACCAGAAACCTTTGATAGTTTTTTCTCAGCGAGGTGTTCTGTTATGGGAACGATTCCGATAATTGGCCCAGTTTTGTCTCCCAGCAGAGCCAAGGTTTTAAAGATATGAGTTCGATCATATTCCGAAGGAAGTTCACCCTCAAGCGCGTTGATCTGAATACCAGTATGGTCAATACCCGCCTTGGTCAAGATTTGTTCGACCAAGGTTTTCTTAATCTTCACTTTCTTTGCCATTATTTATACTTATCCTCCAATTGACTCATCCAGATACCAAGCCAAATGCCAAGTGCAAAGAAGAAGGCGATGAGAACATAGCTCACAATAGAAAGTCCAGTGTATTGGATACTTTCAGCATTTCCAGCATTAGGAATCAAAATCAAGAGGGTGCTTGATAGCACAATTCCAATAATAAAGTGATAAACACGGGAGTGGTAGTTGTTCAAGGCGTGATCCATTAATTTTGAAAAGATAATGAGAGTTGCCCCTGCACCAATCCCGATAGGAAGGAAGGTCCCGAATAAATCAAAAGTCTTAAAACCAGTCAGCATTGGAGCGTACAGTCCCAAAATCAAAAGTAGATTTGACGGACTTAAACCAGGTACCAAGACACCAAGAGCTAAAAGAACACCTGCTAAGATGAAGTTTGCAAAACTAGCACTGAGTGACCCTACGACAAAATTTAGCGCGTAAAGACCCAATCCTGAAAGGATAAAGGTAGTCCAGAACCAGACTAGGTCAATCTTATCACGATCAGATTCTCGAGTAGATTCTTTAAGGAGGCTAGGAACTGTACCGATGATAGCTCCAGCAAAGCTCCATAAAACATAGACTTGGTAATTTTCTAGCAAATACTCGATTGGATAAGAAAACAAACCAATGCCTAGCAACATCCCGATAGCTACTGGAATAAAGTATAGGACATTCTCTTTAAAATCTTTAAAGGGGTGAGCCAGAAAGCCAATCATTCGCTCGTAAATACCCAAAATAGCTGCTAAAACACCGCCAGAAATTCCCGGTAGGATAAATCCTAATGCGATGACGATTCCTTTAATAACTCGTGCAATCCATGAAAACATAATAAAATCCTCAATTTCATAAAATTCTTTCTCTATGCTATCAATTATAACACAGACGGGGAGAAAATGAAAAAACAAGTGAAAAAGTTTGTTATTTTCACTTGTCTTATGGTCTTAAAAATAGTTTTCTGAAAGTTTCTTCCTTGTCTTTGTCAGCAGAAATCAAATTGATGTCCAAATGATGTTCAAATCCTGCAATTCTCCCCTTAGAAGTGTACTGGTGGAGATCGTAGTCCAGATCAGTATTTGGCTTCGTTTCAAAATAACCAGAGTCAGTTCCATAGGAAGGAATCCAAACAGCAGAGAATTTATCTGTATTGATACTATGCTCTTGCATGAAGTAAACCCCAACGTAGATGCCGATGTTTTTAGCGCCTAAAGATTCCAGTTTGGCACGAAAGGCTTCAACACCTTCATTCATATCGGACATTGTTTTTTCTTCAACATCTAACCAGTAGTAGCTAGGATTGTAGGGAGAAGCAGCGTTGTAGAAGACTTCAGCAGCCTTCTCCATTTCTTCCTTATTTTTTCCAGCTACATAGGCATAAACCCCCACAGGGACATTCCGTTTTTGAAATTCTGCTATATGATTTTTATAGGCTTTATCGACACCATTGATAAAGGCAGCATCATTTGCTTCAGTATGCTGAGCCCCATTGTGCACGCGAACGATAACACCAGAAATGTTTTGAGATAAGGTGTCGTAGTTGATTTCCTCAGGTCTTTGCCAACCAGAGACATCGATAATGGGCTTGTCAAGATTATGCAAGGCTTGTGTTTCAACTTGAAGAGCATTTGGCTTAGTTTTGATAGGATGATCCTCAAAACTTGGTTTGTTGAGGAGTAAAATCGCTATGAAAATTCCAAATAAACTCAAAATAATAGCTGGATGAATTTGTTTTCTCATATTTATTTAGTTTATCGTAAAAATTTAAAAAAATCAAAGGAAACAGTTTAGAAATGTAGACAAGTAGGGGAGATTTTCAGGAAAGCACCTGTTTGTTTGTTCTTTAAAAGTAAAATTATGGTATAATATAAGGGAATTTTTACAGAAAAGAGAATAGTATGTCAAATTATGCCATTATTTTAGCAGCGGGTAAGGGCACTCGCATGAAATCAGATCTTCCAAAAGTACTTCATAAAGTAGCAGGAATTTCGATGTTGGAACATGTTTTTCGCAGTGTTGGAGCTATTCAACCTGAAAAAACAGTTACTGTAGTTGGTCACAAGGCTGAGCTAGTTGAGCAAGTATTAGCTGGTCAGACAGACTTTGTTACCCAATCAGAGCAACTAGGAACAGGGCATGCTGTCATGATGGCAGAGCCTATTCTCCAAAATCGCACTGGCCACACCTTGGTTATCGCTGGAGATACTCCTCTGATTACAGGTGAAAGCTTGAAAAACCTCTTGGATTTCCATATCAACCACAAAAATGTGGCGACTATTTTAACGGCTGAAGCAGCTGATCCTTTTGGATATGGTCGTATCGTCCGCAATGATAACGCTGAAGTTCTTCGCATTGTGGAGCAGAAAGATGCCACAGACTTTGAAAAGCAAATTAAGGAAATCAATACGGGAACTTATGTATTTGACAATGAACGTCTTTTTGAAGCCCTTAAAAACATCAACACCAACAATGCCCAAGGTGAATACTATATTACTGATGTGATTGGTATTTTCCGTAACGCAGGTGAGAAGGTTGGCGCCTATACTCTCAAGGATTTTGATGAAAGTCTTGGAGTAAACGACCGTGTGGCTCTTGCCACTGCGGAGGCAGTGATGCGCCGCCGTATCAACCAAAAGCACATGGTTAATGGTGTTAGCTTTGTCAATCCTGAAGCAACTTACATTGATATTGATGTCGAGATTGCACCTGAAGTCCAAATCGAAGCCAACGTTACCTTGAAGGGTCAAACGAAGATTGGTGCGGCGACTATTTTAACAAATGGAACTTATATCGTGGATAGCGCTATTGGAGCTGGAGCTGTGATTACGAACTCCATGATTGAGGAAAGTAGTGTTGCGGAAGGTGTGACAGTCGGCCCCTATGCCCACATTCGTCCAGGTTCAAGCCTAGCTTCCCAAGTACACATTGGTAACTTTGTTGAGGTTAAAGGTTCTTCAATCGGTGAAAATACCAAGGCGGGTCATTTGACTTATATCGGAAATTGTGAAGTGGGTAGCCATGTTAACTTCGGTGCAGGTACGATTACAGTGAACTATGATGGGAAAAATAAGTACAAAACTGTTATCGGTAACAATGTCTTTGTTGGCTCAAACTCAACCATTATTGCTCCTGTAGAACTTGGGGATAATTCTCTTGTTGGAGCGGGTTCAACTATTACCAAAAATGTTCCTGCTGATGCTATTGCTATCGGTCGTGGACGACAAGTTAACAAAGATGAGTACGCAACTCGCTTGCCTCATCATTCCAAGAACCAGTAGGAGTTTGTCATGGAATTTGAAGAAAAAACGCTTAGTCGAAAAGAAATCTATCAAGGTCCTATTTTCAAACTGGTACAAGACCAGGTGGAACTACCAGAAGGAAAGGGAACTGCCCAACGTGACTTGATTTTTCACAATGGAGCTGTTTGTGTACTAGCCGTGACGGCCGAGGACAAAATTGTCCTCGTTAAGCAATACCGAAAGGCTATTGAGGCGGTCTCTTATGAGATTCCTGCAGGTAAACTGGAAATTGGTGAAAATGCAGATCCAATGGCAGCGGCACTTCGTGAATTGGAAGAAGAGGTTGCCTACACAGCTAAGTTAGAACTGTTGTATGATTTCTATTCTGCGATTGGTTTTTGCAACGAAAAACTAAAACTCTACCTTGCAAGAGATTTGACTAAGGTAGAAAATCCTCGTCCACAAGATGATGATGAAACCTTGGAGGTCCTAGAAGTAAGTCTAGAGGAAGCCAAGAACCTGATCCAGTCAGGTCATATCTGTGATGCCAAGACCATCATGGCAATCCAGTACTGGGAACTACAAAAGAAATAGAGGAGCAACCCATGGGAAAACCTTTATTAACAGACGAAATGATTGAACGTGCCAACCGCGGTGAGAAAATATCAGGGCCACCTCTTCAAGATGATGAGGAAACCAAGATCCTGCCAACTACTTCACAACATTTTGGTAATTCACGTTCTAGAGATCATGGTTTTAGTCAAGATACACTTACAATCGAAGTAGAACCAACGATTCATAAGAGCCGTCGTATTGAAAACACTAAGAGAAATGTTTTTAATTCGAAACTCAATCGCATCTTATTTGCAGTCATCCTACTCTTGATTTTGTTAGTGTTGGCGATGAAACTCTTGTAATTGAAAGGACATGAAATGAAAATTGGAATCATTGCTGCCATGCCAGAAGAGCTGATACATTTGACTCAGAATTTGGACAAACATCAAGAAGTCCAAGTCATGGGAAATACCTACTACACTGGCACTATTGGCAAGACAGAAGTTGTCCTAGTTCAGAGTGGGATTGGGAAGGTTATGTCGGCTATGAGTGTGGCTGTTCTAGCTGACCATTTTCAGGTAGAAGCCATTATCAATACAGGATCAGCAGGTGCTCTTGCAGAAGGGATTGCCGTTGGCGATGTAGTGATTGCGGATAAACTGGCTTATCATGATGTGGACGTGACTGCTTTTGGCTATGCTTATGGTCAGATGGCTGGTCAACCCCTTTACTTTGAATCCGATAAGAACTTTATCACTAGGATTCAAACAAATTTATCTCAGTTAGACCAGACCTGGCACCTAGGCTTGATTGCTACAGGGGACAGTTTTATAGCTGGAGAAGACAAGATTGCTAGTATCAAGTCCCACTTTCCAGCTGTTTTAGCAGTTGAAATGGAAGGGGCAGCTATTGCTCAGGCGGCTCAGGCTCTTGACCTACCTTTCCTAGTCATTCGCGCTATGAGTGACAATGCCAATCACGAGGCCTCTATTTCATTTGATGAGTTTATTATAGAAGCAGGACGTCGTTCTGCCCAAGTCTTACTAGCCTTTTTAAAGGCCTTGAATTAAGCGGAAATTTGACAGTTTATCTAGCTTATGATAAGATTTAAATAAAGAAAAGCTAGAAAACGTTTCAGAGGATATTATGAGTATTGAAATGACCGTCAGTGAGATTGCAGAGGTCTTAGGCCTATCTCGTCAGGCAATCAACAATCGTGTCAAAGAGCTTCCCGAAGAGGACACGAAAAAAAATGACAAAGGTGTAACAGTAGTTACTCGAAGTGGCTTAATCAAGCTAGAAGAAATCTATAAAAAAACGATTTTTGAAGATGAACCAGTCAGTGATGATGTCAAACAACGTGAACTGATGGAAATCTTGGTCGATGAGAAAAATGCTGAAATTCTTCGATTGTACGAGCAACTCAAGGCCAAGGACCAGCAGCTGGCAGAAAAAGATGAGCAGATGCGCATCAAAGACCGCCAGATTGCTGAAAAGGACAAACAATTGGATCAACAGCAACAGTTAACTCTTCAAGCTATGAAGGATCAAGAAAGCTTGAAACTAGAGTTGGACCAAGCAAAAGAAGAAGTCCAAGCAACCAAAAGAGGCTTTTTTGCTCGCCTGTTTGGAGGAAAATAAAGAAGCTGTTTGGGTTATTCACTAACCTAATAGCTTCTTTTCTTATTTATAGTTTAAATTGAGTCGGAATTGAGGTAAAAGATGGAAAAATTAAGAGACTATATCGCCTTTGACTTAGAATTCAATCAACACGAAGGGGTTACCCATTTAATTCAGGTATCAGCAGTTCATTTTCAAGATGGTCATGAAATAGATGCCTTTGATTCTTATGTCCATACCAGCGTGCCTTTAAAGAGTTTTATCAATGGTTTGACAGGAATTACAGCTGAAACCTTGAAAGATGCGCCAAAAGTAGAGCAAGTTTTAAAAGACTTTCAGGGATTTGTAGGCAACTTACCCATTGTTGGCTACAATGCAGCCAAGAGTGATTTGCCTATTCTCATGGAGCATGGCTTGGACTATCGTGACCAGTATAAGGTCGACCTATATGATGAGGCTTTTGAACGTCGTAGTTCCGACCTACACGGCATAGCTAACCTCAAACTGCAAACTGTGGCGAATTTTTTAGGCTTTAAAGGTCAATCGCATAATAGTTTAGAAGATGCCCGTATGACAGCGCGTGTTTATGAAGCCTTTCTGGAGTCGGATGAAGGAAAACTATTATTAGAAGAACAGAGTAATCTATCCATGAATCCCTTTGGCGGGCTAGATTTATCTCAATTTCTAGACTAGGAGTGCCTATGAAACCTGAAAAACCTAAAAAACTAGGTTTTAGGAAAATTTACCTCAACCTAGATAAAGTTCTCTTCCTCTTTTTCTTAATTTTCATGATGGTGGAATATCTGTGGTTACCTCTCAATTCTTTTCTTGCTGGTCTTTTACTCAGCCAGACGGGATATTTGTTTATTTCTTACAATAATATTTTTGCCATTATCACGAGTTCTCCTTTAATCAGTCTGGCCTTTCTCGTCTTGATTGTAATCAATCTTTTGGTGGCCTATTTCCAGATTTGCCTCCTCTTTATTGGGGCGCGTCACCTTCTCTACCACGAAAAGAGAACCTTGATTGAGTACAGTCGCAAAGTTTTCCAGCAAAGTTTTCTGTTCATGAAACGCTTGAGCTTCTGTAAGATGGCCTTTGTATTCTTCTACGTAGCCATGCTCTTTCCTTTCATCAGGAAAATTTTAAAAATTTATTACTTAAATAAAATCGTTATTCCAGACTTTATTGTGACTTATCTGGAATACAAGTACTGGCTAGTGGGCTTGATGATTTTTGCCTCTGCTTGGATTTTGCTCTATGTGTCTGTCCGACTCATGTTTGCCCTTCCGAAGATTCTCTTTGAAAAGAGAACTGTGAGAGAAGGAGTAAAATATAGCCTACAAAAGACAAAAAAACAAGTTCTCTTTTATGCTTGGAACTTGCTACTCATTATTATTAAAACCTATCTCTTTTTCTTCCTTCTCTTGACTCCCTTGCTAATAGGACAGATTGTAATTGACAATTTAACACAGAAAGAATCACTGATTCTTGGAGTTATCAACTTTGTCTTGATAAAAAACATCCACTATATGGCCTTGACCTATTTCCTTGTTAAGTTTGTCTCCTTTTTGACAGGTGAGGAACTGGAGATTATGCCAAGAAGAAAAAAAGACCATTTGATGAGATGGGGAGTTATGGGTTGCGCTAGTATCTTTTTTGCGCTGGAAGGTTATATCTATCTGGAAGCTCCTGTGACAAATACCCCTTTAGTCATTTCACATAGGGGCGTTTCAAATAAAAATGGTGTACAAAACACTGTACAGTCTTTGGAAAAAACAGCGCAACTGAAACCAGATTTGATTGAAATGGATGTACAGGAGACCAAAGATGGTCAGTTTGTGATGATGCATGACGCCAATCTTAAGAACTTAGCAGGTATCAATGCCAGACCTCAAGACTTGACTTTGGAGGAGTTGACAGGGTTAGATATTTCTGAAAATGGCTATCGAACCAAAATATCTAGTTTTGATGACTATCTCAATCGCGCGAATGAACTTCATCAAAGATTGTTGATTGAAATCAAAACCAGTAAAAAAGACAGTCCACAAATGATGGAACGTTTTCTAGAGAAGTATGGACCGATTATCAAGCAGTATGGTCATCAGATGCAATCACTAGACTATCATGTGATTGACCAAGTTTTGAAATATGATTCGACTATTCCAGCTTATTTCATCTTGCCTTATAATAGTATTTTCCCAAAAACCAAGGCAACAGGATATACCATGGAGTATTCAACATTGGATGAATACTTTGTCACTAAACTTTGGTATACGGAACAAAAGCTTTATGTTTGGACTGTTAATGGTTCTGAGGCTTTTGATAAAGCAGTTCGGCTCGGAGCAGATGGAATGATTACAGATGATCTAGAAATGGTTCAGTTACAAGTAACGACCGCGCAAGATGATCCTGAGTATACGGAATTGCTGTTAAAAAAAGCAATGGAATTTTTTGATTTCTAAAAAAGAGAAACCGAGGTTTCTCTTTTTTATGAATTAGAAAGGTAATTTTCCAGCGAAAGCTCCTAGCTTTTTCTTAGTAGTTTCGTCGATCTGTTCTAGAGCAGAGTTTATGGCTTGAACAGTCATATCAGAAAGAGTTTCGAGGTCTTCTGGATCTACAACTGCTGGGTTAAAGTTAATGCTGACCACCTTTTTGTCTCCAGTTAAAGTTACTTGGACAAGATCTTGGGCAGATTTTCCAACAAATTGCATAGCAGCGAGTTCTGCTTGACTTTGTTCCATTTGTTTTTGAAGTTTTTGTGCTTGGCGCATCATGTTTTGCATGTTCATCATAAGATTTTTAAGATTCCTTTCGTATCAAGGCTTTGAGCCTTGTTTTATAAATTTTTTTGCCATTTTTTGCCCTAGAAGTTGTCAAAAGCATTGGCAACTTCTTTTTGTTGAGTTGGGAATAAGTGAGAATAGATGTTGATAGTTGTATTAATGCTACTATGTCCAAGTCGTTTCATAAGTGTAAAAAATATATAATCTTTTTCCTCACCGTTTCTGAGCACTTTTGAAACTAGAAACGTTGCATGTGAGTGTCGGAAATCGTGATTACGAATCATTTTTAATGACGCAGGCATTCTTTTTTTCAATTTAATCTTTTGATTAGAAACCATTGGAGCAGTCAGTTGTAAAGGACTGTCTTGAAAGATTTGTAAGTTTTCTGTATTGTCCGTAAACTCTACTAATAGGTGAGCTTGTTTTTCTTTCCATTGCGTTAGTTCTTGAACGAATGCTTTATGAATGTAAATTCGACGTATAAAAAGCACCACGCTTATCCTCTTTTAAAATATTTTCTTACGTAGAAATCTCACAAAGATACTCAACAGATATTTTAAATGTTACTTGGTTAAGCTATGAAGTCTATACTTAGATTCGTATTACTTGGACTTTACTCTTGTGGAGGTTCCCTCGCTTTCTAAGACATATTCTCTCACCTGTCAGTTTACTGAAATCGTGGCTAATATTAACTCACTAGCTTTGGTTGAGACAGTATCATTGAAGTACATTATTGATTATATCATTTTTGAACTCTATTGAAAAGCCAAATTTTCCCCAATAGAACTTACTGAAATACGTCCAATTCTTTTATTATTATAAATTATATAAAGCTTCACAAACCAGTTCATTCATTCTTCCATTTGTAATAAGTGCAAAACATGCATTTTGTTTATATTCTAAACACATTTTTGGAAAACTAGTCACCTTGTAATGAAGAAGTTTAGCTAACTAAACAATTTATTATTTAAAATAACTCTGATGAGGATAATCCGATTTACTAAGTCTATTCGTGAATTATAGAAAATATCTATGTATAGGGGAATGTAAGCGTATCAGTTTTGAAGCCTTTATGCTCAATACTGATAGTTGTATAAAATGATTCAAAACTGCTATTACCGTGTGGAAGGTCTTTACCACCATTTGAATGTTGAATACGATGACTCACTAGTAAATTGTCCAAAATAGACTTTTTCTTCAATCTGAAATAACCGCTAAGTTATTCTCGTCTTATTAGCTAAATCTACTGCAAGATTTTTGAATCTTGAATTATTGGTGTCAACAATTTGTAGCACTGTTTATTTGATTTGAAATGCAAATCGTAATTTCACAGTTGATTTAAGATGATAAACTGTAACAATATAATTTGACAGCGGTTACAAAATTTTGTAATATCTATAATATAAGAAGATGTGTATTAATTCAGGGAGGAATCTAGGATGCAATTATTAATTGAACTGCAAAAAATTGATCAGTTTATCTTGCCAGTAAACTATAATTACCTTCTTCAATCGATGATTTATAATTTATTGAAAAATAAGGAAGACTTATCTGCGCAACTTCATGAGAGGGGCTATCAGTTAGAGGATAAACATTTTAAGTTGTTTACATTTTCGTTGTTGCAAGGTCAATATAAAATGCGAGGAAAACGAATAGAGTTTCTTGATAAGGTGCGTTTTGAAATTAGAACGATTGATCAATCCATTTTATTCACTATTGCAGAGGCTTTGTCAAATCTAGATGAATTGCGAATTGGTCGAAACCTTGTAAAAATTTTAAATGTAAAAATTGAACAGAAGAAATTAACGGGGACTTCTTATAAGATTCGGATGATTTCTCCCTTGGTGGTTCGTTCTACAGATGCTGACACCAAAAAAACATTGTATTACAATCCGTTTGATACGGAATTTAAGAGCAGAATCATGGAGAATTTTGCGAGGAAATATCAAGCTTATTATCATAAAGTACCGACAGGTAGATTTGATATAGAGCCGATAAATTTTTCTTTAAAGAATAAATTTGTTACCAAATACAAAGACTATCTCATAACGGGTTGGAAAGGAGAATTTGAGATAAGAGGAGATGCGGAGGTATTGGATTTCCTCTATCAAGTTGGGCTTGGTGAGAAGAATTCGATGGGATTCGGCATGTTTGTGATAGAAGAATAGGAGGATAGAGTGGATATGGAATTTAGGAATTGTAAGTTAGAGCTTGACTTAAAATGTCATGCGCCAATTATTCATTTCCAGCCGGAAGAAGAAGGAGCCACTTTGCGTGCTAGTGAAGTCAAGCCAAAATTTGATCGGTACTTGATGAAGAAAGTTCCAAGTCTGAAAAAACGTTTCAAAAATCACTCTTTGGCTTATAAAATGAAATTTATTGACAATAGTCCTAGCATCATTTATAAGAGTAAAGAAAATGAAGATAAATTTGATAAAAAGACAAATAATAACGAAGGCAACTTTGAATTGTATTTTGCTAGGGATGAGAAACGTAGAGTAGAAACAAATCCTAAAATGACTATTACTTGTTTTGATTCTGAACTTCAGAAATTTATTGTGGAGCACATTAAAGAATTCTTTATTGTAACAAATTTTGGGGCTGCCCAAGGGAAAGGGTACGGTAGTTTTACTGTAATTGATTCTGAGAAAAATGATCAGGTTGAGCAAGAAAATATTGAAAAAATCTTAATGGAAGAGTTTGGATTAAAGACTCTTTATAAAATGGATTTAAATAAACAATCTAATGATCGGAGTGGCTCAAACAAGATAAAAGTGATTTTTGAAAATATTGAGCAGTTCTATAAAATAATTAAGAGTGGCTATAATTACAAAGGGAAATATGCCAGAAGTGCTTTATTTATGTATATGCATGATAAAGAAAAAAATTTATTTAAAATAGATATAGGGAATGAAAAAGCCGAGTTGAAACAGAAAAAAGTGGTTAGAAAATTTGGTAGTTTTAGAAGGTATACATATCCAAAAAACAACAATCCGCACTATGTTCGTGCGTTATTAGGTTTAAGTCCTGTATTGATATTCAGAGATAGACATAATAATATACCAGATAAAGTTAAAGTTACACATAATAAAAGAATTATTCAACGTTTTCCTTCTCCTATATTTTTTAAAGTCATAAATAATTTTGTCTATATTATTCCTTTGAAACTAGATTATAGAATCTTTAACCAAGAATTTAACTTTGAGAAATTTAATCCAAAGCCTAGTTGTAGCATATCACTTAAAACACCGTCTAAAGAATTCAACTTACAACATTTTTTAGATTATGCAGTAGCATATTACAATGCTAATTGTAGCAATATTTTAGTTTCATCAAAAGTGCTTAAAGTTGAACAAAGGAGATGAATAAATGAAATATGTAGGTATAACAATCGGTCCGATTTTTAAAACTATTGGAGAGGCAATCTCTCCGGCAGGTTTGTGGTTTGGCAGTTATTTTTTCTCAACGGTGACAAAGAAACTCTGTGAAAAGCTTGTTGAGATTCCAGCTGTTAAGATTTTTTCACCGTTTTATGATTCTAATAGTAATCAAAATCCACAAGAAGATGGTATTGGTCGTTACCATGATAGGATTTTACTTTCAGTTGATGATAATACAGTAACTGAGGAAGAATTAAAGAATATAATTTCAGCAGTGAAGAAAGAAATGGCTGGGAAATTTGGAAAGTTTAATTCAGGGCAGATTGAGAATTTTATTAACAATTATCTGAGAATTGATTTTGTTCTTCTTAATGAAGGAACTATAAACGAAATTATAGGAAAAAGTGAAAAAGATGGAAATAATATAGCTATAATACTGAATGATGCTTTGGATGCATTGGAGCTGATGGCAGCGGGTAAGGGAAGAACAGATATGAACTTATTTGCTTCGTTCTTTGCAGGCAAGAAAGGCAATCGGAATATCTATATTAAAGAAAGTAAGCTATTTACAGATACCAAACCAAATAGTCAGTTGGTTATAAAACATCCAGATGATAGTTCCGATTTAAAGTCAATTGAAGACATTGCTCTATCTCGAAAGAAAGAGGAAAACTCCTCTGAAGAGATTCCTGATGGTGAGGTAACACCGACCAGAAGCGAATACTACGCAGTCGTTAATTCGGATGGGGATAAGGTCGGAACTCTTTTGAAAGCTTTATGTAAAGATGTAGAAATCTCCCAACAGTCTGATAGGATAAATAGTTTTTCGAAGGCTTGTTTAGACTATGCTGGTGAAGCGGCTAAACTTGTCGGAAAATATGGGGGGATGACTATTTATGCTGGCGGGGACGATTTACTGTTTATTGCTCCTGTTCATTCTCTTTTCTCCTTATGTAGTGAATTGGACAAAACATTGAAAAAAGGTCTGGAAGAAGTAGAACTGCCAGATGATAGCATCAATGTCAGCTTGTCTTTTGGTGTTGCTGTTCAGTATGTCAAATATCCTCTATATGAAGCGCTGGAAAGAGCTAGAGTTCAACTTTATAAGGCTAAAGAAAGTTGCGGTAAACGTCCGAATGGTAGTGAAATCAGTGGAGGTAATCGTCTAGGGATAGAGTTGGTAAAACACAGCGGAAAAACCGTTCAATTGATGGTAGAAAACGATAAGTTAGAGATGATTGATAATCTGATAAACTATCGAACAACTACGAACGATCAAGCACTGGAATCTGTCCTCTATAATCTACAAGATACAGAAATTATTTTTAAGTTGTTATTTGAGAAAACAGCACAGAATGAATTTGACTTTCAAAAATATAAAATGAGGTTTTTAAATAACTTTAACAATCCTAACCAGTTGGCCTATCATGACTATCTGGAAAAAATAGCTGAATTTTTCTATGACAACTATTTGAAAGAATATCAAGATATGGTAGATATGAAAGAAAAGGTTGATGGAATTTGTACAAAACGAAACATAAGTATAGGGGAATACTATACCAAGGAGTTGCAGGCTATTTTATTTTTGGTAAAGTTTTGGCAGGGAGGTAAGTGATGACAGACTATCTTGTGACGTTTAGACCGCTAGGAGACTATTCTTTTGGTTCAGATAGACGCTTTAGCTTTGTCGGTAAAAATAACTATTCGGAGGATGAATACGCTCCTTATTTTATCCGCACTAATCGCGTTCCTGAACAGTCCACAGTCTTTGGGATGATACGCTATCTTATCTTAGTCAGTAATGGGATTGAGCTGAAGCAGGATTTTCAGTATGATCAGGATACGCGAGATAAAATCAAAGCTCTAATCGGAGTGAAGAGTTTTTCTCTAAATGGAGGTGTTCAAGATTTCGGAAAATTAGAAAAAATCTCTCCTATCTTTCTTCGTAAAATATGTAAAAATAGTGAGGAAATCGTCATACCAAATCCTTTTAACAACAAGCAGGGGAGAGAGGGGATTGATCAGTTTGAACCAATGATACTAGAGAAAGAATTTACACTGTCAACTAGTTTTGGTGAAATCGCTCTGCCTAAATCTAAGGAATATAATCCTAAAGAAGGATATGGGGATGGTTATTACAATATTAATACAGGTCGTTTAGAGACAATCGAAGATATATTTAGGACTAAAGTAGTGACTGGTGTAAGGCGTGTTACGCAGAATGATCTGGTGAAACTGAAGCAAAATCTTCTAGATTTGTGTAAGTTGTTTGTGAATGCCACTATGAAACAGAAACAGGAAGTTTCTAATTTAGATAAGAATAGCAATCTTAGTTTAACTGAGTTTATCAATAATTTTATGGATTTGTTAGAAAAGTACAACAAAGGGGAAAAAAATAACTTTCAAGAAAAATTAGAAAAACTATCCCAAAATTTTGATGCTGACCGTCTATTTAAGCGAGAGGTACATCAGCTACATAAGGACTATGAATTTGCAGTCTATGTAAAGGTTAATGGTGATATTACATTGAAAGACAGTATTGTTCCTATGGGGCAGAAAGGTACCCTCTTCAAGGTTTCTGTAGAAGAATCGGAAGATAATTTAGAAAGTAAAATCACAGAGCATCTCCAGAAGCATACTCCACAAGGTCGGACTTGGCAATACTGCCTATCAGATGTGTGCTTTTTAAATGATGTGACAGGCTTTGCAATTTTAGAGGAAAAATTAGTTCGCCAGCTTCACACAGACCTTAGTAAAAATCGTCTAAAAGGACTCGATTTACAAGGATATAGTCTTCTTTATAAGGCAGGGAGTGTCTTTTATGGTGATGATGCTATTTCGGTAAAAACTGGTTTAGAGCCAGCAGGTTATAATACTATTTATAAAATTACAGGGAAGTAAGGAGTAAAAAATGAAAGCAAAAATTTTTATCATTGAATGTTTAACAAATTTGCATGTAGGAAATGGAGACGTTAATTTTAACATCATTGATAACGAAGTGGAGCGAGATGTTGTGACGGGATTTCCGACGATTAACTCCTCAGGCGTTAAAGGTGCTCTGAGAGCCTTCTTTGAAGAAAATGACTTGTCGAACATTATTGAAATATTCGGTTCGGAAAATAGTAAGGTTACTACTTCAGGATCATTAAAATTTCTTAGTGCGAATCTACTAGCCCTGCCAATTCGTTCAATAAGTGGCGATGATAAACCCTATTCAATACATGCTCCGAAAACAGCCTGTGAAGATTTTAACCAAATGATTGCAAATTTTCAATTAGAAGATGTTTCAATAGAAGATATAAAGGGCGGAGATGAGGAGATAACTCTGGACGTAGATAATTCTTGCTTTGAAAAATATGGTTTACCAGTAATTGCTCGGAATAGTGTCGGAGAACAAACTAATTTGTGGTATGAGGAAGTAGTACCCCACAAGTCGATTTTCTATTTTGCAGTGGTGGCTTCAACTAGTGAGGCAGATGGCCTTTTAGATGTGTTTACAGAGTCGGTGAGAGAAAAAATCATCCAGTTTGGTGCAAATGCTTCCGTAGGTTATGGACTTTGCAAGGTTATTAAAGTGATTTCAGGAAATGAAGAAGGAGCAAACAATGGATAAGAACAGAATTAATCGGTTGCTTCCTATTGCTGTTGAGGTGATTGAAAAGGAGCTTACGGAGCCAATTCCAAATGAGTTTAGAGGCTATATTGCTTCTTTTGGAGCTGCTATTACAATGGGAAGCCTCCCAGCAGCAGTTGCCTACTATTCGGCTAAATCAAAAAATGCCAAAGAAGATCGTACGAAGCTACCTGTTATGATTTTGGAAGTTTTGAAGAAAGAAAACACAGATATTACGGCCACCACCTTGTTTGAGTATGTTACATCGTTCAAAAATGATAATGAGAGTTTCGCTATTAAAGAGGCTGTATTGCATGCAGCAATCGCAATCAAACTAGGGTTAAACTTGTTTGAAATTGAGTCAAAAGATCAAAAAGTCAAGGAAGACGAGAAAAATGGAGGGTAAGGATGATGTTTAGTTCAAAAAACATGTCTTATATCTACTATCATGAATATTTTAAAGGAATAGAGGAGCGAAAAGAAAAATCAGGTTTAGTTTATGAACTGGGTAGGCAAAAAAAATCTAGTGAGGAGCAATTTCGTGATAGAAATATGGCTTTGCAGGATTTTAAATTTGACCTTTCTCTATCACCTCTGGAGCATTTGAAGAATGCTTCAAAAGGTGTAGCAAGTGTCAAAACCTTTTCTTTGGAAACTATTTATCCTGGTCTCATGATAGGAACTGGCAATCCCCATGATTTGAAATCAAAGGGTTCTATTTATTCTGGCTTTTCTTTTGATTATGTAACGGGACTGCCCTATATACCTGGCTCCTCTGTCAAAGGGATACTGAAAAGCGTCTTTCCTAGGAAAGAATATACCAAAGATGATATTAATCAACAAAAGATGAAGTATATTCAGTCACTTCTTAAACCAGAACTTTCTGATGAAGAAATCTATGGCTTGAAAGATGATATTTTTGAAGATAATGATGTCTTTTTAGATGCTTATCCAACTTCTAAAAATAAAACGAAGCAACAGTGCCTAGCGTTGGAATTCATTACGCCTCATAGTGACATTATCAAGAATCCTATTCCAATCAACTGTCTGAAAGTTAAGCCTGGGATCTCTTTTGAGTTTGGCTTTTATCTGAAAGATTGTCAGCTTTCAGACGGAGTTAAGGTTACGGTTAAAGAAAAAATAGAGTTATTTAAAAGCATCTTGACTGATGTAGGCATTGGCGCCAAAACGAATGTTGGTTTCGGACAGTTAGAGTAGCAGAGGAAGCTTTTATGAAACAATTTGAGTTGTGGCTGGATGAAAGTGGAAAATTTGCAGATTCTGAATCTCAAAGAGAGGAAATTTACTCTTTTCTCGGTGGTGTGCTAGTTGAAAAGGCTGCTATTAAAAACTTTAACTTTTCTAGTATTCTTAATGATGACTCATTAAATCATGCGATGAATATGACCCTAAATCAGAAAAAGCAATATGTTATTCCTAAATTGATTGAATTTAAAAATCAGACGGATGCGCGTTATATCTTTTTTGAAAATATTGAGTGGCAGGGAAATGGGGATAATCGACAACTGTATTTACAAATCTTATCCGAGGGTCTCGTGCAACTCACGCAGCTATTAGAGGCAAAATATGGTGATATTAGATTGAATATTATCATTGCCAGTCGTGTAGCTCGAAAAGGTGTAGAGGAGCGTGTCCATATTCAGGAGTCTGAATATAAGCGTGCCTTTACAACGAGTTTAAAAACAAGTGAAGTCAGCTATCGTTCTGGGACAGATGTTCAATTTCAGTTAAAAAAAGCGACGGAATCACAAAGGTTAATTTTGGCGGATTTTGCTTCGAATATTCGGCGGATGTATTTGCGAGACCTTCCAGTTTTTCGAGATCAGAGAGCAGTCTTGCGCAATTTATTTGAGGATTCTTATGTATTTTCTCTGTCAACACTGTCTTCAGACAGTCGCATCCGCTTTTTGCTTGCTCAAAATGATGTATCAGAAGCTCTGATGGAATACTATACATCTCAAGCTATAAAGACCAAGGGAACATATTTACATCTGATTGTTGACCGAATGAAGTATTTGAGTTATAGAGTACTGAAGTCGCAATTAAAACAGTTTGCTTCGGAGATTTTAGCTTATACGGCGAGACAGGATGATTATGAGAAATCTATCGTGATATTTACAGAGATTTGTGATCAACTACTGCCACTTTTGAGAGATAAAAAGTATCCATATGAGTTGTTTGCCTTTGAAGTATTCCTGCAACTAAGCGATGTCTACCTGCGTTCTGGCCGTTCTTGTCAAGCAGGTCAAGTCATTTCTCAAAGTTTGGAATTGGTAAAGATTTCTGAAAATAGCTTAGAAAATCTTTTTAGCCTCTATCGCATCAAGGAAAAACTCGCTGTATTTTATATTGACAGTGGTCAGTATAAAAAAGCTTCTCACTTAATGGCAGATCTCCACGCTATTTTTAAAGAGCTGCTAGATTTATTGTTAGCTTATGATTCAATTTCAAATTATTTTCAATCCTTGAAGTCCGAATACTATGGGGATGTTCTCTGTATGGAAATCTATAGTCTCTTGTTTCCAATCCAGCAGGAAGATTTTAAATTAGAGACTATTATCCGTTTATCTGATGAGGGCTTGCAACAGTATCCGAGTTTCCCAGGAGAATTGGAACGCCATCGGCAATATCGTAGTAGAATTGAACTTCTGAGAAAGGATGCTAAAGCTGCGCTTCATTGGTTGATTTTAGCGATTGACTATGATCATAGGATGGATAGTGAGATAGATGAGGTTGTGATTCAAGATTTTTGGGATAGGGTTGAGCGACAAGAGACAACCATTAGTCAACAGTTCTATGCCATGTATTACTCTTTAATCATGACTGAGGCTTGTCAGCAGGATATAGAATTTGCTAAACTACTTTATACTGCCTTTGTCAAACATCCAATCTATCAAGAGTTCTTTTCATTTCACAAGCGAAATAAGTTAACAAAGTTAGTCAATACGGAGAAAATTCTCTACCATCCTATGGAGATAGTCTATTGGAATTTTTCTAATTATTATCGCTTTGAGGGAAAAATGGAAGACAGCCTGAATTGCTATGATAAGGCTATTAAAGTATGTATGAGAAACCAAGATAGTTTCACGCTGAAACTACGCTCCATCCCAATCTATGTAGCTAAAATTAGCTGCGAGAAGTTGCAAGGGAAAAAATCTAATACTTACGAAAAATTAAAAACTACCCTTCATCAATTGGAAAAAATGATGAAGGGCTATACTGGCAAAAACGATGTCGATTTTTCAGAAACGGAAGAATTGCTGAGAGAATGGGAAAACTTTTTTGACAATCTTAATCAAAAGTCGGAGGCTATTACTGATAAGCTTTGGTCTTTTTCTCAGAAATGGAGATATTAAATGGAGTATCGTTTTATTGTAGATGCTGAGGTGGATGGACTTTATGGACCTCTGCTGACCATGGCTGTTTTGGTCACAAAGTTAGATGGAACGGAAGTAGCTTCTTTCTACGGTGGTGTACCTAGGCAGATTGCAGAGACCAAAGAAGTTTGGGTGTTGGAACATGTCATTCCCTACATCGGAGCTTATCAAGCCTTTGCTACAGAAGAGGAACTTTTGGAAGAGGTCTGGCAGCTCTGGTGTACTTATCGACCTTCCGCGCGTTGCTTTGCAGATGTACCCTTTCCTGTAGAGAGTCGGCTTTTTCATAAGATGGTAGAAAAGGACAGGCAAAATAGAGCATTTATGGCTCCCTTTCCAATTATTGATGTTGCTAGTCTTTTGTACGCAAGAGGATTTGAACCCATTGGAAACCGACTGGATTTAGTTTCGCATTTCGAAGGAAGACTACATAATGCGCTAGATGATGTCAGACTATCAAGTCGTATCATCCAAAGACTGCTTGGTGAGTGAGATGTTTTCGTTATTCCTGAGTCTATGAAGAGTCCTGCTCCGCTTTTATTGAAGCAGTGCCAAGTGTATCTAGACGAGGAGAAGCGTTTGCTGTTGTCCAGGCAGTTTGAATTATCGCATTTTCATAATTTGCGGGCAAACTGTCGCTATTATCTTAAAAGATATAAGTCCAATAAGCTTCTTTTAGAGATTGAGAAAGACTTGACGATGGCGATTAAGGAAGTTCATCGCAAAAAGTCGGTCGATGATTTGATGCTTTTAGAGGCATGGGTCAAGCAGATATACTATCCTATGTTTAATGAGATTTTGAATCAAAGTGGTTTTTCTTTTGTTAAGCGAACCAAGCGGCCACCTCGAGATCCACTAAATGCCTTGATTAGCTTTTGCAATACGATTTTGTATAGTCGTGTTCTGCGCCTGATCTGGCAGGCTAGACTGGATCCTAAAATCGGAGTGCTGCATGCTTCAAATAATCGTCCTTATAGTTTGCATCTGGATTTTGCGGATTATATGAAGCCAGTTATCGTGGATCGAGTGATTTTGAGCTTGATCAATAAACATCAAATCAATGCTACAGATCATTTTGAAGAAAGGGAAGACGGATCGGTTTATCTGAATCGGGAAGGGAAGTATATCGTCTTGCGGAGTTTTGAGGAAAAGCTACAGACTAGGCTGGTCATGGGGCGTTCAACCTATACCTATGCCCAGCTTATTCAGCATGATATTCGTCAGTTTAAGAGAATCTTGCAGCAAGATGGTGACTTGAAACGCTTTAAACCCTACAAATACTATTAAAAAGTCGGTCGATCTTTTCGATTTTTTGCCTCCTTTTTAAAAGCTGTCAACCAAGCGGTTTATGAGCTATGGGTACAAAAAGATCGACCGACTTTTTTCCTCGAAATCTTGAAAAAAGGTTTGCTTTTTGATAAAATCAATATAGAAACAGCGATATTACTGTTGTTATACCTTGCCTATAAGGAATTGAGACTAATCTGAGCCACATCGGACGCCAGCGCCCAAGGGGCAAGTTTTGTTATACCTTACCTATAAGGAATTGAGACGTTTCTGCTGAGATTGTTGTGGACGACCACCAGTTGATGTGCGTGTATGTTATACCTTACCTATAAGGAATTGAGACGAACTCCGCCAAAATCGCAGATTTGAATTTTTGAGTCAAGCTTGTTATACCTTACCTATAAGGAATTGAGACACAACCCTAGCAAGGTTCCAAAGGTTGAACCTTTTTCGCCAGTATTGTTATACCTTACCTATAAGGAATTGAGACATCAATTATATCCTTGAAATATTTCAACATTTTCATGTACGTCACCGTTCTACCTTACCTATAAGGAATTGAGACATCTTTCCTCCTGCCTTGACCACTTTATCGTCTTTAAGCACTACATAATAAGGATTCTCCCTTATCTATAAGGAATTGGTTGCTTCAACTGAAAAAACTTGCGGGAGCAAGTTTTTTGTGGTATATTGGAAGTGTTTTCATGAGGAGATATCTTACTCGGAGGTTGTTTATGTCTGAGAGTCAATCTGTATTTAGTCACCATATCTTTGTTTTACCCTTTGCGGCCAAGGGGCTGGAGTCTTTTCCGAAGTCTTCCAAATGGAAGAAACTCAGCCAAGATACCAATGACCTTCCCTATCTGAATGTAGAAGCTGGTGAAAAAAGCGAGCGGTTAAAGTACGCTTATCGTCGATATTTTAATAAAAAAGCAGAGGAGCTGATTTTCCGCAATCCTGAGCTGGTCACAAACTATGCTTATACTGGCTTAGAAAAAGGTGATGTCTATCGGATTTCTTATTATAATCACATCGACAAACTGGAGTTTTATGACCTGACGCTTGACTATATCATGCTTCGTTATTTTCCAAATTTAGAAGCAGGTTTCCTGATTTTTTCAATGGAAAATCGTTGCAAAGATAAATTGGAAGATATTAAAAACATCAACCAGTATGGTCGTCATCTCTATGCTCCTTTTTTGACTACATTGCTGCGTGATTTAGTCTCACCAAATAATATTGAGCTGATTAAGAGTGACAAAATTAACGAGCCTCCACAGCCGTCCGACTTAATTTCCTCCTATGGGATCATGTCGGCTCCGAAAGAAATTTTGCAGGATTTCTTTGGCTTGCCTGAGGAAGCGATATTCCCAGAGGATATTTCGCAGTTTGAGTCTAAGCCTCATTTAGAAATCATCATTGATGACCGGATGTATGTGGTGAGCTACATGATGGTTCCTAAAGTAAAGGACTTGATTTATAAAACGGCGAATTGGACGAATTTTGATGATTCAGAGCAGAGTTTAGAGGAGATGAAGCTTCTTTTTAGTATTTTATACGTTGATAAGGGAGATTCAACATGTCTGAGTCGAGATATGCTAAAGGCAGAGCTGGAAAAGCTTCTCTATACGAGGTGGTCAGCTGAGGGAAGCCTTTATATGGCCAGTCAGCATTCCATGATTTTTATGAGTGGTTCTGATTTTCCAGAGTTTTTCCTCAAAGGCTACTTTTTGTCGGAATATCTGGACTTGGCTTTGATCACGCTCAGTCAGAGGATTGGTATTCTGAAGTATTCTAAGGATGCGGGGGATAGGGTCAATGCTAGAGTTTCTGATAAACTGAAGCTGCAGAAGGCTTACACGACCTTTAAAAATCAATTTTTGCTTCCAGAGCTATGCCCGCAGGAGCAAGCAGTGGAAATCTACGAATTGTTGCAAACCTCACTCTATATCGAGAAGCATATCAATCTCCTAGATAGTCAAATTAGTGAACTGCATGATATCAGCCAGACAGAAGCAAGTAATAAATTGAATGACAGAGTATTAGTGCTAACCGTTTTAAGTATTGCGTTAGCAATTGTTCCGAATATCAAAGAACTGCAGGATAATTATTTGACTATATGTAATCTGAGTCTGGCCTATTCATCTTGGCTTACCTTGCTCATTTCTCTTCTGACAATTGCTTACTTCTATTTCAAAAAGAGAAAATAAATGTATATTATCTTGACATATGATGTGCATCGCAAGCGCGTGGCTAAGGTTTTGAAATCTTGAAAAAAGCCCTATTTTTTGATACAATCAATCTAGAAACAGCGAAAATGCTGTTGTTATACCTTACCTATAAGGAATTGAGACTCATTCGGTGTGATGGCTTTAATAAATTTATAGCCGTCATATTGGTTAGGGTTATACCTTACCTATAAGGAATTGAGACATTTCTCCACTATGAAATGCAATTTGAGCTTCTTCAAGATTATCGTTCTACCTTACCTATAAGGAATTGAGACGTCATCGTACGGGGGTTGCGAATTGATTCCATGTGAACCAGCTTGTCCTTAGTTATACCTTACCTATAAGGAATTGAGACCTTGTGCATAATCATGCATGAATTGACGTTTAATGGCACGATTTTCGTTATACCTTACCTATAAGGAATTGAGACATAGAAGATATGAAAAAATCTTTTTCATTTTTTTTTAATACCGTTATCCCTTACCTATGAGGAATTGAGACGTTACTTCGTAACTGAAATCTTTTGCCATATAAAGTTTCTCCTTTGTTATCCCTTACCTATAAGGAATTGAGACTTTTCGCGAACTTCAGAATTTGAAAGTTTTGGACTAAGTGTTCGTTATACCTTACCTATAAGGAATTGAGACTTGAGATTTAGATCCCATGGAGCAATGTGGTAGATAGGCATAGTGTTATACCTTACCTATAAGGAATTGAGACTCTTTGCTGTTAAGCACTTTCCATTCCACGTTGTACCCCAACTCATCCAAGGTGTCCTACCTTACCTATAAGGAATTGAGACAAAAGTGAGATTGGCTCAATCTTAATTCCAGCTTTTTGAAGAAGGGTTCTCCCTTACCTATAAGGAATTGAGACTGTTGATCCTTGCCTGGATCTGGGGTTGGAGCTGGATTTTCCTTATCCGTTCTCCCTTACCTATAAGGAATTGAGACACTGTCTTCCATTTTAAATTATGTGGATTTGGATGGTTTTTAAGTTCTAGATTACCTATAAAATATTGTCCGTGTGTCTTTGTCTGTCTCCAAGCCACCAAAAAAGCGAGCAAATTCATGTCTACTGGGAAGCCTGAGAATTTGTTCGCCTTTTGTTTTGTAAGAATTATCAAGAAAAACTCTTTTAGTAGGAGAGTTTTTTCCGTGCTTCAACCACAGATAGTATAGAACTTAAGTTAGATAGCTTATCATTTTTTTGTTACTTCATGATAGTGTCGTGAATATTTATTGGTCTATTGGGTTAAATTAAAAACATTATTTTCTATTTCATTTACCGAAAAAGCCCTGCTATCCAATAGCCAATCCTACTGTACTAGTCCTTTTTCTGCTTATCTATGGTATAATAGAAGGTAGATTTATCAATTGGAGTATGAAGGATTTTATGATTAAACTTGTGGCAACTGATATGGATGGAACCTTTCTTGACGGAGAAGGGCAGTTTGATATGGAACGTCTCAAAAAATTGCTTGTTTCCTACAAGGACAAGGGAATATACTTTGCTGTGGCTTCGGGTCGCGGTATCTTGTCCCTTAAAAAGCTATTTGCAGATGTCCGTGATGAAGTGATTTTTATAGCTGAAAATGGGAGCTATGTTGAGTTTCATGGAGAGGATATGTACGAGGCTACTATGTCTCGGGATTTTTACTTGAGCACTTTTGAAGCTTTAAAGCAATCTCCCTATTTTGATGAAAGAAAAATGCTGTTGACTGGGAAAAAAGCTTGTTATGTTTTGGACACGGTAGATGAGACCTATCTCAAGTTCAGTCGTCACTACAATGAGAACATTCAAAAAGTAACGAGTCTGGAAGATATCACGGATGAGATTTTTAAATTCACTACGAACTTTACAGAAGATACGATAGAAGCTGGGGAGGCCTGGGTCAATGAAAATGTTCCTGGTGTCAATGCCATGACAACAGGTTTTGAATCCATCGATATTGTCTTGGACTACGTTGATAAGGGTGTGGCTATTGTTGAGTTAGCCAAAAAGCTGAGTCTAACCATGGATCAGGTTATGGCGTTTGGCGATAATATCAACGACCTTCATATGATGCAGGTTGTAGGGCATCCAATTGCTCCCGAAAACGCGCGACGAGAGATTTTAGAATTAGCAGAAGCAGTGATTGGCCACCATAAGGACCAGTCAGTGATGGCTTATATGGAGGGCTTGTAATGGCAGATATAAAATTGATTGCACTTGATTTGGATGGTACCTTACTGACAACGGATAAAAAGCTGACAGATCGAACTAAGGCGGTGCTAAAAGCTGCGCGTGATCGTGGCATCAAGGTCGTACTGACAACGGGACGTCCTCTGAAGGCTATGGATTTCTTTCTCAAGGAATTGGGAACAGATGGACAAGAGGATGAGTACACCATCACCTTTAATGGAGGGCTTGTTCAGAAAAATACGGGAGAGATTCTTGATAAAACAGTCTTTTCAATCGACGATGTGGCAAGATTGTACGAGGAAACTGAAAAACTAGGTTTGCCGTTAGATGCTATTTCAGAAGGAACAGTCTATCAAATCCAGTCGGACAAAGAAAGTCTCTATGCTAAGTTCAATCCAGCCCTGACTTTCGTACCAGTCGCTTTTGAAGAGCTATCTAGTCAGATAACTTATAATAAATGCGTGACTGCCTTCGCCCAAGAACCCTTGGATGCAGCGATTAAAAAGATTTCTCCAGAATTGTTTGACCAATATGAAATCTTCAAATCGCGTGAACTCTTATTGGAATGGTCACCAAAAAACGTCCACAAGGCAACAGGTTTAGCGAAATTAATTAAACACTTAGGAATCGATCAAAGTCAAGTCATGGCTTGTGGGGACGAGGCCAATGACCTTTCCATGATTGAGTGGGCAGGTCTGGGAGTTGCCATGCAAAATGCAGTTTCAGCAGTTAAGGAAGTTGCCAATGTCATTACCCCCATGACCAACGACGAGGAAGCCGTTGCTTGGGCTATCGAAGAATACGTGCTAAAGGAGAATTAGAATATGGGATTATTTGACCGTTTATTCGGGAAAAAAGAAGAGCCGAAAATCGAAGATATTGTAAAAGAAGCTCTGGAAACTCTTGATTTGTCAGAAGAAGTTGAAGAAAACCAAACGGCAGTCGAAGAAACAAGTCAGGAAGAGCCAGCAAGGGACAAAGTGGAAGAAACACTTGCTCAAGAAGAAATTCCTCAGGTCACGACAGATGGGGCCATTGAACCAGAAGTAGTCGAGGAAACTGCTCAGGAAGAGCCTGAGCTAGAAGCTGATGAATTGGAGCAATTCCAAAAGGCAGAAGAAGTTCTAGAAGAAGAGAGCCAAGAATCTCTAGAAGCTGG
Organism: uncultured bacterium; assembly: GCA_963528645.1. Lineage (GTDB taxonomy): Bacteria > Bacillota > Bacilli > Lactobacillales > Streptococcaceae > Streptococcus. Next base: position 191,689 of record CAURVH010000001.1, read on the forward strand.
AGAAGAGCAAGCTTTTGAAGTAGTAGAAGAATATCCACGAGTTGAAGAAACAGTTCAGGAAAAATATGACCGCAGTCTCAAGAAAACGCGTACAGGATTCGGGGCACGCTTGAATGCCTTCTTTGCTAACTTCCGTTCTGTCGATGAAGACTTTTTTGAAGAATTGGAAGAACTCCTCATCATGAGTGACGTCGGTGTGCAGGTCGCTTCGAACCTAACAGAAGAACTCCGCTATGAAGCCAAATTAGAAAACGCTAAGAAACCTGACGCACTCCGCCGTGTCATTATTGAGAAATTGGTTGAGCTCTACGAAAAGGATGGCAACTACGATGAACAAATCCATTTCCAAGATGGTTTGACCGTCATGCTCTTTGTCGGAGTCAATGGTGTTGGGAAAACAACTTCTATCGGAAAATTGGCTCATCGCTACAAACAAGCTGGCAAGAAAGTCATGTTGGTTGCGGCAGATACCTTCCGTGCTGGAGCCGTTGCCCAGCTAGCTGAATGGGGTCGACGTGTGGATGTTCCGGTTGTGACGGGACCTGAAAAGGCTGATCCAGCAAGCGTGGTCTTTGATGGGATGGAACGTGCTGTAGCAGAAGGGATTGATATCCTTATGATTGATACAGCAGGGCGTCTGCAAAACAAGGACAACCTGATGGCCGAGTTGGAAAAGATTGGTCGCATCATCAAGCGTGTCCTTCCAGAAGCACCACATGAAACCTTCCTTGCCCTTGATGCGTCAACTGGACAGAATGCCTTGGTACAAGCTAAGGAATTTTCTAAAATCACCCCTGTTACCGGTATTGTACTGACTAAGATTGATGGAACTGCCCGAGGTGGTGTTGTTCTGGCTATCCGCGAAGAACTCAATATCCCAGTGAAATTAATTGGTTTCGGTGAAAAAAATGATGATATCGGTGAATTTAACTCTGAAAACTTTATGAAGGGTCTCTTAGAAGGCTTGATTTAATACAAAATAAATATCCTGCAAAATTGACTTGCAGGATATTTTTGCTATTCTAAACGGCCATCTTCACGATAGGCGATATCTGGTTGCCAGGTCCATTTGGCTCCATACTTTTCAAGTAGGTCAAAGCTAGCTTGTGGTCCCATGCTTCCAGCTTTATAATCGTAGAGTGGAGCTCCATTTTCAGCCCAGAGCTCTTCGATACGGTCAATCAATTTCCAAGAAGCACTTACCTCATCCCAGTGGCTAAAGTTGGTTGAGTTGTTGTTCAAGACATCGTAGATCAGTTTCTCGTAAGGATCTGGTGAAGCTCCAGTAGCGGTAGCATCTGTACGATAATCCAGAGAGCTTGGTGCTAGATTAAATTCTTCACCGACTTGTTTACCATTGAGGCCGAGTGAGAATCCTTCAGTTGGTTGGATATAGATTGTCAAAATGTTTGGAGCAAGTGGTTCTCCAAAGATAGAGTCCATTTGCTTAAAGACGATATTGACATGAGTGCCTTTTTCTGTTAGGCGTTTACCAGTACGGAAGAAGAAAGGAACGCCACGGAAGCGATCGCTGTCTACAAAGAAGGCACCAGATGCAAAGGTTTCTGTTGTAGATTCAGGGTTAACGTTTGGCTCACTACGGTAGGAAATGTATTTTTTACCATCGATCTTTCCAGAACGGTATTGACCACGGATAAAGTGTTCTTTTAATTCTTCCTCACTTGGTTGGTGGAGATTTTTAAATACTTTAATCTTCTCAGCACGAATCTCATCTTTTGTAAAGCTGGCAGGCTTGTCCATGGCTAAAAGTGATAAGAGCTGGAGAGTGTGGTTTTGAACCATGTCACGGAGGGCACCAGATTCATCATAGTAGCCACCACGTTCCTCAACTCCTAAGCGTTCCGCAAAGGTAATTTGAACATTATCGATGTGTTCGCGATTCCAAACATTCTCAAAGATCATGTTGGCAAAACGAACAGCAAAGATACTCTGAATCATCTCTTTACCTAGGTAATGGTCAATTCGGTAGATTTGCTCTTCATCAAATGTTGCTAGAAGATCCTCATTCAGCTTGCTTGCGGTTTCATAGTCTGTACCAAAAGGTTTCTCGACGATCAAGCGCTCAAAACCTTTGCCGTCAACGATGTTTTCAGATTTGAGGTGTTTGGCAATAGTTCCGAAGAACTGAGGTGCCATAGACAAGAAGAAGAGCTTATTGTGTTCAGCTTGGTATTTTTCATTCAGCTCAGCTTGTAATTGACGCAAAGCAATGTAATGTTCCGTATCATTCACATCATGGCTTTGATAGTAGAAGTGGCTGGCAAATTCTTGGGCTTGCTCGGTACTATCTGCCAAATCAAGGATGGACTCGACAACTACAGATTCAAAATATTCCTTACTCCAAGGTCTACGAGCTGTTCCGATAACAGCAAAATGCTCAGAGAGATTGCCTGATTTATAGAGTCTGAAAAGGGAAGGGTAGAGTTTGCGTTTAGCTAAATCTCCACTCGCACCGAAAATTGTAACAATAACCTTTGATGACATCTAGCTACCTAATTTCTATATTTTTTCCTAGTTGGACTAGGGATGAGATTTCCTCATTATCATAGTTTTTATTTTATCATAATTTTCAAAAAAATCAAAAAATCCAATACGCAATAAAAAAACTGTAAGGAAAACCCTACAGTTTTGTTTTATACGTTTAAGACCTTGTCCAAGAACTCTTTCAGTCGAGGGTGTTGCGGGTTGTCAAAGATTTGATCTGGAGTTCCATCTTCTAGGAATTCACCATCAGCCGTAAAGATAACACGGTTGGCCACCTGACGTGCAAATCCCATCTCATGGGTTACGATAATCATGGTCATGCCTTGTTCCGCCAATTCCTTCATAACATTCAGTACATCTCCAACCATTTCAGGGTCAAGAGCGGAAGTTGGCTCATCAAAGAGCATGATATCAGGATTCATGGCAAGTCCACGAGCGATAGCTACACGCTGTTTCTGACCGCCTGAAAGGCTATCTGGATTTGCCTTAGCCTTGTCTGCAAGACCGACTTTCTCCAGCAACTCCATCCCCAATTTTTCAGCTTCTTCTTTGGTCATCCGTTTGTGCTCAATAGGTGCAAAAGTGATATTTTCTAGGACGGACATGTGTGGGAAGAGGTTGAAGTGTTGGAAGACCATTCCTACATTTTCGCGAACATGGTCGACATTGGTTGATTTTTCAGTCAAATCATAACCATTCACTGTGATGTGGCCACTCGTTACCTCCTCGAGAAGGTTAAGGCTACGGAGGAAAGTGGATTTACCAGAACCAGAAGGACCGATGATGCAGACAACATCTCCTTCATAGAATTTAGTTGTAATTCCTTTTAAAACTTCGTTTTTTCCATAATACTTATGCAAATCATTTACATCAATTTTTAGTTTTGCCATTATCGAATCCTCTTTTCTAAGCGTTTCGCTAGTCTAGTCAAAAGCGTGATAATTACAAGATAGAAGATAGCAAGGATTGCATACATCTTGAAACTTTGGTAGTTACGGGCGATGATGATCTTACCAGTTTGGAAAAGTTCCACCAAACCGATAGCAGACACGATGGTTGTATCTTTAAGAGCGATAACGAATTGGTTGACAAAGTTTGGCAACATCAATTTAGTCGCTTGTGGCAAGATAATCTTACGCATGGTTTTTCCATAAGAGATACCAAGACTGCGACTGGCCTCCATTTGTCCAACTGGAACAGCTTGAATCCCACCACGAACGATTTCAGCGATATAAGCTGCCGCATTAAGTGAGAGGGCAATAGTACCAGCTACAAAGTCGTTAATCGGACTCTGTTGACCTGTGATAGACTCGATGAAGTTTGGAATTCCCCAGAAGATGAAGGCTGCAAGAATCATCAAGGGAATTCCTCGAATAACGTCAACGAAAATCTCAGAGATCAGACGAAGAGATTTGTATGGGCTAACGCTAAACATACCAAAGATAATCCCAATTACAATGGCAATTGCAAATGAAATAAGCGCTAATGCAAGTGTGATTCCAAGTCCACTAAGGAGTTGCTTGTAGTTGTTTTGGAGCAAGCCCCAGATGGTCGTTTCGTCAACTGTACTTGTAGAAGTAGTTGTTGCTCCGCTAGCTAGATACTTGTCGAGAATTTTTTGAAATTCACCGTTTACTTTGAGGTTGGCAAGCCCCTTATTGAACATCTGAATCAATTCAGGGTTTGTTCCTTTTTTAACGGCAAAGGCTGTTTCACCGATTGGAGTTCCAGCGATTGGCGTTTTCAATTTTTGCCCTTGACTGATAGAATATTTGAGAACGGGCTCATCATCCATCACGGCATCGATAGCTCCAGTGTTGAGACTGTCATACATAGATGAACCATCTGAAAAAGTTTTAATCTTGTAGCCGTATTTGCTTTGATTTTCAGTAAGGAACGTTTGAGAGGCAGTTCCGTTTTTTACACCAACTGTCTTATCCTTGAGATCTTCATAAGAAGCAATGGTACTGGATTCTTTTACACCGAGAATAGTATTAGCAATGTAGTAGGAATCAGAGAAATCAAATGTAGCTTTACGAGCGTCCGTAACAGACATACCAGCAATAATACCATCAGCTTGTCCGGCCTGAACAGCACTGATAGCGGCATCAAAGCCTGGGTTAGTAATCTCAATTTCAAAACCTTGATCTTTGGCAATGGCCTTGATGAGGTCCATATCAATACCAGTGTACTCGTTGCTTGAATTTTGAAATACGAAGGGAGCAAAAGATGAATCACTGGCAATAACATACTTAGATTTAACTGTGTCAGCTTTTACTACTCCTAGTGAGAAAATGGGAAATAAAATTAGCAAAAATGCTAGGATTTTTTTCTTCATTTTAAGTCTCCTTTCCGAATATTTTTTAATTATAACAGAAAAAAAACTAGAAGGCAAATTTTAATGATTATTATGTAAGAAGATATGACATAAGAATGTGGGTTTGTTAAAGTCAAGAGATAAAGAATCTAATGGAATTTATGGTAAAATAGAAGAAATAAAAGGCATGCGAGGCAATTATGATCAATCGAATTACAGATAATAAATTCAAACTAGTGTCAAAATATGAACCATCAGGAGATCAACCCCAAGCAATTGAGCAGTTGGTTGATAACATCGAAGGTGGAGAGAAAGCCCAAATTTTGATGGGGGCGACGGGGACAGGGAAGACCTATACCATGAGTCAGGTCATTTCCAAAGTCAATAAACCAACTTTGGTCATTGCGCATAACAAAACCCTAGCTGGTCAGCTCTATGGGGAGTTTAAGGAATTTTTCCCTGAAAATGCTGTTGAGTACTTTGTGTCTTATTATGATTATTACCAACCCGAGGCTTATGTGCCTTCTAGCGATACCTATATTGAGAAGGACAGCTCTGTCAATGATGAGATTGACAAGCTCCGTCACTCAGCAACTTCAGCCCTTTTAGAGCGCAATGATGTCATCGTTGTGGCTTCTGTTTCTTGCATCTATGGTTTAGGTTCGCCAAAAGAATACGCCGATAGTGTCGTTAGTCTGCGTCCAGGTCTTGAAATTTCTCGTGATAAACTCTTGAATGACTTAGTTGATATTCAGTTTGAGCGAAATGATATTGATTTTCAACGGGGAAGATTTCGCGTGCGCGGGGATGTGGTGGAGATTTTCCCAGCTTCCCGTGATGAACACGCTTTTCGAGTAGAGTTTTTCGGGGATGAGATTGACCGTATCCGCGAGGTTGAGGCTTTGACAGGTCAGGTACTGGGAGAAGTGGATCATTTGGCGATTTTCCCTGCCACTCACTTTGTGACCAATGATGACCATATCGAAGTTGCGATTGCCAAGATTCAGGCAGAGTTGGAAGAGCAGTTAGCTGTCTTTGAGAAGGAAGGTAAACTGCTAGAAGCCCAGCGTTTGAAACAGCGGACAGAGTACGATATCGAAATGCTGCGTGAGATGGGTTATACCAACGGTGTTGAAAACTATTCTCGTCACATGGATGGTCGTAGCGAAGGAGAGCCTCCTTATACGCTTCTTGATTTCTTCCCAGATGATTTCTTGATCATGATTGATGAAAGTCACATGACCATGGGGCAAATCAAGGGCATGTATAATGGAGACCGCTCTCGTAAGGAAATGTTGGTCAATTATGGTTTCCGTTTGCCGTCTGCCTTGGACAATCGTCCTCTCCGCCGTGAAGAGTTTGAAAGCCATGTGCACCAGATTGTTTACGTTTCAGCGACACCTGGTGACTATGAAAATGAACAGACCGAGACAGTGATTGAGCAAATCATTCGTCCAACAGGGCTTTTAGACCCAGAGGTTGAAGTTCGTCCGACTATGGGACAGATTGATGACCTTTTGGGAGAAATCAATGCCCGTGTTGAAAAGAATGAACGAACCTTTATCACCACCTTAACTAAGAAGATGGCAGAAGACCTGACTGACTACTTCAAGGAAATGGGCATCAAGGTCAAGTACATGCACTCGGACATCAAGACTTTGGAGCGGACAGAGATTATTCGTGACCTGCGCTTGGGTGTCTTTGATGTCTTAGTAGGGATTAATCTCCTTCGTGAAGGGATTGACGTTCCTGAGGTAAGTTTGGTTGCCATTCTTGATGCTGACAAGGAAGGCTTCCTCCGTAACGAACGTGGACTCATCCAGACCATTGGGCGTGCCGCTCGTAACAGCGAAGGGCATGTCATCATGTATGCGGACACGATGACTCAGTCTATGCAAAAGGCCATAGATGAAACGGCCCGTCGTCGGAAAATCCAGATGGCTTATAATGAAGAGCATGGTATCGTCCCACAGACAATCAAGAAAGAAATTCGTGACCTAATCGCCGTGACCAAGGCAGTTGCTAAAGAAGAGGACAAAGAAGTCGATATCAATAGCCTCAACAAACAAGAGCGCAAGGAACTCGTCAAAAAACTCGAAAAACAAATGCAAGAAGCCGTCGAAGTGCTTGACTTTGAGTTGGCTGCTCAGATACGTGATATGATGCTGGAAGTTAAGGCGTTGGATTAGAATTTTAGAAGGAGATAAAATGGAAGAGTTAAACTACTTTACAGGTAAATTTAGGGACTTTGAATTAAAGAAGTATTTTGATTCGTTGGACGAAAATAAACTGAAATACGAACTTGAAAACTTTACTAATCAATATTTAAAGTTATCTAGAGAAAAACAATTAAAATATGCAAGCGATTTTCTGTATGTTTGTATGATGTTCGTTGAAGAAATCGATAAGATCACACTTGGAAGACTTTTAGCTACATTAAATAAAGTATTATTTGAAAATGGGCATTCATATAGTTGGTTTGAAAACTTTGAATATTTAAATGTTTTATATAAATATTTATCTCAAACAAAGGAATATGAAGAATGTTCTATATTATTTGAAAATGAAAGTTATTTTTCAAGGATTCTTGAATTAGTATTTAATGATGATTTAGAGGACGTTTATTTACTTGATGCTCACATACTTCCAGTTTTTGTCCGACTTTTTGAATTAAAAAGTTTACCAGAAGAAAAAAGAATCTATTTTAAGAGTGAATTAGAATCATTATTCAGATTTATATTTGAAAATCACGATATTAATAGTGTGGTTTGTTATTGGTATTTTGAATTAGATGAGTTGGTTTCTATTTTTAAAATTGAACATCTCGAAATAATTAGTAGCTATTATATCAATAACCCTCAATCTGATTCTGTTGGGAAATATTTGGATTTTGTGTCAAGACACTTTGATGTTGTAATTAAAAATTCGATTGATGTTGTTCGAAAGATAGCAGAAGAAAATGATTCTGATATAATTCGAGATCAAGCAATTAAATTAGTTAAAATGTATGATGAGCGTAATAGTAGTGATGAAGGCGCCATTTTAAAAAAGGAGAGTGATTCTGGATTTATACTGTCTGAAAATTACAAGGAACTTTTGAAGCAAGCAGAATCTATTATTGATGATATTCGTTCTAATTTGATTGTTAATTCTAAAGATTTAAAAACAATCGGATCTTTTGGACATTATACTAAAATTGACACTTTAACAAACTTCCTCATAAAAGCAGACTGGAAAAATGAAAATAATTCTGAAACTCAACCTCCATTTTTACGACTGACTAATCTAAAACAGTTAAACGACCCAATGGAAGGAAGGGCAATCCACGATTATTTAGGGATGGATAATACATTTTTCCAGCAATACCAAACTTCTAATGTCTTTATATCTTCTCTAACTACAGTATCTGATAGCCTACCTATGTGGAAAGAATACGCAGATTCGTGTCAAGGAGCATTCCTTGAATATGACATGAGTTATCTTGAACATATTGTTGCTCATCAATCTATTGAATTTGTTAAAATTCACTACTTAGATTTGAATTCTGGCGCTAAAGATGAATCAGATGTTGGTAAAGCTCTAGATAATCTAAAACAAATTTTTGAAAAAATACAAGAGTTTGAAGGTAAAACTCCACTAAGTGACTTGGCGGAAAAATTAAAAAAGATTTCTTATCTTTTTAAAGTAAAAGATTACGAATATGAGATGGAGTATCGTATTCTAATCAACCTAGATGATACTTCTGTAAAAAAACTTATTGCAAAGCATAATAAAAGTTTAGATAAAAATAAGGATTTATTAAAAGGTAAGGATTTATTAAATGAGAATTACTTGAAGAAAGAGGAGATTGGGTTAGAAACTTTTGATAAAGTTAACTATAATGATTTTAGGAAGTATATCGTATTAAGCCCAAAAGATAATGGCAGATATGCTTTATTTGTATACATCAATCTATTACCTTTGAAATACTCAAAAGTTATTCTAGGTCCAAAGGTTACAGATGCAGACTATATTGCTCCTTATCTCAAACTTGCCAATCCTGATATAGAGATAGAAAGTTCGAAAATCCCTTATCGTTGAGTTTAGAAAAAATTAAAGCTTCAAAGAAATTATAATCTTTTATTAATAAGGAGAAGCTAGTAATGAAAAAAATTTTACTGTTAATTTTCTTCATTGTAAATATTGTCCCTTTATTCTTTATTCTACGTTTTGCCTTCCTTTTCTTTACAACAACTTATGACATTTTCCCTGAAGCAAATCAATCGGAGGTAGAGACAGCAGTAAGAAGAACCCTTGATTTGTATGGTTTTAAAGGAGATATGAAGGTTACGAAGTTTTCTAGAGATAAATGGACTTCTGAAAAATACAAAATTGAATACGATTATAGTGAAGAGGTTGATGGAAGTAGAGTCACTGTGAGTCATGCCTTGTTTTATCGTCCAAAGTCCTCAAAATACAATCCCCAAAAGACTGATGAAGAACTAGCCTATGATGGGACTACGAGAACCATGTTACAAGAATTTTCAGACATGGCTCATAAACTACTTAACCAGCATCCTGTCAGTGTTTCTAATAAAGAGAAGGTAGAGAATTTTTTTAAGCAATATGAAAATCCAAATCTAGAATATGTGAATAGTTACTGGAGTGTCGATACTGAATCTGGGAATATTCAAGACTATTATGCCCTCATTGAAAAGAACCGTAAGGAAGGAAAAGCTTTTCAAGGTTTGTATGATATTCCTATTGATGAATTCTTGGAAAAAGAAATGATTAAAGGATACATCATCTATCGCGATACTGTTTTAGAAGAGGGTGAGAAAGATTATTTTGATAGTGAAGGCGGACTGACAGGATTTATTTCAAATGGGATAGATAATGCCGAGTTGCCAGATGCCTTTTATGAGGTTTCTTACTACTATGGTGCTAAAGGATATCGTTCAGGTAGTAGTGTTTCTTTAAAGATTCAAAACCATAAGATGCTCTATTATGGAAGTAATTTTAACTAAAAATTTTATATGTAACAATTTATGTTAAAATAATAGACGAGATAATTTAAAAGTGATAGATATTAGTCATTAGTTAGTAGTTTGAATTTAAAGGAGAAATAAATAGTGAAAAATTCAAGTACTTTTAACAAGCTTATTTATACTGTCCTATATTCCTTACTGATGCCATTTGTTATCGCTCATTTCATATTATGGTCATTTGGTTTATCATTTACTCCGATTATTTGGAATATTTGGCTCTTTCTTCTAATTTTTACTCTATTTATTCGCTTTTTGAGGTCCTTTGCAATTCTTGATCTTCTATTTGGGATATTTGGACTGAAATTTATTCCCATAGCGTGGAATACAAGGCTTTTTGTTCCAATTATCCTCTCTATTTTGCATATTTTTATTTACTTTTTAAAGGGGAAATATCGCTTCCTTGAAGGAGTGCGCAGTGCGATTTGTAGTTTTTATATTTGGTTATTTGTAATTGTCGTCTTCGCTTTTATTCCAAATCCTCCTGTTCCAATCACTATTGATTATGAAGTTAGGGAACAAGAAATTGTCATAACAAAAGGATATTTGCTTCATGATGTATACTATTATCATGAGCTGATTAATCCCTTCATCATGAAATCTGACATCAAGTCTAAAAAAATTCTATAATAAATTAGAAAGTGAGTAAATTTATGTCCCGTTCCCAATTAACGATTTTAACAAACATTTGTCTGATTGAAGACCTTAAAAATCAGCGAGTAGTCATGCAATATCGCTCTCCTGAAAACAATCGCTGGTCTGGCTATGCCTTTCCTGGAGGTCATGTAGAAAATGGTGAGGCTTTCGCAGAGTCTGTCATTCGTGAGATCTATGAAGAAACAGGATTGAATATCCAAAATCCTCAACTTGTCGGCATTAAAAATTGGCCACTAGATACAGGTGAGCGCTATATTGTCATTTGTTATAAGGCGACAGAGTTTACTGGAAATCTTCAATCCTCAGAAGAAGGAGAAGTATCTTGGGTGCAAAAAGACCAGATTCCAAACTTGGATCTGGCCTATGATATGCTACCCTTGATGGAAATGATGGAAGCACCTGACAAGTCAGAGTTCTTCTATCGCCACCGTACAGAGGACGGCTGGGAGAAAGAAATTTTCTAGTCTTTTACTAAATAACCTAACTGATCCAAGGCCTCCTCGATATAGTGGAGGTCTTGTTGTGTTTCAGCTTCAACAAGGTGGTAATGGATGCCGTCTGTCAATTCAGAAAGTGGTCTAAAGTCAGAATTCTCGACTTGTTCCAGAAAATGCTGGACATCTCGGCGACAGGTGAGTTTGAGCAGAGTTTCAATTTCACCATAAACGGGATGATCGATTAAGATATTTTGAACGCGTCCGCCATTATCTACTATAGCCAAAAGTTCCTGACCAATTTCTTCCAGTTCATGTTTCACTTTAAAGAGTTTGTGGACGTAGGGGTTGGCATCATTTTCTTTGTAGATATAACCACGATTGGTTGACAAGATAGGAGCGCCATCGGCTCGCAAGATGGCAATGTCTTGGACGATGATTTGGCGTGTGACATGAAAGTGTTCAGCCAAGGTTTGACCATTGAGAGCTTTTGGTGACTCTTTTAAAAGTTTGAGAAGAGTTTGTTTGCGATCCTTTGTCATAGTTTTTCCTTTTAGCGACGTTTTCGAAGCACTTTAAAGACAGCTAGTGCCAATGTATAGTCTACCATACTATGGATAATTGTGCCAAATCCAACTAGGACGAAGAGAACATAAAACATATTTTCAACATTTGTCCCTGAAGTAGCATAGAAAATAATACAAGCTAGCACTTCAGCAATAGCGTGAACAACACCCAAAACAAAGTTAAAAATCCAAGATGCCTTTGGTTTATCCAAGGTTTCAGGGAATTTTTTTAAGTAAAATGCTCCCAAAATACCAAAAACGATGTGAGAAAAGGCGCGCAGAACGATAACCATAGGGTAGCCTGCCATCAGGAAGCCGAGACTGGAAGCGATGATCACAAAACCAGCCATCAAAGGTGATAGGAACATGGCGATAAAGATGGCGATATGGCTTCCTAAAGTGTAAGAAGCTGGTGGGATGACGATTTTAAAAGGCATAATGATTGGAATCAAAATCGCGATGGCTGTGAGTAGTGCAGTCATGGTCATAAACTGCGTTTTTTTCCGTATATCCATAAGAACCTCCATTTAACTGTATATACACAAGTATAGTACAATAAATAGATAGACATGTCAAGAATTTATTTTGATTTTATTGAAAATTTTCAAAAGTATAGGTGGTAGATTCAAAGGATTTTCATATATTTTCAAAATTTTGAACTAATGACTCCTTGGTAAATAACCATTTATGAATAGAAGATGATCCTTTACTGGTGAAAACTAAAACTCCACCTTCAGGACGAAAGTGGAGTTGTTTTTTATTTCTTCAAGGTTTCGAGACGTGGGACAATTGCTACAGTTAGGATGGCTGAGATAATCAATTCAGCGATTGAGTTTGTAGAGATGACAGTTGCTAGGAGTTTTTGGATATTGCCGTCGAAGACATTTCCAAAAAGGAAGAAGATTCCCCCAAGGACAAAGACGGTGTTGGTAAGGGAACCGAGAGCACCAGCTAGGATTAGCCCAGTTTTATTTTTCATCAGTTTATAAAACAAGTAAGGTGTCAGCCCAATCAAAACGCGAGGGACAATAGCGATAATCGCAGAATAGATGTTTCCGTTCGGTACGAATGGTGAGAAGAGGTAGCTGGTTGGAAGGATGGTAATCGTGTTTACCGTTAAGCTCAATAGCCCCATAAGAAAACCAAGTGTAACTCCAACTCGCGGACCATAGATGATACTAGCAATGATTACTGGAATATGAACGATAGTTGGTTTGATTGGAAATGGGAAAAGGTTAAATAGGAGAGAAGTTAAAAAGTGGATAACGAGCATAACTGCAAAAAAGATAGCAATTGGAGCAATATTAGAACGTTTTTTCATTGAGGGTTTCCTTTATTCTTTCTAAAATAGTATTCAGGTCAGCTAGGGCGCCTTTTCCGTAATCGCCACAGGCTAGTAGAGATTCCTTTGGAGAGATAATCTGATAACCATAGGTCTCTAATGTTTTTAGATTAGCCTGAGTTGCCGGATGGTCATACATTTTTGTGTTCATGGCTGGTGCGACTAACTTTTTGACGTGGTCTGGCAGGGCAAGAGCTGTACTCGTAACCATGTTATCCGCAAAACCATGCGCAAGTTTGGCAATGGTATTAGCAGTAGCTGGGGCTACAATAAAAAGGTCAGTCCTTTTGCCTCTTTCGATATGATTGACTTGATCAGGATAGGGTTCCTTCATGACATCAAGGTGAACTGGATTCTGTGAGAGTACCTGTAGTGTCAAAGGCTGGATAAACTCTCTCGCTGCCTCAGTCATTAGGATAGTGACATGATGGCCTTGTTTTTTTAAAGAACTGACGAGATCAGCTGATTTATAGGAGGCAATGGAACCTGTCACTGCGATCAGAATGTTTGCCATGGCTTTCCTTTCTAAGAATCGTATGCTTGAATTTTTTCAAGGAGGAGGCTTGCAATTTCCTCTTTGGTTTGAACAGTTTGAAGATGCTCTCTCTCAACAAAAATTGCTCGGTGCTGATTTGCTGAGATTTGAGTAAGGTCATTTGCTATGATCAAGTCAGCCTGATTCTTGACAAGACTCTGTCTAGCAATTTCTATGAGATAATCCTCAGAGACATCAACTAGCAGTTTGAAGCCAATCAGATGAATCGCAGGATTCCATTCTTTGACTAGAGAGATAATCTTGGGTGTCTTTTTAAGGAATAAAACCTGAACCTCATCAGTTGAAGAAATCTTAGTCTGATGATTCTGCTTGCTTAAAAATTCTTCTAAATTAGGGCTAGCCTGTACCTCCTCAAGCCCCGTCATATAAACAGGAGTGTAGTCAGACACAGCCATTGAGTGAATTAAGACCTGATAATCCTGAACACGTTCTTGCATCTCAACTAGAAGATCGTTGGTATTATTAATTTCTCGAATGCTTAGTTTGGGATGAGCTTCTGGCTTCACAGCTCGTTTTGTCGTTATCAAACAAACTTCGTGTCCCGCAGCAAGCAAGGTTTCTGTGATGATTTTCCCCAGGCGACCTGTGGAATGGTTCGTAATAGAGCGGACGCTATCAATAGTTTCACTCGTACCGCCCGACGTAACTAAAATTTTCATAGGACTATTGTACACAAAAATAAACGTTAAGTAAAATGAAAGCGATAAAATTTTGCTAAAACGCAGGAATACTATAGTCTAAAACTATAAAAGCATATAAAATTTTAAAAAGCGCTATTATAACCCCTGAAATATTGATATTTACGAACGTTTTGAGAGTTTAAGGGTGTTAAAAATCTTTTTTTGTGTTATAATGAATTATCACATTAGAGGTTAGAGGAGTTTGCTATGAAAACAGATATTGAAATCGCACAGAGCATTGAGTTAAAGCCAATCGTGGATGTTGTGGAGAAACTTGGGATTTCTTACGATGATTTGGAGTTGTACGGAAAATACAAGGCTAAGCTTAGTTTTGATAAAATTCGTGCGGTTGAGAACAATCCAGTTGGGAAATTGATCTTGGTTACTGCCATCAACCCAACACCAGCGGGTGAAGGGAAGTCAACCATTACCATTGGTCTTGCGGATGCCTTGAACAAGATTGGTAAGAAAACCATGATTGCCATCCGCGAACCATCTCTTGGTCCAGTCATGGGGATTAAGGGCGGTGCAGCCGGTGGTGGTTATGCCCAAGTGTTGCCAATGGAGGACATCAACCTTCACTTTACCGGGGATATGCATGCCATTACAACTGCTAACAACGCTCTTTCTGCCTTGATTGACAACCACTTACACCAAGGAAATGAGCTGGGAATCGACCAACGTCGTATTCTTTGGAAACGTGTTGTGGACTTGAATGACCGTGCCCTTCGTCATGTGACCGTTGGACTTGGTGGTCCTCTAAATGGTATTCCTCGTGAGGATGGTTTCGATATTACCGTTGCTTCCGAAATCATGGCCATTCTTTGCTTGGCGACTGATATTGAAGATTTGAAACGTCGTTTGGCTAATATTGTAATTGGTTATCGCTATGACCGTACGCCTGTTTCTGTAGGTGATTTACAAGTTGAAGGTGCTTTGGCTTTGATTTTGAAGGATGCTATTAAGCCGAACTTGGTTCAGACAATTTACGGTACACCCGCCTTTGTACACGGTGGTCCTTTTGCCAATATTGCTCATGGATGTAACTCTGTTTTGGCAACAAGTACAGCCCTTCGCTTGGCTGACTATACTGTTACTGAAGCTGGTTTTGGTGCAGACCTTGGTGCTGAGAAATTCCTTGATATCAAGACGCCAAACTTGCCAACATCTCCAGATGCAGTAGTTATTGTCGCAACACTACGTGCTCTCAAGATGAATGGTGGGGTTGCTAAGGATGCTTTGACGGAGGAAAATGTGGAAGCTGTTCGCGCAGGTTTTGCTAACTTGAAACGCCACGTTGAGAACATCCGTAAGTTCGGTATTCCAGCAGTTGTTGCTATCAATGAATTTGTAACTGATACAGAAGCTGAAATTGCAGCCTTGAAAGAACTCTGTGCCTCAATTGATGTTCCAGTTGAGTTGGCTAGTGTCTGGGCTGATGGTGCAGAAGGTGGCGTAGCGCTTGCCGAAACACTTGTTAAGACTATCTCTGAAAATCCAGCCAACTACACACGTCTTTATGACAATGACCTTTCTGTCCAAGAAAAGATTGAAAAGATTGTCACTGAAATCTATCGCGGTAGCAAAGTGAACTTTGAGAAGAAAGCTCAAACGCAAATCGCTCAAATCGTTCAGAATGGATGGGACAAATTGCCAATCTGTATGGCTAAAACTCAGTACAGTTTCTCCGACAATCCAAATGCACTTGGAGCCCCAGAAAACTTTGAAATTACCATTCGTGAGTTGGTACCAAAATTGGGTGCAGGTTTTATCGTTGCCCTAACTGGTGATGTCATGACTATGCCCGGTCTTCCAAAAAGACCAGCAGCTCTCAACATGGATGTTGAAAGTGACGGAACCGTTCTAGGCTTGTTCTAATGATATGGATTATTTTAAATGAGTTTGGAAAAGCTTTCCAAGCTCATTTTCTTGTCTAGATATGAGGCCTTGTCTTCAGCTGATGAGAGAGTTTTCTTCTACAAGCAACCAGTCTAGGTAAAGATATTTTCCCTGATTTCTGATATAATAGAAACATTGACTTCAAGAGTAAGGAAGAGAAAATGAACGCATTATTGAATGGAATGAATGACCGTCAGGCTGAGGCGGTGCAAACGACCGAAGGTCCCTTGTTGATCATGGCGGGGGCTGGTTCTGGAAAGACTCGTGTTTTAACTCACAGAATCGCCTACTTGATTGATGAAAAGATGGTCAATCCTTGGAATATCTTGGCCATTACCTTTACCAATAAGGCTGCGCGTGAGATGAAGGAGCGTGCTTATGGGCTCAATCCAGCAACCCAGGACTGTCTGATTGCGACCTTTCACTCCATGTGTGTTCGTATTTTGCGTCGTGATGCAGATCATATTGGCTACAATCGTAATTTTACTATTGTAGATCCTGGGGAACAGAGAACTCTCATGAAACGTATTCTCAAGCAGTTAAACTTGGATCCTAAAAAATGGAATGAACGGACCATTTTGGGGACTATTTCCAATGCTAAGAATGACCTAATTGATGATGTGGCTTATGCTGCTCAAGCTGGCGATATGTACACGCAAATCGTGGCCCAGTGTTACACAGCATATCAAAAAGAGCTTCGTCAGTCTGAGTCCGTTGACTTTGATGATTTGATTATGTTGACCCTGCGCCTCTTTGATCAGAATCCTGACGTCTTGACTTACTATCAGCAGAAGTTCCAGTACATTCACGTTGATGAGTACCAAGATACTAACCATGCCCAGTACCAACTGATCAAACTCTTAGCTTCTCGCTTTAAAAACATCTGCGTGGTCGGTGATGCGGACCAGTCTATCTACGGTTGGCGTGGGGCTGATATGCAGAATATCTTGGATTTCGAGAAAGATTATCCTAAAGCCAAGGTAGTTTTGTTGGAAGAAAATTACCGTTCAACCAAAACCATTCTTCAAGCGGCCAACGACGTCATCAAAAATAATAAAAATCGTCGTCCTAAGAATCTCTGGACCCAGAATGCCGATGGGGAGCAGATTATTTACTATCGTGCAAATGACGAACAAGACGAGGCTGTTTTTGTAGCCAAAACCATCGACGAACTTGGGCGTAGTCAAAACTTCCTTCATAAAGATTTTGCAGTTCTTTATCGGACTAATGCACAATCCCGTACCATTGAGGAAGCCTTGCTCAAGTCCAATATTCCTTATACTATGGTTGGAGGAACCAAGTTCTACAGCCGTAAGGAAATCCGTGATATTATCGCTTATCTTAACCTCATTGCCAATTTGAGTGATAATATCAGTTTTGAGCGCATTATCAACGAGCCTAAACGCGGAATTGGCCCAGGAACCGTTGAGAAAATTCGCGGCTTTGCTAATCTGCAAGACATGTCTATGCTAGATGCTTCTGCAAATATTATGTTGTCTGGTATCAAGGGGAAGGCAGCCCAATCTATCTGGGATTTCGCCAATATGATTCTGGATTTGCGCGAGCAACTGGACCAGTTAACCATTACAGAGTTAGTTGAGGCTGTTTTAGAAAAAACAGGTTATATCGATATTCTCAATGCCCAAGCGACCTTGGAAAGCAAGGCTCGGGTTGAAAATATCGAGGAATTCCTTTCTGTTACCAAGAACTTTGATGACAATCCTGATGGTCAAGAAGAAGAAACTGGTTTGGACAAACTCAGTCGTTTCTTGAATGACCTTGCCTTGATTGCGGACACTGACTCTGGCAGTCAGGAGACATCAGAAGTGACCTTAATGACCCTGCATGCTGCCAAAGGTCTCGAGTTCCCAGTTGTCTTTATCATTGGAATGGAGGAAAATGTCTTTCCACTTAGCCGAGCAGCTGAGGATCCGGATGAGCTGGAAGAAGAACGCCGTTTGGCCTATGTCGGTATCACACGTGCAGAAAAGATTCTCTATCTGACCAATGCCAACTCACGCTTGCTTTTTGGACGTACCAACTACAATCGTCCGACCCGTTTTATCAATGAAATTAGTTCGGACTTGCTTGAGTATCAAGGTTTGGCTCGTCCAGCTAATACCAGCTTCAAGGCATCTTATAGCAGTGGTGGGATTGCTTTCGGTCAAGGAATGAGTTTGGCTCAGGCTCTTCAAGAACGGAAACGCAATGCTGCACCAAGTTCTATCCAGTCAAGTGGTCTTCCATTTGGACAATTTGCAGCAGGAAATAAAAAAGATTCAAGCAATACAAACTGGTCTATTGGAGATATTGCCCTTCACAAGAAGTGGGGTGAGGGAACGGTCCTTGAAGTCTCAGGTAGTGGGGATACTCAGGAACTAAAAATCAATTTCCCAGAAGTAGGGCTGAAAAAACTCCTAGCCAGTGTAGCCCCAATTGAGAAAAAAATCTAATTTTCCATCCTTCTCACGAATAATAAAGTGAGGAGGATTTTTATGTATAGTATTTCATTCCAAGAAGATTCACTTTTACCGAGAGAAAGACTGGTTAAAGAAGGAGTAGAGGCTCTGAGCAATCAAGAGCTACTAGCTATTCTGCTCAGAACCGGAACGCGTCAGGCTAATGTTTTTGAAATCGCTCAGAAAGTCTTGAATAGCCTTAATAGTCTAACTGATCTAAAAAAAATGACCCTGCAGGAATTGCAGAGCCTTTCGGGTATTGGACGTATTAAAGCCATTGAATTACAAGCTGTGATTGAACTAGGGCATCGTATTCACAAACATGAAACACTTGAGATGGAAAGTATTCTCAGCAGTCAAAAGCTGGCCAAGAAAATGCAACATGAACTTGGCGATAAAAAACAAGAGCACCTAGTGGCGCTCTATCTCAATACTCAAAATCAAATCATTCATCAGCAGACCATCTTTATCGGATCTGCAACACGCAGTATTGCTGAACCACGGGAAATCCTTCACTATGCCATCAAGCATATGGCCACCTCTGTGATTCTCGTTCATAACCATCCATCAGGCGCTGTAGCACCCAGTCGAAATGATGACCATGTCACTAAGCTAGTCAAGGAAGCCTGTGAACTGATGGGGCTGGTGTTTCTGGATCATCTGATTGTCTCTCACTCTGATTACTTTAGTTACCGTGAAAAGACGGATTTGATTTAGAGTTCGTTAACAACATAGTCAAATAGCGTTTTATCTTTGGGACGATTTTCAAAGAGAAATTCAGGATGCCATTGAACACCAAGATAAGGAAAGCCGTCCGTAGTTATTACAGCCTCAATGATTCCATCTTTAGGATCATGTGCTACAACCTTAAGATTTGAAGCTAGATCTTTTATGCTCTGGTGGTGGAAGGAGTTGATATGAGAGATTTCTCCATAGATTTCTCGGAGAATTGTATCAGGCTCCGTTACGAGGCGTTGGGTCGTGTATTCGGCTGAACAGTCCTGCCAATGATCCTCGATATCTTGGTGAAGCGTACCTCCCATAGCGACATTGAAAAGCTGGGTACCCCGACAAACAGAGAAAATTGGTTTCTTCTGCTTGATGGCTTCTCTGATAAGGGCTAATTCAAACTGGTCTCTTTGAAGATGGTAGTCATCGCTGTCAATGGTTTTAGGTTCACCATAGAATTTTGGATCAACATTTTGCCCACCCGTAAGGATGAGTTTATCAATCATAGCGACGTAATGGCTTGCCATTTCTTGATCACCAATCGGAAGGATGATGGGAATTCCGCCAGCGTCCTTGACTCCTTCAACAAAGCCTTTTGCCGCATAGCTCATCATGACATCATCATCTGGATGAGCTTTTTCATTTCCTGTAATCCCAATAACTGGTTTTTTCATAAATGCTTTCGCTTTCTAATCCTCTTTACGCATAAAATAGAGGAGAGTTTGGAGTTCGCTTGTCAAATCGACATACTGAACGACTACATCTTTTGGAAGGTGGAGATGGACGGGTGAAAAACTAAGAATACCTTTTATACCCGCATCGACCAAAAGATTGGCAACTTCTTGTGATTTAACACTTGGAACAGTTAGGATAGCAGTTTTGACATCTGCTTCTTTGATCTTTTCTTTAATCTGAGAGATGCCATAGATTGGAATCCCGTCAGGTGTCTGGGTGCCAACTTCTGGATGGTCATCTAGGTCAAAGGCCATGATAATTTTCATCTTGTTGCGCTCATGGAAGCGGTAGTGGAGAAGGGCATGGCCCATATTTCCAATCCCAACCAACATAACATTTGTAATGGAGTTATCATTTAGGAGGTCAGCAAAAAAATTCATCAATTTTTTGACATCGTAACCAAAACCACGACGACCTAGTTCGCCAAAATAGGAGAAATCTCGACGGACAGTCGCAGAATCGATACCGATAGCCTCTGCAATTTGCTTAGAGTTGGCACGTTCGATTTTTTCTGCATGAAATCTCTTGAAAATTCGATAGTAAAGAGAGAGTCTTTTTGCTGTTGCTTTTGGAATAGCAGACTGTTTATCTTTCACAAAATCACAACCTTTCTATTCTTCTATTTTATAGAAACATTGTGAAAAAATCAACAAAAACAAGAAAAAACTAAGAGAATTCTTAGTTTTAATCTGAAAAATTAGTTTGTGATAAAAAACGGTAGAGATCGCCAACTAATCCTTGATAAATCACTTTATCATTCAGTGTTAAGGAGCTGATTAGGAGAGTGTCGGGCAGGGTCACACAGCCTGATAGGGATAACATGAGTTCTTCGTAATCAGCAAACTCAAGTGTACGTTCTACGTGATAGTTATCTTTATAAGTCAAACGAAACATAGCCAATCATCTCTCTTCTTTTGTGAAGATTCCGCGTTCTACAAGACTGTCCATGAGGAAGTAGAATTTCTCTTGGTGGATATGGTGTTCTTCAGATTTAAAGATATTGACCAAACGAAGACCTGATTTGTCAGTGATATTAATTTTAACACCTGTAAGCTCTTTGTTGATGATAATTTTTAGTAGGAAACCTTCACCACTATTAGGAACTTTTTCAAGTAGACGAGTCAGTTCATAGTTTCCTACCTTTGTTTCAAAGAAAGTATTGTCTTTTAGTGTGAATTTTTTTACAGATGGACTAAGTGTATAGTCGTAGCGGCAGTTTTGTAGTTTAATGGTTTTTTCGAATGCCATTAGGTTAATCTCCAATAATATTTTTTAAGGTTTGTGCCAGTTGTTTCAGTTCCTCATCAGTATTAAGAGGGGACAGACTGATACGGACAGACTCTTTTAAACGATGGGAATCCGCTCCATAAAAAGCTTCTAGGACATGGCTCGTTTGCACAATACCAGCAGTACAGGCTGAACCAGTTGAGATTGAAATTCCTTCCAGGTCTAACCGAAGCAAGAGTAAGTCATTTTTTTGACCAGGGAAGCCAATGTTGAAAACATAAGGAAGTTGGTGTTTGCTTTCGTTGAGATAGTAGTTGAGACCTGCAATTTCTCCTAGAAAAGCAGATTTTAATCCCTCTAGTTTTTGGTAATGCTCAGCCTGATGATCCAAGTCTTCTTTGAGGGCAGCAACCATACCGACTATGGCAGCAAGGTTTTCTGTTCCAGCCCGTTTCTTTTGTTCTTGATCGCCACCGTGAAGGTAAGAGTCAAAGTCCACAGACGAAGCGTAAAGAAAGCCGATTCCTTTTGGCCCATGGAATTTATGGGCAGAAGCACTGAGGAAATCAATTCCTAATTTTTCAGGATGGACAGGGATTTTTCCGATAGCTTGAACAGCATCAACATGATAAGCAGCAGGATGCTCTTTTAAAATATGTCCAATTTCAGCGATAGGTAAGAGACTGCCCGTTTCATTATTGGCATACATAGTAGAAACTAGGATGGTATCGTCACGTAAGGCTTCTTGAATCTGCCCCGCTGTAATCTCTTGATTTACTGGTTGGATAATGGTCACTTCAAAGCCAAAATGTTGAACTAGGTAATCGATAGTCTCAAGCACGGAATGGTGTTCAATAGCTGTCGTGATGATGTGTTTTCCACGTTCTTGATGACGGAGACAATAGCCGATGATAGCGGTATTGTTACTTTCTGTACCGCCAGATGTGAAAAAGATTCGTTGTGGCTTGGTTCCAAGTAAGTGAGCCAACTCCTGACGGGCTTCACGGAGCAGTTTACCAGCACGGCGGCCATGACTGTGAATACTTGAAGGATTCCCATGGGTTTCCTGCATGACCTTGGTCATTGCTGTTATGGCTGTCGCTGACATAGGAGTAGTAGCAGCATTGTCCAAATAAATCAAAGAATCACCTTATTTCTTTTTGTTGTATGCAAAGAGTGGGCTGACTGGTTTTCTTTCGTGGATGCGGACGATCGCATCACCGATCAATTCGCTAGCGGTAATGTAGCACACATTTTTCGGAGTTCTTTCTTTTGTGGCTACTGAGTCTGTCACAAGGATTTCTTTGATGTTAGTAGCATCAAGAAGATCAGCAGCGCCTTCTACAAAGAGACCATGACTGGATACCGCATAGATTTCAGTTGCACCTTCACGCTCAACGATTTTTGCCGCTTCTGAGAAAGTACGGCCAGTGTTTAGGATATCATCAATTAAGATAGCCTTCTTGCCCTCAACATCTCCAATGATATAACCTTGGCTCCGCTCTGAGTCATCTTGAGCATAGTCGATGATTGCGATTGGTGCATCTAGGTATTCGGCTAAGCTACGAGCGCGCTTGACACCAGAGTTTTTAGGACTAACAACAACCACATCTGGTCCAAGTAAGCCCTTGTCACAATAGTGTTTAGCAAAAAGAGGAATTGTATAAAGATTGTCCACAGGAATGTCAAAGAAACCTTGAACCTGAACAGCGTGGAGGTCAAGCGTTAGAACACGACTTACACCAGCCTTGACAAGCATATTGGCAACTAGTTTTGCAGTGAGGGGTTCGCGAGAAGAAGCGATACGATCCTGACGAGCATAACCAAAGTAAGGAAGGACAACGTTGATACTATGAGCACTTGCACGTACACAAGCGTCAACCATGATCAACAACTCCATTAGGTGGTTGCTAACGGGGTAGCTGGTTGACTGGATGATGTAAACATCGTAACCACGGACACTTTCTTCAATATTGACCTGGATTTCACCATCAGAAAATTGGCGAGAAGATAATTTTCCGAGAGGTACACCAACTGTATCCGCAATCTTTTGAGCGATTTCTGGGTTAGAGTTTAGGGTGAAAAGTTTCATGTTGTTTCTATCTGACATTATAGACCGTCCTCTGTAAACTTTGTGAATCTCCTTTGAGAAAGTTCTGTTTTTCAAAGGGAGATTCTTTTATTTTTATCTTTTCTATTCTACCAAAAAAAGGAGATTATTTCAGCTTTTTTTCATGCTTTTAATAAAACGAATTAATTTTGAAGGAGCTTTTTGGTAAGTGATATTATTTTCTGAAAGAAATTGCTGAAAATCTCGTTTTCCTTTCTCGTGGTCAGTAACTTCTAGCTCCAGTTCGTAGTCTGTATGATCAAAGTAGTGGCTTTCATCTAGTGCCATTAGACCAATCGACGTTTCCATTTCGTAACGAATAGTTGCAAGACAACCCAGAACAAACCAGTCTTGGCTTTCAATACCAATCTTAGCAAGTTCCTCTAGAACAAGTCCTTGAGGAAGTATTTGTTTTTCTAGGTAAGATTCAGCCTCTGGAAGATTCAGTTTCTGATTGTATTCCATATTTCCTACAATTTGTGGCACCTTCAAGGTCAACTCCGCCCAATCTGAAAAGGTGCGAATGCGCATGGCAACCTTTTTTTCACGCAATTGAAAATCAGGTGTATCAATGTAGTAGTTTTTCTGAAGGACGGGTTGGATATGGGAAAACTGTTCTTTTAAATGATCGTAATCCTCTTTTTTCAGTAGTGTTTTCAGTTCAATTTCTAAATGTTTCATTTTTCTAACCTTTTTTCTATCTTTGAAAGCGATTTATGGTATAATGGACAATGTATTTATTGTATATGATTGTAGTGAAAAAATCAAAAATTTTCAACAACACAATCACATACCAAAAGGGAGAAAATATGACCATAGAATGGGAAGAATTTTTAGATCCTTACATTCAAGCTGTTGGTGAATTGAAGATTAAACTTCGTGGGATTCGCAAACAGTATCGTAAACAAAACAAGCATTCTCCGATAGAGTTTGTTACTGGACGGGTGAAGCCGATTGAAAGTATTAAGGAAAAAATGAATCGCAGAGGTATTGGCTACGATACTTTGGAGCATGACTTACAGGATATCGCGGGTTTGCGGGTCATGGTGCAGTTCGTCGATGATGTTCAGGAAGTTGTTGCGATTTTACGCAAACGCCATGATATGAGAGTAGTACAGGAACGTGACTACATCACGCATCGGAAGGCTTCGGGCTATCGTTCTTATCACGTGGTTGTCGAATACACGGTTGATACAATTAACGGGGCTAAGACGATTCTGGCGGAAATTCAAATCCGGACTTTAGCCATGAATTTTTGGGCTACGATTGAGCATTCGCTCAATTATAAGTATCAGGGGGATTTCCCAGAGGAGATCAAGAAACGTTTGGAGATTACAGCTAGAATTTCTCATCAATTGGATGAAGAAATGGGGAAAATCCGTGATGATATTCAGGAAGCACAGGCTCTCTTTGATCCTTTAAGTAGAAAACTAAACGACGGTGTAGGAAATAGTGACGATACAGATGAAGAATACAGGTAAACGAATTGATCTGATTGCAAATAGAAAACCCCAGAGTCAAAAGGTTTTGTATGAGCTGAAAGACCAGTTGAAAAAACATCATTTTATACTCAACGACACCAATCCTGACATCGTCATATCAATTGGTGGGGATGGGATGCTTTTGTCTGCTTTTCACAAGTATGAGAATCAGTTAGATAAAGTTCGATTTATTGGCGTACATACAGGACACTTGGGATTTTACACAGATTATCGCGATTTTGAGTTGGATCAGTTGGTTACCAATCTCCAACTGGATACTGGTGCCAAGGTTTCCTATCCTGTTTTGAATGTCAAGGTGACACTTGAAAACGGAGAAGTTAAGACCTTCCGTGCATTAAACGAAGCCAGCATCCGCAGGTCTGATCGCACCATGGTTGCGGATATCATTATTAACCACGTTCCGTTTGAGCGATTTCGTGGAGATGGTGTGACTGTTTCAACCCCGACTGGAAGCACTGCTTATAACAAGTCCTTGGGAGGAACTGTCTTGCATCCTACTATTGAAGCCTTGCAACTGACTGAAATTGCGAGTCTAAACAACCGAGTTTATCGAACACTTGGTTCTTCGATAATCGTTCCGAAGAAAGATAAAATCGAGCTTTTACCGACTCGTAATGACTATCACACGTTATCGGTTGACAATAGCATCTATTCTTTCCGAAATATAGAACGGATTGAGTACCAAATCGACCATCACAAGATACACTTCGTAGCGACGCCAAGTCACACTAGTTTCTGGAATCGCGTCAAAGATGCCTTCATCGGCGAGGTGGACGAATGAGGTTCGAATTTATCACAGATGAACATGTCAAAGTCAAAACTTTTCTGAAGAAACACGAGGTTTCTAAAGGACTGTTGGCTAAGATAAAGTTTCGAGGTGGGGATATTCTGGTCAATGATCAACCTCAAAATGCAACTTATCTCTTAGATGTTGGAGACAGGGTTACCATTGATATTCCAGCAGAGGAAGGCTTTGAAACTCTTGAAGCCATTGATCGTCCTCTAGATATCTTGTATGAAGATGACCATTTTCTGGTTTTAAATAAGCCTTATGGAGTTGCTTCCATCCCCAGTGTCAATCACTCTAATACCATTGCAAATTTCATCAAGGGCTACTATGTCAAGCGGGAATATGAAAACCAGCAGGTTCATATCGTGACTAGGCTTGATAGAGATACTTCTGGATTGATGCTCTTTGCCAAGCACGGCTATGCTCATGCACGTTTAGACAAGCAACTGCAACGAAAGTCTATCGAAAAACGTTATTTCGCTTTGGTTAAGGGCGATGGGTTTTTGGAGCCAGAAGGGGAAATTATTGCCCCGATTGCGCGTGATGTGGACTCCATTATCACGAGACGGGTCGCCAAAGGTGGGAAATACGCTCATACGTCTTACAAAGTTGTAGCGTCTTATGGAAATATTCACCTAGTCGATATTCGCCTGCATACTGGTCGAACTCATCAGATCCGAGTGCATTTTTCTCATATCGGCTTTCCTTTGTTGGGAGATGATCTCTATGGTGGCAGCCTAGAAGATGGTATTCAACGCCAGGCTCTGCATTGCCATTCCTTATCCTTTTATCATCCCTTCTTAGGGCGTCAGCTGGAGCTGGAAAGCCCTTTGCCAGATGATTTTAACAATCTTATTATTCAGTTATCAACTAATACTCTTTAAAATCTATTTTGAGTATAATTAATTATCTTAAAGGAGAAACTCATGGAAGTTTTTGAAAGTCTGAAAGCCAGTTTAGTTGGCAAAAATGCTCGTATTGTTCTACCTGAAGGGGAAGAACCACGTATCCTTCAAGCAACAAAACGCTTAGTAAAAGAAACGGAAGTTGTTCCTGTTTTGCTTGGAAACCCTGCAAAAATTAAAATTTATCTTGAAATCGAAGGGATCATGGATGGTTATGAAGTGATTGATCCACATCATTATCCTCAATTTGAAGACATGGTGGTTGCACTCGTAGAACGTCGTAAAGGAAAAATGTCGGAAGAAGAAGCACGTCAGGTTTTACTAGAAGATGTCAACTACTTTGGTGTTATGCTTGTCTATATGGGCTTGGTAGATGGAATGGTATCAGGTGCTATTCACTCAACAGCTTCAACAGTTCGTCCTGCTCTTCAAATTATCAAAACGCGTCCAAATGTAACTCGTACTTCAGGAGCTTTTCTTATGGTGCGTGGTACAGAACGTTACTTGTTTGGTGACTGTGCCCTTAATATTAATCCTGATGCAGAAGCTTTGGCTGAAATTGCTATTAACTCTGCAATTACTGCCAAAATGTTTGGGATTCAACCCAAAATCGCTATGCTAAGCTATTCTACAAAAGGTTCTGGTTTTGGTGATAGTGTTGATAAGGTGGTTGAAGCAACTAAATTAGCACACGATCTACGTCCAGACCTTGAGATTGATGGGGAATTGCAATTTGACGCAGCTTTCGTCCCAGAAACAGCAGCACTAAAAGCTCCAGGTAGCAATGTAGCAGGTCAAGCAAATGTCTTCATCTTCCCAGGTATCGAAGCAGGAAATATCGGCTACAAAATAGCTGAACGTCTAGGTGGTTTTGCAGCTATCGGTCCCGTTCTACAAGGATTGAATAAACCAGTCAACGACCTATCACGTGGATGTAACCCAGATGATGTTTACAAATTGACTCTCATCACAGCAGCTCAGGCGATCAATCAATAAAGAAATGGAGTCTCTTCCTCTAGTAGAAGAGGCTTTTTTAGCACAAAGAAAAGGACAGTTAGAAGCTTCTATGTTATACTAGATATATGTTAGATTTGAAAGAATACGGTGTTGACATGTGGACGGAGGAGAAGATTTCCTCTTTCCGCGAGAAACTCCTCAACTGGTATGATGAAAACAAGCGAGATTTGCCTTGGCGGAGAAGTAAAAATCCTTATCACATCTGGGTATCTGAAATCATGCTCCAGCAGACCAGAGTGGATACAGTTATTCCCTACTACGAACGATTCTTGGACTGGTTTCCAACTGTGGAAAGTTTGGCTAATGCGCCTGAAGAGCGTCTGCTAAAAGCATGGGAGGGGCTGGGCTATTATTCCCGAGTGCGTAATATGCAGGTTGCGGCTCAGCAGATTATGGCTGACTTTGGTGGTCAATTTCCAAACACCTATGAAGGAATTTCCAGTCTGAAAGGGATTGGTCCTTATACTGCGGGAGCAATTTCCAGTATCGCTTTTAATTTACCCGAGCCAGCAGTTGATGGCAATGTCATGCGAGTTTTGTCTCGCTTGTTTGAGGTTAATCATGATATCGGAGTTCCCAGCAATCGAAAGATCTTCCAAGCTATGATGGAAATCTTGATTGATCCAGAACGGCCAGGTGACTTTAATCAAGCCTTGATGGACTTGGGTTCTGACATAGAGGCGCCAGTTAATCCTAGACCAGAAGAAAGCCCTGTTAAGGAATTTAGCGCAGCCTATCAGAATGGCACAATGGATATTTATCCGATTAAAGAACCCAAGAAAAAGCCTCTCCCAATCTATCTAAAGGCTTTGGTTGTACGCAATGACCGTGGTCAATATCTACTCGAGAAAAACGAAAGTGAGAAACTGCTAGGTGGTTTTTGGCATTTCCCCTTGATAGAAGTAGAGGAGTTTTCACAGGAAGAGGAACAGCTGAATCTATTTGCTCAGGTTGCTGAAAAAAGCGTTACTTTCGGTCCAACACCCCAAGAAAGTTTTGAGCAGGATTATGATTTAGAAGTTGATTGGTCCCATCAAGTATTTGATCAAGTCAAGCATGTCTTTAGTCATCGTAAATGGCATATTCAAATCCTAGCAGGTCAGGTGACAGATTCGAAACAATTTGATGACAGAGAAATTCGCTGGGTTTCTCCTCAGGAATTTTCTGATTATCCATTTGCTAAACCTCAACAAAAGATTTGGCAGGCTTATAAAACGGCTCTTGAAGATGAGGGCCGATATTAGCCATTTGTGCCTTCTTTACATTTTTTTGTTATAATAGATAAAGAAAAGGTGAACATATGAAAAAAATATTAATTGTAGATGATGAGAAACCAATTTCAGATATTATTAAGTTCAATATGACCAAGGAAGGCTATGAGGTTGTAACAGCCTTTAACGGTAGAGAAGCTATCGAGCTATTTGAGGCGGAGCAACCAGATATTATTATCTTGGATTTGATGCTTCCTGAAATTGATGGTTTAGAAGTTGCTAAGACCATTCGTAAGACTAGCAGTGTTCCAATCATTATGTTATCGGCCAAGGATAGTGAGTTTGACAAGGTTATCGGTTTAGAACTTGGGGCAGATGATTATGTCACAAAGCCCTTCTCAAACCGTGAATTGCAGGCGCGTGTGAAGGCTTTACTTCGTCGTACAGACCTCGCTTCAGTGGATAGTCAAGAAACTGATGAAAAGAAATCCCAACCCCTACAGATTGGCGATTTGGAAATCGTTCCAGATGCTTATGTGGCTAAGAAATACGGTGAGGAACTGGATTTGACTCACCGCGAGTTTGAACTTTTGTACCACTTGGCCTTTCATATTGGTCAAGTCATTACGCGTGAACACTTGCTTGAGACTGTTTGGGGCTATGATTATTTTGGTGATGTTCGTACAGTGGACGTGACCATCCGACGTTTGCGTGAAAAAATCGAAGACACTCCAAGCCGTCCAGAGTACATCCTCACACGTCGTGGTGTGGGTTACTATATGAGAAATAATGATTGAAGATATTAGACAAACGATTCTGACCAGTGATTTTATCTTTATCCTGATTTTACTTGGCTTTATCTTGGTGGTCACCTTGCTATTGCTAGAAAATCGCCGTGATAATATTCGGCTAAAGCAGATTAATCAAAAGGTCAAGGATTTGATTGCAGGAGATTATTCTCGAGTATTGGATATGCAGGGAAGCTCTGAAATCACTAACATCACCAATAATCTTAATGATTTGTCTGAGGTTATTCGTTTAACGCAGGAAAATCTGGAGCAAGAAACAAAAAGGCTTAACAGTATTCTTTCTTATATGACAGATGGTGTTCTTGCAACCAATCGCCGTGGTCAGATTACTATGATTAACGATATGGCTAAGAAACAGCTGGGTATCGTAAAAGAAGAGGCATTGAACAAAAGCATCCTAGAATTGCTTAAGATAGAGGATGAATATGAACTGCGTGACCTCATTACACAGATTCCTGAATTGATGATTGATTCCCAAAATGCTAATGGTGAATATCTTAGCCTTCGTGTGCGTTTTGCACTCATTCGTCGTGAGTCTGGATTCATCTCTGGTTTGGTTGCCGTTTTGCACGATACGACTGAACAGGAGAAGGAAGAGCGTGAGCGGAGACTCTTTGTTTCTAACGTCAGCCATGAGTTGCGGACACCTTTGACTAGTGTTAAGTCCTATCTTGAAGCCTTGGACGAGGGAGCCTTGTATGATCCTGTTGCTCCTGATTTTATCAAGGTTTCGCTTGATGAAACCAATCGTATGATGCGGATGGTGACAGATCTCTTGCATCTCTCTCGTATTGATAATGCGACTACTCGGTTGGATGTGGAATTGATTAATTTTACAGCCTTCATCACCTTTATCCTCAATCGCTTTGATAAGATGAGGAGCCAGGATGAAGAGAAAAAATATGAGCTGGTTAGAGATTACCCAATCAATTCAGTTTGGATCGAGATTGATACCGATAAAATGACCCAGGTGATTGATAATATTCTCAACAATGCCATCAAGTACTCACCAGATGGTGGGAAAATTACTGTCAGCATGAAAACCACTGAAGACCAGATGATTTTATCCATCAAAGACCAAGGTCTAGGTATTCCAAAGCAAGATTTGCCGAAGATTTTTGACCGCTTTTATCGTGTGGATCGCGCAAGAAGTCGTGCTCAAGGTGGAACTGGTCTAGGTCTGGCTATTGCAAAAGAAATCATTAAACAACACAATGGCTTTATTTGGGCCAAAAGTGAATACGGTAAGGGATCAACCTTTACCATTGTGCTCCCTTATGATAAGGAGGCAGTGAAAGAAGAAATCTGGGAGGATGAAGTAGAAGACTAGAATGAGTGAAATAGGCTTTAAATACAGTATTTTAGCATCAGGTTCCAGTGGAAATTCCTTTTATCTGGAAACCCCAAAAAAGAAAATCTTAGTGGATGCGGGCTTGTCTGGTAAGAAAATCACCAGTCTTTTGAGCGAAATCAATCGCAAGCCTGAAGATTTGGATGCGATTCTGATTACGCACGAGCATTCCGACCATATTCATGGAGTCGGTGTGTTGGCTCGAAAGTATGGCATGGATCTTTATGCCAATGAAAAAACTTGGCAGGCTATGGAAAATAGCAAGTACCTTGGCAAGGTGGATTCATCGCAGAAGCACATTTTTGAGATGGGCAAAACAAAAACCTTTGGCGATATCGACATTGAAAGTTTTGGGGTCAGCCACGATGCCGCAGCACCACAGTTCTACCGCTTTATGAAAGATGACAAGAGTTTTGTCATGTTGACCGATACAGGTTATGTTAGTGACCGTATGGCAGGAATTGTCGAGAATGCTGACGGTTACCTCATTGAGTCCAACCACGATGTGGAAATCTTGCGAGCAGGTTCTTATGCTTGGCGACTCAAACAGCGAATTCTATCGGATCTCGGTCACCTCTCTAACGAAGACGGTGCTGAGGCCATGATTCGTGCAATGGGAAATCGGACTAAGAGAATCTATCTTGGGCATTTATCCAAAGAGAACAATATCA
The DNA here is from genome assembly GCA_963528645.1 of uncultured bacterium. Lineage (GTDB taxonomy): Bacteria > Bacillota > Bacilli > Lactobacillales > Streptococcaceae > Streptococcus. Next base: position 223,185 of record CAURVH010000001.1, read on the forward strand.
AGGAACTGGCTCATATGACCATGGTCAATCAGCTAGCACAAGCTGATCTGGGTGTAGGAGTGGACTTTAAGGTTTACGATACTTCCCCAGATACCGCAACACCACTGACAGATATATAAAAAAGAAGGCGAGTGCCTTCTTTTATTGTCTTTTACAATCCTGCAAATTCTTTGATTTCTTGTGCTGACATGGAAGAGTCGCAACGGACATTGATTTGACCATCTGCAACGTGGACAAAGCCTGGTACAGTTGGAATTCCATAACGTGAACGGAATTCTTGCAACTCATTGAGTTGACTTGGTTCTTCACTGTTGATGAAGTAGATGTGTGCTTTAGTTTCAGCTACGACACCTGCCAATGTGCCAGCAAATTTACGACAGTAAGGACAAGTTTTGCGACCGATGAAGAAGGTTGCTGTTTCTTTATTATCGAGTGCTTCTTGGGCACGTGTAACTGTAGTAACTTCAAGGTCTTTAATATCTTCTAAAAACTGATTCATAAGAATACCTCTCTTTTTTTGATAAAACTAGTATGCCACAAAGTTTCTAAAATTGCTCGGATTTGATACGAAAAAAAGATGAGATCGTTTTATCTCATCTTTCATCTTGCTTATTTTACAAAGGCATTGATTTCTGCTTCGATGTTGGCAATCTTAGCTTGTGAATCTTCGTTGCTTTGACCCACAACGGCAATGTAGAACTTGATTTTTGGTTCTGTACCTGAAGGGCGAACAGCGATCCAAGAACCATCCGCAAGAGTGTATTTCAAAACATCACTTGGAGGAGTTGTTAAGGCAGTTACAATACCATCAGCAGTAGTAGAAGTTTGTGCTTTGAAGTCTTCTACAACAGTGATAGCTGTTGCGTTCCATTCTTTTGGAGCATTGTTACGGAACTTAGCCATAATCGCTTTGATTTGCTCAGCTCCATCGACACCTGAGAGAGTTACAGAGATAGTCTTTTCAGCATAGTAGCCATACTCTTTGTAAATTTCTTCGATACCGTCAGCCAATGTCAAACCACGTGAACGATAGTAGGCAGCAAGCTCAGCAACGACAAGAACGGCTTGGATAGCGTCTTTATCACGTACGAATGGTTTGATCAAGTAACCGAAGCTCTCTTCAAATCCCATCATGTAAGTGTGATTGTGCTTTTCTTCGAATTCTTGGATTTTTTCAGCGATAAATTTGAAACCTGTCAAGACGTTGAACATGGTTGCGCCGTAGCTTTCAGCAATCTTCGTTACCAAGTCAGTTGATACGATAGATTTACAAAGGGCTGCATTAGCTGGAAGAGTTCCTGCGTTTTTGTGGGCTTCCAAGATGTACTTAGCCATGATGGCACCGATTTGGTTACCTGAAAGGTTGAGGTAGCTACCATCTTTTTGAAGAACTTCAACACCAACACGGTCAGCGTCTGGGTCAGTTGCAACAAGCACATCTGCACCAACTTGACGACCAAGTTCTTCAGCAAGTGCGAAGGCTGCTTGGCTTTCTGGGTTTGGAGATTTTACAGTTGAGAAGTCAGGATCTGCAGTTGCTTGTGCTTCAACAACTTGAACAGAGTCAAATCCTGCTTGAGCAAGAGCACGACGAGCCAACATTTCACCAGTACCATGAAGTGGTGTGTAGACAATCTTCATGTCTTTACCGAATTCTTCAATCAATGTTGGGTTGATGTTTACGTCCTTAACTTCTTTAAGATATTCAACATCGACAGCTTCGCCAATGACTTCAATCAAGCCAGAAGCTTTTTCAGCTTCGACATCAGCAACTTCAACAGCAAATGGATTTTCAATAGCGCGAATGTAAGTTGTCAAAGCGTCCGCATCGTGTGGAGGCATTTGACCGCCATCTTCACCATAAACCTTGTAACCATTAAATGGAGCTGGGTTGTGGCTGGCAGTAATCATGATACCTGCGAAACAGTTGAGGTGACGAACTGCAAATGACAGTTCTGGAGTTGGACGAAGGCTTTCAAAAACGTATGATTTGATACCGTGTTTAGCAAGAACTGCCGCAGATTCAAAGGCAAACTCAGGTGAGAAGTGACGGCTATCGTAGGCAATTGCCACACCGCGTTCTTTTTCATTTCCACCTTTTGACTCAATCAAACGAGCCAAGCCTTCAGTTGCCTGACGAACAACATAGATATTGATACGGTTAGTACCCGCACCGATTAAACCACGCATACCTGCAGTACCAAATTCAAGATTTGTATAGAAGGCATCTTCCTTTGTTTTTTCATCCATATTTTCCAAATCTTGACGAAGGTAGTCAGGAAGTTCAGCAAAATCTAACCATTTTTGATAGTTTTCTTGATAAGTCATAGAGGATCTCCTTTTTTTGTAAATTCTTTTAATCGCTTTCATTATATCACGATTTATCATTTTAGTAAAACGTTAGCATAACTTTCTGAAAAAGCTTGAAATGAAATGGATTCTATAGTCTTGAACCCCTTAGGGAAACATGCTATACTACCTATATGATTATTTTACAAGCTAATAAAATTGAACGTTCATTTGCAGGAGAGGTTCTTTTTGATAATATCAATCTGCAAGTAGATGAACGAGATCGGATTGCCCTCGTTGGGAGAAATGGAGCGGGTAAGTCTACTCTTTTGAAGATTTTGGTTGGAGAAGAGGAGCCAACTAGTGGGGAAATCAATAAGAAAAAAGATATTTCTCTGTCTTATCTAGCCCAAGATAGCCGATTTGAGTCTGAAAATACCATCTACGATGAAATGCTCCATGTTTTTGATGATCTACGTCGGACTGAGAAGCAACTTCGTCAGATGGAGTTGGAGATGGGTGAAAAGTCTGGCGCTGAATTGGATAAACTGATGGCGGATTATGACCGTTTGTCAGAGAATTTCCGTCAAGCAGGCGGCTTTACCTATGAAGCTGATATCCGTGCTATCTTAAATGGTTTTAAGTTTGATGAATCTATGTGGCAGATGAAAATTGCTGAGCTTTCTGGTGGTCAAAATACTCGTCTGGCTCTAGCAAAAATGCTCCTTGAAAAGCCCAATCTCTTGGTTTTGGACGAGCCAACCAACCACTTGGATATTGAAACCATAGCCTGGTTGGAAAATTACTTGATAAACTATAGCGGTGCCCTCATTATTGTCAGCCACGACCGTTATTTCTTAGACAAGGTTGCGACGGTTACACTCGATTTGACCAAGCATTCCTTAGATCGCTATGTGGGAAATTACTCTCGTTTTGTCGAGCTGAAAGAACAAAAACTAGCAACGGAAGCTAAGAACTATGAAAAGCAGCAGAAGGAAATCGCTGCTCTGGAAGACTTTGTCAATCGCAATCTAGTCCGAGCTTCAACGACCAAGCGTGCTCAATCTCGACGCAAACAACTGGAAAAAATGGAGCGTTTGGAAAAGCCTGAAGCTGGCAAGAAATCAGCCAATATGACTTTCCAGTCTGAAAAAACGTCGGGAAATGTTGTTTTGACTGTTGAAAATGCTGCTATTGGCTATGATGGGGAGATATTGTCAGAGCCTATTAACCTTGACCTCCGTAAGATAAATGCTGTTGCCATCGTAGGACCAAATGGTATTGGTAAGTCAACCCTTATCAAGTCTATTGTGGATCAGATTCCTTTTATCAAAGGAGAAAAGCGATTTGGGGCCAATGTTGAGGTTGGCTACTATGATCAGACTCAAAGCAAGTTGACACCAAGTAATACTGTTCTGGATGAACTCTGGAATGATTTTAAATTGACTCCAGAAGTTGAGATACGCAACCGCCTTGGTGCCTTCCTTTTCTCAGGAGATGATGTTAAAAAGTCAGTCGGGATGCTGTCTGGTGGTGAAAGAGCTCGTTTGCTGCTTGCCAAACTTTCAATGGAAAACAATAACTTCTTGATTCTTGACGAGCCGACCAACCACTTGGACATTGATAGCAAGGAAGTTTTGGAAAATGCCCTGATTGACTTTGATGGAACCCTTCTTTTCGTCAGTCACGACCGTTATTTCATCAACCGTGTAGCCACTCATGTTTTGGAATTGTCCGAGAATGGTTCAACCCTCTATCTAGGAGATTATGACTACTATGTTGAGAAGAAAGCAGAAGTAGAAGCAAGCCAGACAGAGGAAGCTTCAATGAGTAATCAAGCAAAAGAAGCAAGTCCAGCTAATGACTACCAGGCACAAAAAGAAAGTCAAAAAGAAGCCCGCAAGCTCATGCGTCAAATCGAGAGTTTGGAAGCTGAAATCGAAGAGTTAGAAGCTCAAAGTCAAGCCATTTCTGAACAAATGCTGGAAACCAACGATGCTGAAAAGCTCATGGAATTGCAGACTGAACTGGACAAAATTAGCCATCGTCAGGAAGAGGCTATGCTTGAGTGGGAAGAATTATCGGAGCAGGTGTAAGAAATGGAACATCTAGGAAAGGTATTTCGTGAATTTCGAACAAGTGGGAAATACTCCTTAAAAGAGGCGGCAGGTGGATCATGTTCAACCTCTCAGTTATCTCGCTTCGAGCTTGGGGAGTCTGATCTAGCAGTTTCTCGTTTCTTTGAGATTTTGGATAATATTCATGTGACTATTGAAAATTTCATGGACAAGGCTAGGGATTTTCAAAATCATGAACATGTTGCCGTAATGGCACAGATTATTCCGCTTTACTACTCAAATGATATTGCAGGTTTTCAAAAGCTTCAAAAGGAACAGCTCAAGAAAGCGAAAAGTTCGACCAATCCCCTCTATTTTGAGCTGAATTGGATTCTGCTACAAGGTCTGATTTGTCAAAGAGATGCTCATTACACGATGAGGCAGAGAGATTTGGAAAAGGTAGCAGATTATCTTTTTCAAACAGAAGAATGGACTATGTATGAGTTGATTCTTTTCGGGAATCTCTATACTTTCTACAATGTGGACTATGTGGCTCGGATTGGCAGAGAAGTCATGGAGCGAGAAGACTACTACAAAGAAATTGGTCGGCATCGAAAACTTGTTTTGATTTTAGCTCTTAACTGTTACCAGCATTGTTTGGAAAACCGTTCCTTTACGGATGCGGACTATTTTGAGGCCTATGTGGAGAAGTTGATTGGAAATGGTATCAAGCTTTATGAGCGCAATATCTTCCACTATCTCAAGGGTTTTGCCCTCTACCAGAGAGACTTGAAAGAAGAAGGTTGTAGTCAGATGCAGGAAGCCATGAATATTTTTGATGTGCTTGGACTTCCAGAGCAAGTGGCTTACTATCAGGAACATTATGAAAAATTTGTAAATCCTTAAATTTCCCAAATAAGGGAAAAACGAAGAGACTCCTTTTAGTTTTGATACAATAGTTTCAAAATTTGAGAGGAGTTTTTTATATGGATCGACATGCAATCCAGTTGATTAGTCGTGGTGCTATTAATAAGATAGGAAATATGCTCTATGACTATGGAAACAGTGTTTGGTTAGCATCAATGGGGACGATAGGACAGACTGTTCTTGGGATTTATCAAATTTCTGAGTTGGTTACATCGATTCTAGTCAATCCCTTTGGCGGAGTGATTTCAGACCGCTTTTCGCGTCGCAAAATTTTGATGACGACAGACTTGATTTGCGGTATTCTCTGTTTAGCTATTTCTTTCATCGTTCTACAATTTGCCAGTCTCCATATGACGCTTGTTTTAGATGTCATTAGTTTTTTCATCGCATTTATCTTAGTAGCTTTACTTCCCAAAAAAGAGACTCAGGAACAAGAGAAAAAGACTTTTAGTTGGAGAAATATTTTTGCTGATATGAAAGAAGGACTTGCCTATATCTGGCACCAGCAAGAAATCTTTTTCCTTCTGATAGTAGCTTCCAGTGTTAATTTCTTTTTTGCAGCTTTTGAATTTCTCCTCCCTTTTTCAAATCGACTTTACGGGGTAGAAGGAGCTTATGCGAGTATTTTGACTATGGGCGCTATTGGTTCGATTATCGGAGCTCTTCTAGCTAGTAAAATAAAGGCAAGTGTTTATAATCTTTTGATTCTATTGGCTTTGACTGGAGTTGGAGTTTTTATGATGGGATTACCACTGCCAACTTTTCTTTCTTTTTCTGGAAATTTAGTTTGTGAACTGTTTATGACGATCTTTAATATTCACTTTTTTACTCAGGTGCAAACCAAGGTTAAGGGGGAATACTTGGGGAGAGTGCTAAGTACAATTTTTACCTTAGCCATCCTATTTATGCCGATTGCAAAAGGCTTTATGACGGTGCTACCAAGTGTTCATCTCTCTTCTTTCCTGATAATTGGGAGCGGGGTTATTGCCCTGTCTTGTTTATCCCTCGTTTATGTACGAAGTCATTTTAAAAAAGAGTTATAATTTCTCTTTTTTAGAAAATATTTCTCCACAATCCATTTTTCAGTCCTTCTCTATTGTGAGGAGGGCTTGATTTATGGTAGAATAGTTTTATGAATGAAAGAATGAATGAGTTAGTTGCCTTGCTCAACCGCTATGCGACCGAGTACTATACGAGTGATAATCCCTCGGTGTCAGATAGCGAGTATGATCGCCTCTACCGAGAGTTGGTCGAGTTGGAAGCTGCCTATCCAGATCAAGTTTTAGCAGACAGTCCGACCCATCGCGTTGGTGGTAAGGTTTTAGATGGTTTTGAAAAATACAGTCATCAGTATCCTCTTTATAGTTTGCAGGATGCTTTTTCACGTGAAGAGTTAGAAGCTTTTGATGCGCGTGTTCGTAAGGAGTTAGCCCATCCCACTTATATCTGTGAGCTGAAAATCGATGGTTTGTCTATCTCACTTACGTATGAAAAGGGGATTTTTGTCGTTGGGGCGACACGTGGAGATGGTTCTATTGGTGAGAATATCACAGAAAACCTCAAGCGTGTCAAGGACATTCCTTTGACCTTGCCAGAAGAACTTGATATTACCGTTCGTGGGGAGTGTTACATGCCACGCGCTTCTTTTGACCAGGTCAACCAAGCTCGCCAAGAAAATGGAGAGCCTGAATTTGCCAATCCTCGTAATGCAGCTGCAGGAACCCTCCGTCAGTTGGATACAGCAGTAGTGGCCAAGCGTAATCTTGCGACTTTCCTCTATCAAGAAGCCAGCCCTTCAACTCGCGACAGCCAAGAAAAGGTTTTGAAGCATCTTGAACAGCTTGGATTTGTAGTTAATCCTAAACGAATTCTGGCTGAAAGCATAGATGAGATATGGGAGTTCATTCAAGAAGTAGGACAAGAACGGGAGAAACTGCCCTACGATATTGATGGAGTGGTAATCAAGGTTAATGACCTAGCAGGTCAAGAAGAGCTTGGCTTTACCGTTAAAGCGCCCAAGTGGGCAGTCGCCTACAAATTTCCTGCTGAAGAAAAAGAAGCCCAGCTCCTTTCAGTTGATTGGACAGTTGGCCGTACGGGTGTTGTGACCCCGACTGCCAATCTAACACCTGTTCAGCTTGCTGGGACAACTGTTAGCCGTGCAACACTGCACAATGTGGACTATATTGCTGAAAAAGATATCCGCAAAGATGATACGGTTATTGTCTATAAGGCTGGAGATATCATCCCTGCTGTTTTGCGTGTAGTAGAGTCCAAGCGTGTTTCTGAAGAAAGACTAGATATTCCGACTAATTGTCCAAGTTGTGACAGTCAATTGCTTCATTTTGAAGATGAAGTAGCCCTGCGTTGTATCAATCCTCGCTGTCCTGCCCAAATCATGGAAGGTTTGATTCACTTTGCCTCCCGAGATGCCATGAATATTACAGGACTTGGTCCATCTATCGTTGAAAAGCTTTTTGCTGCCAATTTAGTAAAGGATGTGGCGGATATTTACCGTTTGAAAGAAGATGATTTCCTCCTTTTGGAGGGCATCAAGGAAAAGTCTGCTTCTAAACTGTATCAGGCTATTCAAGCATCTAAGGAAAACTCTGCTGAAAAGCTCTTGTTTGGTCTGGGAATTCGCCATGTCGGAAGTAAGGCTAGTCAGCTCTTGCTCCAACACTTCCACTCTATTGAAAATTTAGCTCAGGCAGATCCAGAGGAAGTGGCAAGTATCGAAAGCTTGGGTAGTGTGATTGCTCAAAGTCTTCAGACTTATTTTGCTACAGAAGGATCGAAGATTCTCTTAGACGAGTTGAAAGAAGCTGGAGTCAATCTGGATTACAAAGGGCAGACAGTAGTGGCAGATGCAGCCTTGTCAGGTTTGACGGTAGTTCTGACAGGAAAATTGGAACGCCTCACGCGCTCAGAAGCAAAAAGCAAACTCGAAAGTCTTGGTGCCAAAGTCACAGGCAGTGTATCCAAGAAAACAGATCTAGTCGTAGCAGGAGCGGATGCAGGAAGCAAGCTCCAAAAAGCACAAGAACTTGGTATCGAAGTTCGAGATGAAGCTTGGCTAGAAAGTTTGTAATGATAGTAAAAACAAGGTGTCAGATAGTCTGAAACTATCTCTCCTGATGTGTTTTGACATGGTTAAAATCTGTTGTCCATCGTGATGAAATGCCAACTGAATCCATCAGCATCAAATAAAAAATTAAAATAGAAATTAGAAATTAGGAAAAAACATGTACAATTATCCCGTTCTTCTCCATTTTCATAGAAAAAGTGGAGATTATACAGCTTGCTCATTTAGCACAGACCGAGATGAAAACAAAAGCTCTTTAACTTCAGAGACCACTTATTTTGGTCTTCAGTTTTCTTTTACCGTGACCAGTCAGGAAAAGGTGGATAGTTTCACCTTCAAAGCCGAGATAGATGGTGTATTAAAAGAATATCTTGTACGTTTTAACTACTATCCCTTGCTAACAGAAGCATGGATTTTAGAGGGCGACGAGACTGTTTATTATTCTGAAAACCCAGCCATTGCTAGTCCTTACTATAAAGATCAAAATCCTTTTGCCTTTGATAAAGCCATCCATAGCGCAAGCTTTGATCATCACTGGGGATATCAAGGAGACTTGGGTTGCCAAAGATCTGATTCCCAGACCAGTTTTAAACTTTGGGCTCCAACAGCTACAGCTGTTCAGGTGGTTGTCTATGAAAACACTAGTAACGATGCACCCATTTGGAAAACCTTTAATCTAGAGCGTGGTAATAGCTATTCATATAGTCATAAGTACAATACCATTGGTGTGTGGAGTCTAGACTTAGATGAAAATCTTGCTGGTAAGGCTTATCAGTATCAAATTGAATTTCCTCATCACAAGAGTTTGACAAGAGATCCTTATACAACTGCAACAAGTCCTGACGGGAAACGTTCTGTAATTCTTTCTCATCAGGACAGACAAGTAGAAAGATTTGAAGTCAAACATGGGACAGAAGCACCTTGGCGTTTGGAGAATCCATGTAAAGCAGTTATCTGTGAAATGCATATTCGTGATTTTACCAAATCGCCTACATCTGGTGTTCCTGAAGAACTCCGCGGAACCTTCTTGGGTGCTGCTCAGACTGGAACAGTTAACCAGTACGGTCAAGCAACCGCCTTTGACTATATTAAAGAACTTGGTTGCAACTATGTTCAACTTCAACCCATCTTTGATCGTCATAAGGAATATGATCAGGATGGAAATGTAACCTATAACTGGGGTTATGATCCTCAAAACTACAACGCACCAGAAACGAGCTTCTCTAGCAATCCAGATGATCCCGGACAAGTTATTCGAGACCTCAAGACCATGATTCAGGCTTATCATGATGCAGGAATCGGTGTCATTATGGATGTCGTTTACAACCATACCTTCTCAACAGTGGACGCTCCATTCCAGACAACTGTTCCCGATTATTTCTATCGTATGAATCGTGATGGAACTTTTCAAAACGGTACGGGAGTAGGAAATGAAACTGCAAGTGAACACGAGATGTTCCGCAAGTATATGATTGATTCCATCCTTTATTGGGTGAAAGAATACAATATTGACGGTTTCCGTTTCGACTTGATGGGCATTCATGATGTCAAAACTATGCAGGCAATTCGTTGGGCACTGGATGAGGTCGATCCGCGTATTCTCACTTATGGAGAAGGCTGGGATATGGGAACAGGTCTAGCTCCTTATGACAAGGCTAAGAAGGATAACGCCTATCAGATGCCAAATATAGGTTTCTTTAACGATAATCAGCGTGATGCGATCAAAGGAGGAGAAGTTTATGGAGCAATCAAATCAGGATTTGTGAGTGGTGCTGCTACAGAACCAATCGTCGCCAAGGCTATTCTTGGTAGCCGAGAGTTGGGATCTTATCTCAGTCCAAACCAAGTTCTCAACTATGTTGAAGCTCATGATAATTACAATCTTCATGACTTGCTAGCAACCCTTCATCCGAATCAGAGTTCCGACCAGATTATGCGCAAGGTTGAGACAGCGACAGCTATGAATCTTCTCATGCAAGGTATGTCCTTTATGGAACTTGGTCAAGAGTTTGGTCGAACTAAGTTGATTCCAACTGGTGAATATGGAGAACTAACTCCTGCAGACCGAGAACGTGCTATGAATAGCTATAATGCTCCGGACAGTGTTAACCAAGTCAACTGGGATCTGATCAATGAACGTCAAGACAGCATTGAGTTTATTCGTCAGATTATCCGCCTAAAAACGCAAATCAGTGCCTTCTCTTATCCAACATATGAAGAAATTTACCGTCATGTCTTTGTCCATACAGCTGCTGAGAATAGTGGCTGGATTGTTTACGAGATTCACGGTGGAGCAGAGCACTTATTGGTGGTATTCAATGCTAAGGGAACTTCCTTCTACTTTGAAAATGCAGGTAAGCTTGAAATGTTCCTTACCAACAGTCGTTCAAAACAAGAAAATGTTATTGATGATATTAGTGTCGCAGTTTTAAAAGTGCTCTCATAAATTAATGTAGTAAAAAGGGTTAGATTATCTAATCCTTTTTGTCATTTATGAGGTTTTTAATGAAGAGTAGAATTAAGTTTCAAATAATTTGAAGGATCAAGATTGTGAAAAAAATCTCAATTTTTTCACAAAAAGGGTTGTAATTTTCTGAAAATTTGATAAAATAAATCTTAATAATTTTCAGGAGGAAGAGAATTTGACAAATTATCAGAATTTAGTAAATGGAAATTGGAAATCATCTGAAAAGGAAATTACAATCTATTCACCCATTAATCAGGAAAAGCTGGGGACAGTACCAGCTATGAGTCAAGCTGAAGTAGATGAGGCTATGAAAGCTGCGCGTGCAGCTTTCCCAGCATGGCGTGATTTAGCACCAGTTGAACGTGCAGCCTATCTGCATAAGGTAGCAGCTATTTTAGAACGCGATAAAGAAAAAATTGGTACAATTCTTGCCAAAGAGGTTGCTAAAGGGATAAAAGCAGCCATTGGAGAAGTAGTACGTACAGCAGATTTGATCCGTTTTGCTGCAGAAGAAGGTCTCCGTATCACTGGACAAGCAATGGAAGGTGGCGGTTTTGAAGCTGCAAGTAAAAACAAACTAGCCGTTGTCCGTCGTGAGCCAGTTGGTGTCGTTTTAGCTATCGCGCCATTTAACTATCCAGTTAACCTTTCTGGATCTAAGATTGCTCCGGCTTTGATTGCAGGGAATGTCGTCATGTTTAAACCGCCAACACAAGGATCTATCTCAGGTCTGTTATTAGCCAAGGCTTTTGATGAGGCAGGTATTCCAGCAGGAGTATTTAATACGATAACTGGACGAGGTTCTGAAATTGGTGACTATATCATTGAACACAAAGAAGTGAACTTCATTAACTTTACAGGTTCAACACCGATTGGTGAGCGTATTGGTCGTTTAGCTGGTATGCGACCTATCATGCTTGAACTTGGTGGGAAAGATGCAGCTATCGTTCTCGAAGATGCAGACTTGGAACACGCAGCTAAACAAATCGTCGGTGGAGCCTTTAGCTATTCAGGACAACGTTGTACTGCCATCAAGCGTGTCTTGGTTGTGGAAAGTATAGCGGATAAATTGGCTGAATTACTTCAAGCAGAAGTTGCTAAGCTAACCGTTGGTGACCCATTTGACAATGCTGATATCACACCTGTTATTGATAATGCTTCAGCTGACTTCATCTGGGGATTGATTCAAGATGCGCAAGGTAAAGGTGCCAAAGCGCTCAGTCCAATCAAACGTGAGGGCAATCTCATTTGGCCGGGACTTTTTGATTATGTCACAAGAGATATGAAATTAGCTTGGGAAGAACCGTTTGGTCCTGTTCTGCCAATTATCCGTGTTTCCGACGCAAATGAAGCGGTAGCAATTGCCAATGAATCTGAGTTCGGTCTTCAATCATCCGTATTCACAAATGATTTTAAAAAAGCGTTTGAAATCGCTGAAAAACTTGAAGTCGGTACTGTTCATATTAATAATAAAACGCAACGTGGGCCAGATAATTTCCCATTCCTTGGGGTCAAAGGATCTGGTGCTGGTGTGCAAGGGATTAAATACAGCATTGAAGCAATGACAAATGTCAAATCCATTGTTTTTGATGTGAAATAATCTATAAAATCAGGAAAAGGGCTTCCTGATTTTATTTTTTTCAAAAAATTACAGTTTAAAATTGATAAAAAACGAATATTCTGGTATTATAATAAAAAAATATATGGAAATTATTATTTTCCCTCAGAAATGAGTGAAAGCTAAGTTAAGATAATTTTTCCAAAATTTTCAAGATATTTTTTAAGAAATTCCGTAAACTGCTTGAAAGTTCTTTTAAAAGATAGTATAATGGAAATATAGAAAACGCTTACAAAAAGAAAGGGGATTGGATGAATAATCAAGAAGCATTGAGAACCTTCACTACTGGAGAAAATTTTCATCTTCAGCACTATCTAGGAGCACATAAAGAGGAAAAAGACGGAGAAATTGGTTTTACTTTCCGTGTTTGGGCACCTAACGCTCAGGCTGTGCACTTAGTTGGTGATTTTACAAACTGGACAGAGCACCAAATTCCTATGGTACGGAATGAATCGGGTGTTTGGGAAGTCTTCACAAGTCTGGCTCATGAAGGGCAGATTTATAAGTATCATATCACGCGTGCAAATGGGCACCAGATTATGAAAATTGATCCGTTGGCGGTTCGTTTTGAGGCCCGCCCAGAGACTGGAGCCATCCTGACTGATATTCCAGAGAAAAAATGGAAAGATGGTCTTTGGCTAGCTAGGAGAAAACGCTGGGGCTTTTTTGAGAGACCAGTCAATATTTGTGAAGCTCACGCTGGATCTTGGAAGAGAAATCCAGATGGTAGTCCATACAGCTTTGCACAACTCAAGGAAGAACTCATTCCATACCTTGTTGAGATGAATTACACTCACATCGAGTTTATGCCTTTAATGGCTCACCCACTTGGATTAAGTTGGGGCTACCAGCTTATGGGTTACTTTGCTATGGAGCATTCTTACGGGCGACCAGAAGAATTCCAAGAATTTGTTGAGGAATGTCATTTAAACAATATCGGTGTAATTGTGGATTGGGTTCCAGGTCATTTTACCATCAACGATGACGCCCTTGCTTATTACGATGGAACACCAACTTTTGAATACCAAGACCACAACAAGGCCCATAACTACGGTTGGGGAGCTCTTAACTTTGACCTTGGGAAGAATGAAGTTCAGTCCTTCTTGATTTCTAGCATTAAATTCTGGATTGACTTTTATCATTTAGATGGTATTCGAGTGGATGCAGTTAGCAATATGCTCTACCTAGACTATGATAATGCTCCTTGGACTCCAAACAAAGACGGCGGCAATCTCAACTACGAAGGCTACTATTTCCTTCAACGTTTGAACACTGTTATCAAGTTAGCTCATCCAGATGTGATGATGATTGCAGAAGAAAGTTCATCAGCAACAAAGATTACTGGTATGAAAGAAATGGGCGGTCTAGGATTTGACTACAAGTGGAATATGGGGTGGATGAACGACATTCTCCGTTTCTACGAGGAAGACCCGATTTATCGTAAGTATGATTTCAACTTGGTAACCTTCAGCTTCATGTACGTTTTCAATGAAAACTACCTCTTACCTTTCTCGCATGATGAAGTCGTGCATGGTAAGAAAAGCATGATGCACAAGATGTGGGGAGATCGCTACAATCAATTTGCAGGTTTGCGAAATCTCTACACTTATCAAATTTGTCATCCAGGTAAGAAACTCTTGTTCATGGGAAGCGAATATGGTCAGTTCTTAGAGTGGAAGTCTGAGGAACAGCTAGAATGGTCTAACTTGGAAGATCCAATGAATGCTAAGATGAAGTACTTCACTTCTCAACTCAATCAATTCTATAAAGAGCATCGTTGCCTTTGGGAAATTGACACCAGCTACGATGGCATCGAAATTATCGATGCGGATAATAGAGATCAGAGTGTCCTTTCCTTTATTCGTAAGAGTAAAAAGGGTGAAATGCTAGTCTGTGTCTTTAATATGGCGCCTGTTGAACGAAAAGACTTTACAATCGGACTTCCTGTCGCGGGAGTTTATGAAGAAGTTTGGAATACAGAATTGGAACAATGGGGTGGTGTCTGGAAAGAATACAACCAAACGGTTCAAACTCAAGAAGGATTATGGAAGGATTATGAGCAGACCTTGACCTTTACCTTGCCAGCTATGGGAGCAAGTATCTGGAAGATTAAACGTCGCTTGAAACCAACTAGAACTGTCACAAATAAAACCCAAAAAGGAGTAGAAAATGAAGAATGAAATGCTAGCTTTGATCCTTGCCGGTGGGCAAGGAACACGTCTCGGAAAACTCACTCAAAGCATTGCCAAACCAGCAGTGCAATTCGGTGGGCGCTACCGTATCATTGACTTTGCGCTTTCAAACTGTGCTAACTCTGGGATTCACAACGTCGGTGTTATTACGCAGTATCAACCTCTTGCCTTAAATAACCATATTGGAAATGGTTCGAGCTGGGGTCTGGATGGAATTAACACAGGTGTTTCTATTCTTCAACCCTACTCTGCAAGCGAGGGAAATCGTTGGTTTGAAGGAACTAGCCACGCTATCTACCAAAATATTGACTACATCGACAGTGTCAATCCTGAATATGTTCTGATCCTTTCTGGTGACCATATTTACAAGATGGACTATGATGACATGCTCCAATCACATAAGGACAACAATGCCAGCTTGACAGTAGCTGTCCTAGACGTACCTCTCAAAGAAGCTAGCCGTTTTGGTATCATGAATACAGACGCCAATAACCGTATCGTTGAATTCGAAGAAAAACCTGCTCAACCTAAGTCTACAAAGGCTTCTATGGGGATTTATATTTTTGACTGGAAACGACTTCGCAATATGCTTGTTGCTGCTGAAAAGAGCAAGGTAGATATGTCAGACTTTGGTAAAAACGTTATTCCAAATTACCTTGAGTCTGGAGAAAGTGTCTATGCTTATGAATTCAAAGGCTACTGGAAAGACGTTGGTACTATCGAGTCTCTATGGGAAGCGAATATGGAATACATTGATCCAAACAACGCTTTGGATAGTCGTGATCGTCAGTGGAAAATCTACTCACGCAACTTGATTTCACCACCAAACTTTATTGGAAAACACGCTCATGTAGAAGATTCTTTAGTTGTGGATGGCTGTCTCGTGGATGGAACTGTTAAGCATTCCATTCTCTCAACAGAAGCGCAAGTACGTGAGGGTGCTGAAGTAGTAGACTCTGTAATCATGAGTGGTGCCATTATCGGAAAAGGTGCAAAAATTAAACGTGCCATCATTGGTGAAGGTGCTGTTATTTCTGAAGGTGTCGAAATTGATGGAACAGACGAAGTACAAGTAGTAGGATATGATGAAGTAGTGGGGGTAGCAACAGATGAAGATTGATAAATATTCAGCCATTTTAGGAAACACCGTTGGTTTTCATGATATGTCAACTTTGACAGATCATCGTCCAGTAGCCAGCTTGCCATTTGGAGCAAAATATCGTCTGATTGACTTCCCTCTTTCTAGCCTTGCAAATGCTGGTGTTCGTAGTGTCTTTGGAATTTTCCAACAAGATAATATCAGTTCAGTCTTTGACCACATTCGTTCAGGACGTGAGTGGGGCTTATCTACCCTTCTCAGTCACTACTATCTAGGTATTTATAATACGCGTGTTGAAAGTAGCACAGTTGGGAAAGAATATTACCAACAGCTTCTCACTTATTTGAAACGTTCAGGATCAAATCAGACGGTTGCACTTAACTGTGATATCGTGGTGAATATTGACCTCAATCAAGTATTCCATTTACATACTACTGCTGGGCGTCCAATTACGGTTGTTTATAAGAAATTACCTAAAAAGGATATTTCAGATGTTAATGCTATCTTAGAAATCGATGAAACAGACCATGTTCTTTCCCACAAACTTTTTGATAGCAAGTCAACGGATGAACTTTTCAATATGTCTACAGATATATTCGTCGTTGATACTCCGTGGTTGATTAAGCGTTTGGAAGAAGAAGTTCAAAAAGAATACCCAGAAAAATTACGCTATGTTTTACGTGAGTTGGCAGCTAAAGAAGGTGCTTTTGCTTATGAATACACTGGCTACCTAGCCAATATTCACTCTGTTCAATCCTATTATCAAGCCAATATTGATATGCTGGAGTCTCAAAAATTCTACTCTCTCTTCTCACCTAACCAAAAGATTTATACCAAGGTTAAGAACGAAGAACCAACTTACTACTCAAATACCTCTAAGGTAAGTACTTCGCAGTTCGCCTCTGGTAGTATCATAGAGGGTGAAGTAGTTCAGTCGGTCCTATCACGTAATATTCACGTTCATAAGGATAGTCTAGTTAAAGACAGCCTTCTCTTCCCACGTGTTGTGATTGGTCAAGGTGCCCAAGTTGAGTATGCAATCTTGGACAAAGGGGTTGAAGTTGCTGACGGTGTCGTTATTCGCGGTACTGCAGAACACCCAGTTGTAGTCAAAAAAGGCGAAAAAGTTACAGAGGATATTCATTCATGAAAATTTTATTCGTAGCAGCAGAGGGTGCGCCCTTTTCAAAAACAGGTGGTTTGGGAGACGTCATTGGCGCTCTTCCCAAATCACTGGTAAAGGCAGGGCACGAAGTTGCGGTTGTCTTACCTTACTATGACATGGTAGAGGCTAAGTTCGGCGACCAGATTGAGGATGTTCTTCACTTTGAAGTGAGTGTGGGATGGCGCAGACAGTACTGTGGTATTAAGAAGACCGTCTTAAATGGTGTTACCTTCTACTTCGTAGACAATCAAACTTATTTCTTCCGAGGTCATGTTTACGGAGATTTCGATGATGGTGAACGCTTTGCCTTCTTCCAACTGGCTGCTCTTGAAGCCATGGAGCGAATTGATTTCATTCCAGATATTCTCCATGTCCATGATTATCACACCGCTATGATTCCTTTTCTCTTGAAGGAAAAATACAGATGGATTCAGGCATATCAAGGAATCAGAACTGTTTTAACTATTCATAATTTGGAATTCCAAGGTCAATTTTCTGAAGGAATGTTGTGGGATTTGTTTGGAGTCGGTTTTGAACGTTACGCTGATGGGACCCTTCGTTGGAATGATTGTCTAAACTGGATGAAAGCTGGTATCCTATACGCGGATCGTG
The DNA here is from genome assembly GCA_963528645.1 of uncultured bacterium. GTDB lineage: Bacteria > Bacillota > Bacilli > Lactobacillales > Streptococcaceae > Streptococcus. Next base: position 240,696 of record CAURVH010000001.1, read on the forward strand.
TCTCAACCGTATCGCCTAGCTATGCACATGAGATTATGACTAGTCAGTTCGGTTGTGGCTTGGATCAGATTCTTAGAATGGAGTCTGGCAAGGTTTCTGGTATTGTTAATGGAATCGATACCGATCTCTATAATCCAGAGACAGATGCTCTTTTAGACCATCATTTTGATAAGGATGATTTGTCTGGAAAAGCACAAAACAAAGCAAAATTGCAAGAGAGAGTTGGTCTACCTGTGCGAGCAGATGTTCCGCTAGTTGGGATTGTCTCTCGTTTGACACGCCAAAAAGGATTTGATGTCGTTGTAGAAAGCTTGCATCGTTTCTTACAAGAGGACGTTCAAATAGTCCTTTTAGGAACAGGCGATCCTGCTTTTGAACATTCTTTCTCATGGTTTGCTCAAGTCTATCCTGACAAGCTATCAGCAAATATCACTTTTGACGTCAAACTTGCTCAAGAAATCTACGCAGCCTGTGATCTCTTCCTCATGCCAAGTCGTTTTGAACCATGTGGCTTGTCTCAAATGATGGCTATGCGTTATGGAACTCTACCATTGGTTCATGAAGTGGGTGGACTAAGAGATACAGTTCAAGCCTTCAATCCGATCGAAGGAACTGGTACTGGATTTAGCTTTGACAATTTAACACCATACTGGCTTAACTGGAGTTTCCAAACAGCATTGGATGTTTATAAGAACCAGCCAGACGTTTGGAAAAATCTACAAAAACAAGCTATGGAATGTGATTTCTCATGGGATACAGCCTGCAAGTCTTATCTTGACTTGTACCATAGTCTAGTCAACTAATAGATAAAATCGTATGATTCTTTCATACGATTTTTGGGCTGTTTAGAAAAGAGGAGAAGTGATGACTCAAGTAAAAGGCCTTTGTGTTATGGATGTTGATGGAACCTTAATAGCTGAAGAAGTGATTGACCTTTTAGGAAAAGAGGTAGGTTGCGAAGAGGAAATTTCAGAGATTACCAATCAAGCAATGCGGGGAGAACTGGATTTTGAAACGAGCTTACGAGAAAGAGTCGCTTTGTTAAAAGGCCTTCCAATTTCGGTCTTTGATACAGTCTTCAAATACATTCATCTGTCCAAGAATGCTCAAGAATTTATCTCCATACTTCAAAAGAATGGCATTCTAGTCGGTCTGGTGTCTGGTGGATTTGCTTCAATCGTTGAGAGGTTAGCAAAGTCTCTGGGGATTACTTATTATTCTGCCAACCAGTTGGAAGTCAAAGACGGCTTTTTAACTGGAAAATTAGTTGGTGAAATTGTGACAGGTCAAGTAAAAAAAGCTACTCTTGAGAGATGGAGAAAGGAGTTAGGACTTCCCAAAGAAAGAACGATTGCCATCGGTGATGGGGCTAATGATCTCTTGATGTTAAAGTCAGCAGGTCACAGTATAGCTTTTTGTGCCAAAGAGGTCGTAAAAGCAGAGATAGCTTGCCATGTAGATAAAAGGAATTTCTTAGAAGTTCTTCCTCTGATTGATTTCTTAGAATGAGAGGGAAATATGAAAATTGTTATAGCACCTGACTCTTTTAAAGAATGTTTGGCCGCGGACCAGGTCGCCAAAGCTATAAAAAGAGGTTTCGAGAAAGCAATTCCTGGTGTAGTTTGATCTCTTTGCCCAGTTTGTGATGGAGGCGAAGGAACTGTAGATGCGATTCGACATTCTCTTAATCTCGAAGAAAAATGGCAAGAGGTGACGGGACCTTTTGGTCTAAAAGAAGCAATGCGCTATTTTCAAAAAGGGGAACTAGCACTCTTTGAAGTTGCTGACTTGGTTGGTTTAGAGAAGATTCCGCAAGAGAAACGAGATCCTCTCCACATCCAAACTCGTGGTATCGGAGAGTTGATTCGCCATCTCGTTGATCAAGGGATGAAAGAAATCTATATCGGAGTTGGTGGTACGGCTAGTAATGACGGTGGAATAGGCATTGCTGCTGCTTTAGGTTATCGTTTTTATGATAAGAATGGAAAAGAATTGCCAGCTTGCGGTCAAACTTTGCTTGAATTCGAGTTAGTTTCAAATAGCAAGTTGTATAGGATTCCTGAAGATGCAAAAATTCGCATTTTAGCAGATGTCGTGAGCCCTTTATGTGGTCATCAAGGAGCGACCTATACATTTGGAAAACAAAAGAGCTTGGATCCTGCTTTGTTTGAGACAGTAGATTTGGCTATACAGCGGTTCTATGAAAAATTTTCACCAGCAACCCTCTCTCTCAATGGAGTAGGAGCCGGCGGTGGGATTGCGGCTGGGGTCTGTGCCTTTGCTGAGGCCACTATCGTATCTGGGATTGACACTTGCTTAGATTTGATTGACTTTGACAAGAAGGTTGCAGGGGCCGACTTGGTTATCGTTGGAGAAGGTAGACTGGACAGTCAAAGCTTTGTTGGAAAAGCTCCTATCGGTGTAGCAAAAAGAACTCCTGAAGGAGTTCCAGTTATCGCTATTTGTGGTAGTCTTTCCGAGGATTTACCTTCCCTACCATTCGAAAATATACAAGCAGCCTTTTCCATTTTAGAGAAAAGTGAACCTTTGGAAGAGAGTTTGAAAAATGCAAGTCTCTATTTGGAGCACACAGCTACTAATATTGGTCGTTTATTAAATATGAGAAATCATTAACCAAACCATTTCTTCCAAATAGATTTTTTAGGAGCCTCTGCCTTTTTCTCCTCCCAGAGGCTTGAGAATGCAAGTCTAAGGTCCTTTTCGTCTACTTGAACAGGTTCATTTGTATGAATGACAAGACCGAAAGGAGAGGTGAGGTGATTGTCTGAAACAATAGTCGCCTGACAGTTGCTTTCCTTTGCTTGTTTTAAGTAAAAGACCTGTTTGTCAAACTCGATATTTGGTGAGATCTTCACAAAAAGTATCTCTACCTTTTCTTGAAAACTTTCTAAAATAGAGAAAAATCCATGTTCTAATTCAGAACTATTGGCAGTACTGATATCAGCGTAGCCAAGAACTCTTTCCTCAAAAGTTCCGAGATAGTGGCGTTGTTCATCTGGGTTTAATTTCGGCCCACCATGAGCTTTTTCTAGTAGTTGTTTTGATAAATCTGTCATAAAAACAGTATATCACAAAAATCGCAAGAAAACAGACAAAAGAAAGCGATTACTTTATAAAGTTAAGGAAAATTTGCACAAAGATAACGTTTTTTCTTGAAAAACGCTTATTTTTAAGGTATCATAGAGGTGTAAAAAATTTAACTCAAAGGAGAGTAAAAAATGTCAATTATTACTGATGTTTACGCTCGCGAAGTCCTAGACTCACGCGGTAACCCAACACTTGAAGTAGAAGTTTATACTGAATCAGGTGCTTTCGGACGTGGTATGGTTCCATCAGGAGCTTCTACTGGTGAACACGAAGCAGTTGAACTTCGTGATGGTGACAAATCTCGTTACGGTGGTCTTGGTACACAAAAAGCAGTTGATAATGTAAACAACGTTATCGCTGAAGCTATTATCGGTTACGATGTTCGTGACCAACAAGCTATCGACCGTGCAATGATCGCCTTGGACGGTACTCCTAACAAAGGTAAATTGGGTGCAAACGCAATCCTTGGTGTGTCTATCGCTGTAGCTCGTGCTGCTGCTGACTACCTTGAAATCCCACTTTACAGCTACCTTGGTGGATTCAACACTAAAGTTCTTCCAACTCCAATGATGAACATCATCAACGGTGGTTCTCACTCTGACGCTCCAATCGCTTTCCAAGAATTCATGATCGTACCTGCTGGTGCACCATCATTCAAAGAAGCACTTCGTTGGGGTGCTGAAATCTTCCACGCACTTAAGAAAATCCTTAAATCACGTGGTTTGGAAACTGCCGTAGGTGACGAAGGTGGATTCGCTCCTCGTTTCGAAGGAACTGAAGACGGTGTTGAAACTATCCTTGCTGCGATCGAAGCTGCTGGATATGTTCCTGGTAAAGACGTATTTATCGGATTTGACTGTGCATCATCAGAATTCTACGATAAAGAACGTAAAGTTTACGACTACACTAAATTCGAAGGTGAAGGAGCTGCTGTACGTACTGCTGCAGAACAAATCGACTACCTTGAAGAATTGGTAAACAAATACCCAATCATCACTATCGAAGATGGTATGGACGAAAACGACTGGGACGGTTGGAAAGCTCTTACTGAACGTCTTGGTGGTAAAGTTCAATTGGTTGGTGACGACTTCTTCGTAACAAACACTTCTTACCTTGAAAAAGGTATTGCAGAAGGTGCTGCTAACTCAATCCTTATCAAAGTTAACCAAATCGGTACTCTTACTGAAACATTCGACGCTATCGAAATGGCGAAAGAAGCTGGTTACACTGCAGTTGTATCACACCGTTCAGGTGAAACTGAAGATTCAACAATTGCTGACATCGCAGTTGCAACTAACGCAGGACAAATCAAGACTGGTTCACTTTCACGTACAGACCGTATCGCTAAATACAACCAATTGCTTCGTATCGAAGACCAACTTGGTGAAGTAGCTGAATACCGTGGATTGAAATCATTCTACAACCTTAAAAAATAAAATAGTTCAGTGAACTATTTTATCCCGAACCTTGAAATTCAACAGTTCGGCCGTTGATTTAACAACGTTTTAAGCCCCTCGGATTATATCCGAAGGGCTTTTTATGTGCAATACTCAAAAATGAAAAATAACTTATGGTATAATAGACAAAAACACTTGTATTAGAAAGAAACTATGTCTAAAGAAATTGATATTGAGTACTATCACCAACTAGCCTTGCAAAAGCAAAAGGAGCACCGAAAAGTCTTAGCCAATCTAAAGAAAAAACCTCCTAAAAACTTAGATAAGATAGCCCAGCAAATTCACGAAGAAGTTTTTTCTGAGATTGATTGCACTGCATGTGCTAACTGTTGCAAGACCTTGGGGCCTGACTTCAAGGAAGCGGATATTACTCGTATTGCCAAGTATTTCAAGATGAAATTACCAGCCTTTGAAGCAGAGTTTTTACAAGTTGATGAAGATGGAGATAAGGTTTTCAAATCCATGCCCTGCCCCTTTCTAGGAGGAGACAATCTCTGCTCAATCTACGACGTTCGTCCCAAGGCCTGTCGTGAGTTCCCCCATACAGACCGGAAAAAGATCCATCAAATTAATCATTTGACGATTAAGAATACCTTGACCTGCCCTGCAGCCTATCTCTTTGTTGAGAAATTAAAAGATAAGTTATAGAATTTACACTTTTAAATCTTGTACAAAGATTCTAGGGTGGAAGTATCCTGTATTTGTTAGAATATAGATAGAATTGAACATGGCCTAAAGCTATGTGAAAAAGAAAAAATTACCTAGAATCAGAAGAACCAGCGTTAATTTTCCAATTTCACTTTGCTTTTAACGACCTTTGTATCTTGTGGAGGTAAGAAAAGAAGAATATGATGCATCAATTCAATCAAACCATGGATTATTTGGAGCGGCAACTGACTGGAGAAGTGGATATGAAAAGGTTTCAGCAGCTATCAGGCTATTCTTATGCTCTCTTTAGCAGGCTTTTTTCCATCCTAGCAGATATGACTTTAGCAGAATACTTACGCAATCGCAGGTTGTCAGAAGCTGTGACAGACTTGCGGGAAGGCTCTGAGAAAGTCATTGACATAGCACTGAAATACGGCTATGAGTCTGCTGACGCCTTCAGCGCAGCATTCAAGAAATTCCATAGGGCAACTCCCTCAGAAGTTCGAAATGGAAAACCTTATCGGGTCTTTCCTAGACTTCAATTATCCTTAAACATTACAGGAGGAAAGAACATGGATATCAAGATTCAAAAGAAGCCTGCATTTATCGTGGCAGGTGTCCTATTGGAAGCTATTGACAATAGTCAGTGCCCGTCTGCTTGGGAGAATCTCTATAACAATCACAGCGTTGAAAACCTAGAAAGTTTGGGTAGTGGGCAATCCTTTGGTGTCTGTTCGGAAGTCAAAGAAGGTGAAATCATCAACTATATGGCTGCTTATGATGTGACGGATAAAGCGAAAGCAGAAGAACTAGGTCTGTTCATCAAAGATATCGCAGAAGCTGAATATGCTATAGTCCCAGTCAAAGGCCCTATACCAGCTAGCATTCACAATGCTTGGAAATATGTCTTGGAGGTCTTTTTCCCTGAAACAGGCTATCGCCACTCAGGCTCACCAGACTTCGAAGTCTATACCGAAGGTGATATGTCGTCACCTGACTATCAAATGGAACTCTGGATACCAGTGATTAAGAACTAGAACATTTTCTGATAATTTATAAAGATGCAAATCGAACTCTGTAGAAAGAATCTCTACAGAGTTTTTAATTGTTGACATTCATGTCTGTAAACAAACAAACCATATTTTTTGTTTGGATTTTATGGGGCATGCGAATAGTTTTCTCGGTATAATAGTCCCATAGAAGATAAGGAGGCAAGAATATGCAGATGTATTTTGGAGATGTGTCGCTTTGCTATAGCTATTCATTGATAATGGCACTGGATGGCTATGGCTATGACTTTAAAGCAGACTTTCTAGAGGCAATCATGGTGATGGGAAATGGCGCTAGTATCGTAAAGGAAGATGATCAGCACCCTCTAGTATTCTTTGATAATGGAATGCCAGATCTTTCCATCTCCCATTCCTTAAAAATACTAGGTTTTGACTATGAGGATTTCTATCTAAAAGATGGAGCGGAAGTAGATTTGGAAGAGATTAAAGGAAAGTTGGAAACCTTTCTGTCCAATGGACCTGTCGTACTGGGACCTCTTGATATGGGTCATCTGACTTACAATCCCAATCACACAATCCTTTATGGTGTGGATCACTTTGTAACCGTGTATGCTCTTGATGGTCAGTATCTCTATTTGCATGATCCAGCTGGTTTTGCCTGCATGAAGGTTGCTTTTAATGACATCTTAGAAGCCTGGAAGGCGGAGGCTATTGACTATAAGCGTGGATCTTACTCCATGTGGGGAAATTTTAAGAAGGTCAAGAGTCCTAGTCAGACTGAAATCTACCAGGAAACAGCAAGGATTATGAAAAACCGATATCTGAATGGTCAAAGTGGTGTTTTGGAATGCTATGCAAAAGCAGTTGCTAAAAACGGCTTAAATACGGAGCAAAAACAATTGCATCAGTATTTCAGCTTTAAACTTGCTGCTGTTCGAAATCTCTATCTCAGTAAATTTTTAAAAGATCATGATCCAGAAGGGGCACGATTAAAAGAAGAATTGGCTACTCTATTTGGCCAAGCCCATCTTTCATGTTTAAAAGAAGATTACCAAGAACTAGCCTACTTGCTCTATCAGATAGCTGAAGTGGATGGTCGCTTTAGAGATTTATATGTAAACTAGTGACTATAAGCATAAAATAACTAATTAGTAAAAGCAGTTTTTCGTAAAATGAAGAACTGCTTTTTGATTATGGTATAATGAAGTAAGAAAACACCTTTACCTAATTGAAAATGAAGGGAGAACTCCTATGCCTAGACCAAGAACAAAAGAGGAGCTAGTGCTAGCCTCTAAGGAAAACTATGAAAAGCTCAATCACTTTATATCTAAATTAAGTGAAGAGGAGCTACAGACTCCTTTTGATTTTTCAAAAGACCAAAAGAAAAAAGAAGCTCACTGGAAAAGAGATAAAAATCTACGGGATGTTCTGATCCATCTCTATGAGTGGCAGCAGTTACTTTTGACCTGGGTACATTCTAATCAAAAGGGACATGAAAGACCTTTTCTCCCTGAGCCTTATAATTGGAAAACTTATGGGGAAATGAATGTCGCTATTTGGAAGAAGCACCAGAAAACATCTTTAGAAGAAGCGACTAAACTACTAGAGCAATCGCATGAAGAGGTTTTAGAGTTGATGGAAGGCTTCAGCAATCACCAACTCTTTACCAAAGGTTTTTATAAGTGGACGGGAGGGACAAGTCTAGGTTCCTACTTTGTCAGTAGTACCTCCAGTCACTATGACTGGGCTCTTAAAAAACTCAAAGCTCATCAGAAAAATTGTAAGAAACGTTAATTGAAGTGCTCATGAAGTTTAGAAAAGGTTCTTCTAAGTTTCGAATAGCATAGTTCTCGTGATTTTTGAGCTCTTCTAGCTTTAGAATCCTTCAAAAATTAAAATTTAAGGCTATCATAGACTCAGAATAGGTCTAAAACATTTATATCAATGCAATTCTAAGTTTAGGATTACAATGATATTAAAGGAATTGGGCTGTTCAACGCTTAGAATAGCTTGATTCTGAGAAATGTTGACTAGAAAATGATTCGAATAGCTTTTTTCTGATATAGGATGATAGATAGATGGGGGAAATGATGAACATACAAAAAGAGAAAGTTAGAAAAGAGTTGCTGTCCCTTTGTTTGGGAGAGCTTACAGACGTCTTATCCTTTTGGTTTTGTTTTTTTCTTTTGAAAAATCGGCTTGGTGACGTGAATAGTCTAGTAACCATTCTCTATCCTCTGTCTTTACTAACATTTATTTTGCTTCAAGGTTCAATCTATTGGGCAATTTTGATTAGAAGGCTGTCGAAACCTCATTTCGGAAGTGGAAGTGTGCCCAAACTATATGGTTGTTTCAGAATACTAGACCTTGTTTTACTTATTTCAGGCTTTCCTTTTATTGTCTGGAATACACAGAGTTTCCAAGTGGCTATTATAGCCACACTAATACAGCTTTTTGCCCTTATCGAATGGATCAATTATTACCTCATACGCCTATCTTATAGTTTGAACCCACTTGTTTTATGGAAACGAATTGCCAAGGGTAAACTTAAAAAAAGCAGAATAGCTAAGGAGTTGGGGTAGGGGAGAATGAACGGAGGAAAGGGATTGGATAATATAGTTCTACGAACTGAGTGGTTCGATAAAACAGAAAAATTTTGTGAAATAAGACTGGATTGTAAGACAAAATATCTAACAATTTATCAGATATGCTACATTTTTGAAGAAGAGATGAGCAAGGTATATATTGCTATGGATGAATATATAAAAAATCCTCATCAAACAAAGAAGATTATTTTCGGAGATGAGAGAGAGGGAGGAAGTGGGTATTTTAGTTTCCTACTAACTCCTATCAACTTAAAAGAGGAATTAAAAATTGAAGTGGACATGGAAATTAATGACAATGAAAATGGTTTGCATCGTTGTAAATTCTATGTAAATACTCAATTGGAAAATTTTAAGTATTTCAGAAACAATTTACCTAGAATATTTTCGAAAAACTCTGATAAGGAAATTAAATTGCATCCATATTTTTAGTAGAATTGAAAAATTTAATAAGGTTTTAAAGATAAATATTAAAGAAATTATTTAAAAAGAGACATCATATGAAATAGTTTAATTCAAATTTTGGAGATTATAAATGAGAACTATTGTTTTACAAATACATTATAAAAATATCGAACTGACTCGAGAGTGTCGACTTACTCTCATTGATAGTGAGGAACTGTGCGTGATTGATATAACAGTGGAAAATCAAACGACAAGGTATGAAGCTGACTCATTTTTTCAGGCATTGGTAGAGATTCGTCAAGATTTAGAAAAAGAAGGTGGTATAATACAATGTAACGGTTCAGATAGACGAGTATTTCCATCACCGCTACAAATGGCTATGGGAGGAGAGAAAGCATATTTGTTGGAATTGGGTAGGCAAGCAAGGATTCAGAATGTATATAATATCTTTGATACAGACAAATCGGATTTAGACTGTGTCACAGTTCTTGAACAGAGGGAATTCTATAATCAATGGTTTCATAGTTTAGGAAATCAATAGTTGGCGATAAAATGATTTTTATAACACCGAAACTTAGGTTAGATTTATGAATTTATGTTTATTAACATGTCTAGTATAGTTACACAAACCTAATCAAACTTCGTTAGAGAAGTAGGAGATAGTTGTTCACAGTAGTCCAGATTTAAAAGTTACTTGCGATACTATCTAATTAATTTTAAAAACTAGAGGTAAAGAACATGGAACATGTTGAGATAAAGAAGAAACAGGATAAGATAAATCAGACTGACTATTGGGATTGTCGGATTCTAGATTTACAAATATTATATTTTGGTGATGAAGTTCATCTGTATATAGAAAGTTATAACGAGAATAAAGTAGATTTAGAGGAATGTTGGAAGGTAAGTTTTATTAGTTGTGTGGAATTAGATTATGAAACTGACGCTCAAAGTCGAAAAAATTTTAAAGTAAAAGATTTTGCGAAAAATCAGTTATACACTTGCCAAGAGATATTACTTGAACATTACGATGATAGTTTTTTAAAAACTACGATTGTTTTGGAGGGATTAGTAATGCTAAATATTATTTCTAGAGATGTTATTGTTGCGAAGATCAAACAATCAGAATATGATTTTTTCTGGAAGAGCACTATTTAAATCTTTAATATAGGGAACTAGGGACGGCCTTATAGGAAACATTAAGTACGTGTGTAAACATACTAAAATTAAGGCATCAGATTTAAAACTACACCAATAATGAAAATATAGGGAGAAAATCAAACATGACAGATAAACAAATAAAATTTTTTAAAGAATTAGAAATAATACAGGAGCAAGCTGTAAATATGAATATCTCTCAAAGTAATTTAACTAAAGAGGAGTTACTATTTAATGTAAGTTATGATACTGTGGTTTTAATGATGGAACTTCTTGATGGCTACCGTAATATGATATTAGAGTTATCAGATAAAGACAGTGGAGAAATTCTCAATAAGGATATACAGTTACATGATGGAGTTGTTGATTTTTTGAAGTCATTCTAGTGTAGTTACCAACGAGTAACAACACGAATAGAAGCCAAGCGCTAACAAGTGGCTCAGTCTGCTTATGATCCTGCAAATAGGATTTGAGGCCTCCTCAACCATCCGAGAAGTGAGTTAGTCTAGATTATGTTAAAAAAAGCAGTATACAATAGTTTAGTTCCCAGTAAAACGATAGATTTAGGCTCAAATATCCAATCCTGTAGTAGACGAACGGATGCAGAATCCATGGAATACTTGAAGAAAAATTATCTAAATTCTTATAATTTTATTCGAAGTTTAGAAGAGGGTAAAAATGATTTGCAAGATTATATTGATTAAGAAGAAAGAGGACGTTAAATGAATAAAAAAATGTTTTATACCTTATTTATAGGGGCTTTTGTAATCATGCTACATCTTCTTTTTTACGTACGAATTCTACTTTAAATCGGGTACCAGATATGGAAGTAAATAAAACAGGAGGTCTACTTTACGGTTCAGTTTCAGAAAAGTATCGTTCAGAAGTCTTACCTACAGGAGTTGAGAGTATTTCGTACAGTTTCCACTTTCCAGATGGTAAACTAGATAATGGAGAAATGTCTATAAACTTTCTATTCATGCATAGCAGTGGAGGTGTTATAAATATATATTATAAGTATAATCACGATTCTGATAAATTGGTGCAGTCTCTAAACATTGTTGATGAAAAATGGTTGACAGAACCCAATCAAATTATGGAGTATGTACAGGAGAAAAAAATTAATCTTTCACCATACTTTACTAAAAGTGAAGAATTGTTACGAAATAAGATTATTCCAGACTGGCTTTCTGTCTATCCTAGTCAGTTTTCAGTTGAAAATTGGGGTAACGTAAAGATGATTAGCGAAAACGCAATGGATTAACCAAAAGCCCCACTTCATACTTTATGATGTTGTTCTGGCACATTGGTTCAAAAATGGAAGCTAACATTACTCAGTTGACAATCTTGGGGATGTAGAGATTGTACCACTAAATTTTTCTGAATAGGATGATACCCAAGCAATGGAAATGTTAAAAGAGAAGAACAATGTTGCTTATCAGTTTATCCAAGATTTAAGTAAGGAAAAAGGTAGATGAAAAAAATTTTAAAAATCGTACTCATAATTTTATTAGTTTTTCTAACTTTGTTTGGTCTATATCGTGTCTATCAAAAGAATTATTATAAGGGAGTGTATGAATCTTTAAGTAATGTTTTTCTAGAGATGAACTATGCAGAAACCCATAGTGGTATTTTACCTGGACTTGCTGATTTTAGTAAAGCAGTTGACGGGAGTCAATCGTTTAGAGATCCAGACTGGATAATTCCCATAGGACTTGATGCAGGCTTGTCTGAAAATGAAAGTTTAACAGTGATTGTAGGTTTTGAAGAAACTTTTATTATTGAATACCAGCAACTATTATCTGATGGGAGATATCTTTATATAAAATATGACTACAATGATGAGAAACTCAACCAATCAGTCGAAATCTCAGATTCTAAATGGTCGGTAGCGTATGACTTAGCTGGATATAATATAAGAAATAAGGATGAGGGAAAACTAGATTTGGAGGCGTATAAAGAATTATCACGTCAGTCGAAAACAGGGGATTCGATACCTAATTTTTACCTAACAAATCCCAACGAAGTACTAGAGTATTTAAAACCTCATGGGATTGATGAAGCTTGGATTAAAGAAAAATCCTACTTCATGCTCTATGATGTCGTTCTAGAACGCTGGTTTAAAAATGGTAGTCAACGCTACTCAGTTGACAATCTTGGGGATGTAGAGATTGTGCCACTAAGTTTTTCTGAATAAGACGATACCCAAGCAATGGAAATGTTAAAAGAGAAGAATAATGTTGCTTATCAGTTTATCCAAGATTTAAGCAAGGAAAAAGGTAGATGAAAAAATTTTTAAAAATTCTAGTCATAACGATATTAGTTTTTCTAACTTTATTTGGTCTATATCGTGTTTATCAAAAATATTATTATAAAGGAGTGTATGAATCTTTAACTAATGTCTTTTTAGAAATGAACTATGCAGAAACTCATAGTGGTATCTTACCTAGCCTCGCTGATTTTAGTAAAGCCGTTGACGGAGGCCAATCATATCGCGATAAGGACATTACAGTTGGTATGAGTCTTGAATCAGGCTTATCTGAAAGTGAAATCATATTAGTGTATGTAGGTATTGAAGAAACATTTCTAATTGAGTATAGGCGGGCGTTACCTGACGGTAGATATCTTTTTATTGACTATGATTATAGAGATAAAATACTCAAACAAACTATTGAGGTCTCAGAATCTGATCAATCATTAGCATACGGATTGACCGGTTATCGTATAGAAATAAAGACTAGAGGAGAACTTGATTTAGCATCATATTTGAAAATTTCCTATGGTTTTAGTTCGACTAAAGGTTTACCAAATTTTCAGATAACAAATCTCAACGAAGCACTAGAGTATTTGAAACCTCATGGGATTGATGAAGCTTGGATTAAAGAAAAATCTCACTTCATGCTCTATGATGTCGTTCTAGAACGCTGGTTTAAAAATGGTAGTCAACGTTACTCAGTTGATAATCTTGGGGATGTAGAGATTGTGTCACTAAGTTTTTCTGAATAGAGTAGCTGAACTGCTCATAGACATAGTAGTATTGTATGAAATAAAAAATATATCGAATGAAAAATAAAAATAATGAAACGGCTACAGGAACCTAATGGTTTGCCGTTTTTATGTGTTGTATCTTGGTGATGACGCTATCATTGAGTACAAAAATGATAAAGAAAACTATTGCCTTTTCATAAAATAAAGGAGAGAGGAAATGAATATTTTAAAAATACAGGAACAGATTGACAGTACGAAGTACTGGGATTCCTACGCATTAGACTTTAGAGCTTCATTTTTCGGGGACGAATGTAAACTCTATATCGAGATTGAAAATGGCAAATCGGATCAGTATTGCTGGGAGATAGTTTTCTACCGTTGTTTTAAGGTTGACTATGAGACGGATGCTGGTTGGACATGTTGGGAAAGTGAGGCTAGAACAAGAAATTTCAATATGAAAGATATTCCTTTTGAAAATCTCATGTCTCACACTGTACATGACATTAGACTTATCGAAGAGAAAAATGATATGATACAAGCTACAATTACTTTATCAAGTATGTTAATTAAGATTGTGTGCCAAGAAATTCAAGTCTCTAAGGTTTTAGTCAGAGAACAGAACTTCTTTTGGTGCTAATAAAATAGGATATCATCTCAGCAAGCATCAAGTGCCTGCTAAAAATAGAGATGAGTAAAGCCATATATCCAAGCAATTTTGATAAAATATATGCAAGATATCCTTGATGAATGAGTTGGAAATTGATGGTATCACAAAAGACTAGAAGAAAGTGAGTTGAAAATACCATGAAAATAAGTGGGAATATGTCAAAATATAATAAAAAGATTTCTTTTTTTGAGATTCTTTCCAATATCCCATCTAATAATGCTAAATGGTATATTTTTGAATTTGATGCCATTGGAAAAGCACCGAATAATCTGACTATGTCAGAATTTGAAGATCTGGTCTTAAATTCAAAATATGGCTATCAAATGAGTTGGGACGAGCTTTTAAAATTTTCAAAGGAAATAGAGGATATAAATAACTTAATATTAGTTTCCTCTACAACTCCTGTTGAATTTGTAACGATAGAAAAAGGTACAGAAGCTTTGCAAGTAAGAGTGGAAATATACGATAGTACTGCTTGGGAAATTGAATTTTATGGATAACCTTGTACAGTTGACTGTTACTATTACCACATAGAGATGGGAGATGGCAATTTTCTTAGTGGATAATGTCATCACTAAGTAGATTGAACAAAAGACTTGCCTAGCTTATGATATGGGCAGTATCTAAAGAAGGAAGATTTTGGCTGGATAGCTAGCTAGGGAATTAGGGGGATTGGATGTTGTATTATAAAACAATTTGGAATCATACGAATGATGATTTTCCAATAACCATGTACTCAGAAATAGACGCAGAACGATTTGAAACAAAACGATTAGATATATACCATGATGGACATGTAGCTTACTTTGATACTCGGACACCCTTGGAGTTGGGAGAAGCTCCATACCCAAGTGATTTTGATGTAATAAATGCTACAGATGAGTTTGATGTGTCTGAAATATCAGCGATAGATTTTGAGAACATTCTAAAAATGTATGACACGGAAGCTTTAATCGAGGATTATTTTATCAAATTAGCTAGGTGGGCAGAAAGGTAACCAGTATTTGCTGTTTTTTCAATAGTTAGAGGGGGCATTCATGTCAGATATTACATTTAAGCATTCTTTCTTTTCCTATCCACAATCATTAAAGGATTTAGTTTCCGATGGTAGGGTTGATTTTGGTGTATGGTACTTGATGAATGACGATGAAACAGTGAGAAGATTTCAAGGTCTTCAAAAGAGATACCCTGGGAGAAGATTATATCCATTTGCAAGGAGAGATGATAATGATGATGTCGCTTGTTTTGAAGATGATGATAACAGTTTAGTGCATATCATCCATGACTTTGCTGATATAGGATGGGAACAAAAAGAAGTTTTCTCCACCATTGATGCTTGGTTAGAATACATTGGGGATGACAATCTGCAAGATAGACGGTGACTTGGTGTTAGTGTGAGCCTTGGGGTGGATCTTAGCGCTATTGATGAAAATAGTCATCTGTAAAAAGTATCTGAGGGATTTATTTGGGGATAAATGGGAAGGAGAAAAATCTTGTTGCTGTTTGATTTATCTACCAAGCAAAAAGAGCTTGAAGAACTAGATTATTGGGAAATGGGGATACTAGATTTAAAGATATCCTATTTTGGCGATGAAGTTTCTTTGTGCATAGAAGATTATCATAACAAAGAAAAATACTGGGAAATTAAGTTTTTAGTATGCGCCAAAGTAGAGTATAGCAATGATGCTTTAGACATTCAGTGGAGAAAAGATCAACCCGTTAAAAACATGACTAGAGGAGAATTACATCATCATGGTCAAGAAATTTCTTTACAAATTTATGAGGAGAATTCTGATTTTGTGAAGTGTATGGTTGATATTGGTTTGTTGCAAATAACAATTGTTTGTCGTGACATTCAGATAGAACATCTTGATTTAAAGAGTGCTCATTTCTTTTGGCAGGATAATGATGTTTTATAGATAAATCATCCAAAGAATCAAAGAACGAGAAACTGGTTTGTATTACATAACTAAGCATTGAGAACAATTTATAAGGTAAAATAAGGTGAATGTATATAAAAAAATAACAAAATTAGAGAAAATATATTTAATGTTCAAATTCTCTGGTTATTTTTATCTACATATTGATGGAAAAACAGTACAGAGTGAAAAAGATGCGGTACAGATATTAGCGGAAGGTTTTAATATTGATGACCTTCAAGATGGTAATTGGGATGCACTAGCTGATCGTCTTGAGCATCCTGACTATATAATCCCAGATAGCATTAATATTTTTATAAATAATGCAAAGTATCTTTTTATCAATGATGAAATTTCTAAAAATATTTTTTTAGAGATTTCATCTGATGCGGTTTTGTGGTGGGATGAAGGTGTTGAGGGATACATGGTTGGTGGTAAGAGAAAAAAATTTAATGTTTATATCATTGAATAATGCCACTTCACTGAGACTTAAACAAGTACAAGTATGCAGCACCTGAGGAATCTGAGATGGAGTCCTAGCAAGATACGGACTAATAGTCCAATCTTTAAATTATTTATATAGGAATGAGATTATGTTAGGTATTGAACTGAAAATAGCTATAACTGAGTTAGTTGTAATAGATAGATTGTTGAAATTATTGAATACTAGTCATCAAATAGACCATTCTCACTTTTTCTATAAGAATGTAGATATGGACTATTCAGAGACTATAAATTGGAAGGAATATTTTTCCACTACCTCAACTGGCTATCTGCATTTGAAGCGAATATTTTTGGGAGAGTATATTGAAGATGCTATCATTATCATTTCAGGAGATAAAGATATGATTGATTTCATTATTGAGTTTCAAGCTGAGTCTCTGACGAATAAGGAAATAAATAATATCAAGAATTTTATACTAGAGTCTGATATTAATATTTCAGATAAAGATATCGAAGTTATTTATGAGGAATATTGAAGGTGTAGAAAGGACAAGATTAACATCTACCTAAAATTTTCAAATGAGAGTATAGGAAATAGATATGAAGCGAGAGGATTTGAAACTGAAAATAGATAAGATTAAAAAGCTACTGCTTGAGAATAATGTTCATATAGAGCAAGGCTTAAGCGATAGCGAAGTAAGAAAAATTGAGAAAATATATAATGTAAAATTTCCCCAGCAGTGGTTGGAATTTTATCAAAATATACTGCCTGTTTCAGAACGTTTTTATAACTGGAGAGATTTTTCAGTTGAAAACATAGCAGCTATAAAAGAAAGATTAGCGAGTTCTTATAATGGAATTTTGGAAAGTATCGATGAAATAGTTTGGGATATTTCTTGGGGACTAGAGCCTGCTAGGGTAGAAGAGAAAAATAAGAAAATAAGAAAAATGCTAGAATCAGCTCCCTCTCTAATTCCTTTATATGGGCATCGTTTTCTTCCAATATTTGAAAATAAGGAAATGCCCGTTTTATCTGTTGTAGATTTAGATATTATCTATTATGGAATGGATTTGTATGATTATTTTGAGGTTGAATTCGGACATAAGCGACTTGTATCTGACTCAAAAAAATATAAGGAAGTTCCTTTCTGGACAAGTAATTTTTATTGAGCAAGTTTGTTCAGATGGATTCTAAAATTAAGAATTTATCAAGAGTAAAAAGAGAATTCGAATTTATGTTATAATTTAATGAGGGTAAGTAATATGGAAACAGAAAATAATAAAAAGAATATGGACACAGATAGTGAAAATTCAAGCAACGCCTCTTATCATAATATGTTGGAGAAACATCGTTTAATTTGACAGTAGATGATATTCAGACATTTATGACGGGAAAGTTGATAAGTTTGACTGATGCTAGTTTAGAGTGTTCACATGTTATTTCTTTAGATGATAAATCTAAAACATATTTGACAGGTCTAATAATAGAAAAGGGAAATGGAGATTAGTATTATGTTGAAGGAAAAATATGAAGATTTATTTCATATATCGGATGGAGACTATGAAAAATCTGCCACCTATTATAATGAGTATTTGGAAATCTTCCATGACTTGGTGCAAGGTGATACATTTGATGACGATAATCTAGATAATCTACAAGAACGGATTAAAAAATCAAACCCATGGAAAAAATATGGTTATTCTGATGGTAAGTATGAATTCATTAGCTTGGCTGGTACGGATTGTGATATTCTTGCTCCCTTGTTGATTGATAATATTGAGAATAGTCAACAAGAAGATGCGAAAGAGCTGATACAAGCAAGATTTAAAGATTTTGAGCATGCTTTTGATGGTAATTTTATTAATCCACGAGTAATTCTGCTAGGAATTAATCCTAAGATGTCATCCGAACATGATTCATATGGATTAAAAGATACAGTATATAAAGAACCCTTTAATACAAATCGTCCAATCCTTGAAAATGATTACTATTACGGCGACAGTAGTATTTTCTACGCTAAAATGAAGGAACATAAAGACCTTAAAGATATTCATTCAAAAATGATTAGTAATGAAGATAAAGTGACGCCTGTAGCTCTTTGGGAATTTTTTCCTTATGCATCCGAGAAAGAAACTGTTTGGCAGAAGGGCTACTCAATCTCTAAGTCGCTGAAACGATATTTTCAATTAAAGGAAATATTACCTAGTCAAATTTGGATGGCATGCTTGTTAACTTATACAATAAAACGTTCAGAAAAACATTCAGAAAAACTATTCTTGTTTTTAAGAAAGAATAACCAGGACTTTCGAGACTACTTCTTAAACAAATATTTTGAAGTAATTCAAATATTGGAAAATAAGCGAATAACAGTTCTATCAAAGAAAGGACCATCAAAATATCTCTCAAATGGTAATGTGAAACCATTCTTTAAAGAATCATTGACAAATGTTCAAACAGATACTGTCGAAAAATTCTTTAAAGATCTATGGGGCATTTTATCAAACACTGAGTAGCAAAAGAGAACAATACGACAACAATTGATTTCAATAAAGTATACCAATAGGTTGTCCATAGTAGCGAAAAGTTATATATTCTTGTCGTAATATATGGAGGGGATACTAGCATCAATTATTTGAATTTGGAATCACATAAAATTTTAACTTGCTCTTTAGAAAGGAAAACTCTAAAATTGCCCTACAAATTTCTACTTTTTGATCTAGACCACACCTTGCTTGATTTTGATGCTGCTGAGGATGTGGCTTTGACGCAACTTCTAAAAGAAGAAGGAGTTGCGGATATTCAAGCCTATAAAGACTATTACGTTCCTATGAACAAGGCTCTCTGGAAGGACTTGGAACAAAAGAAAATCAGTAAACAAGAACTGGTTAACACGCGCTTTTCTCGTTTATTTGCCCATTTTGGACTTGAGAAAGATGGTAGTTTTCTTGCCAAGCGTTACCAATTTTACTTAGCCCAACAGGGACAAACTTTTTTGGGAGCTCATGAACTCTTGGACAGCCTCATCGAGGGAGATTATGAGCTATACGCTGCGACAAATGGGATTACTGCCATTCAGACAGGGCGTTTGGCTCAATCTGGTCTGGATCCCTATTTCAACCAAGTCTTTATCTCTGAGCAATTGCAAACGCAAAAGCCTGATGCACTATTCTATGAAAAAATCGGTCAAGAGATTGCTGGATTTGATAAAGAAAAAGTCCTGATGATTGGAGATTCTTTAACGGCTGATATTCAAGGTGGCAATAATGCTGGGATTGACACCATCTGGTACAATCCCCATCATCTGGAAAATAAGACGCAAGCCCAACCGACCTATGAAGTCCATTCTTATCAAGACTTGCTGGATTGTTTGGATGCTATGTAGTGCTTTTCCTAAGAGGTGTTGATATGGAAATTAAAGTCATTGAAGAGATTGATAACTTACTAAATCTCATCGAGCAGTATCAGTTAAAAGGTGTGGTTGCTCAAGTAAATTCGTTAAAAAAGTTAAAGTATATCATAAGCAATCGTATAGAGTTAAGTACTCGAGAGAAGATGAATATCCACTATTCACTCTTTCTCCCTAGGGGTGGTTTATCTGAACTCTACTATATGGACGCTAATCTTGAACGGATGATGTCTGTAAATAATCAACTTTCCTATGCTATTGATACAATCGAAAAGTTTTTAATGGCTGATTGATACTGTGAATACTAATGTCAAATAATAGGGTCAATAACAGTATATATAAGAACTGTAAAAAGTGGTTTAGATAGCCACTTTTTGCTATAATAGAGGCAGTAAAAACGAAGGAGTTGGCGATGCAACACTCATCTTGGCACGCTTTGATTAAGGGGCAATTACCTGAAGGTTATTTTGCGAAAATCAATCAATTTATGGAACAGGTCTATGCTCAGGGAACTGTTTATCCACCTAAGGAGAAGGTTTTTCAGGCTCTCTTGACAACACCGCTTGAAGAAGTGAAGGTGGTGATTCTAGGGCAGGATCCTTATCATGGGCCGGGTCAGGCGCAGGGCTTGAGTTTTTCTGTACCTGACTCTATTCCAGCCCCGCCATCCTTGCAAAATATCTTGAAAGAATTGTCAGATGATATCGGGGTTAAGAAATCACATGATTTGACGTCTTGGGCTGAGCAAGGTGTCTTACTTCTCAATGCTTGCTTGACGGTTCCTGCTGGGCAAGCCAATGGTCATGCTGGGCAGATATGGGAGCCTTTTACTGATGCTGTGATTCAGGTGGTCAATCATCTAGATAGGTCAGTGGTCTTTGTACTCTGGGGAGCTTATGCACGCAAGAAGAAAGCCTTGGTTACCAATCCTCACCACTTGATCATCGAATCAGCCCATCCTAGTCCGTTATCGGTTTATAGAGGATTTTGGGGTTCCAAGCCTTTTTCCAAGGCCAATGCATTCTTAACAGAGACAGGACAAGAGCCAATCGATTGGCTTAGATAAGGAGATAATATGCCTCAGTTAGCGACGATTTGCTACATTGATAACGGAAAAGAACTGCTCATGCTCCATCGCAATAAAAAGCCCAATGATGTCCATGAAGGCAAATGGATTGGTGTAGGTGGTAAACTAGAGCGAGGTGAGACACCACAGGAATGTGCAGCGCGTGAAATCCTTGAGGAGACTGGTTTGAAAGCCAAGCCAGTACTTAAAGGCATTATCACTTTTCCAGAATTCACGCCAGATTTAGACTGGTACACCTATGTTTTTAAGGTGACGGAGTTTGAGGGTGACTTGATTGATTGCAATGAGGGGACGCTAGAATGGATTCCCTATGATGAAGTTTTGAGCAAGCCAACTTGGGAGGGTGATCACACTTTTGTTGAGTGGCTTTTAGAAGATAAACCCTTCTTTTCAGCCAAGTTTGTTTATGATGGGGATAAATTGTTGGATACCCAAGTTGATTTTTATGAATAAAGGAGAAAGTAGATGCTACT
This sequence comes from uncultured bacterium, assembly GCA_963528645.1. Classification (GTDB taxonomy): domain Bacteria; phylum Bacillota; class Bacilli; order Lactobacillales; family Streptococcaceae; genus Streptococcus. The sequence goes on from CAURVH010000001.1 coordinate 262,067, forward strand.
AATCAAAAATGGTCGTGTAATGGATCCCAAGTCTGGTTTGGATCAAGTGTGTGATGTTTTGGTCCAAGATGGGAAAATTGTCAAAATTGCACCTGAAATCAAGGAAGAAGGAGCAGAGGTGCTTGATGCTACTGGTCTTGTAGTTGCACCTGGACTAGTTGATATCCATGTTCATTTCCGTGAACCTGGTCAGACCCACAAGGAAGATATCCATACTGGTGCCCTAGCGGCTGCTGCAGGTGGATTTACAACGGTTGTCATGATGGCTAATACTAGTCCAACCATTTCGGATGTAGAGACTCTTCAAGAAGTTCTCCAGTCAGCTGCCAAGGAAAAAATTAACGTCAAGACTGTTGCGACTATTACCAAGAATTTTAATGGTCAAGACCTGACTGATTTTAAGGCACTTTTAGAAGCTGGAGCCGTTGGTTTTTCAGATGATGGAATTCCGCTTGAAAGCAGCAAGGTTCTCAAAGAAGCCTTGGAAATTGCTAAAAAACTTGGCACCTTTGTTTGTCTACACGAGGAAGATCCAGGATTGAACGGTATTCTTGGATTTAACGAAAACATCGCTAAAGATCACTTCAAGATCTGTGGTGCGACAGGGGTGGCAGAATACGCTATGATTGCGCGTGATGTCATGATTGCCTATGCAACCAAGGCCCATGTCCACATCCAGCATTTGTCTAAGGAGGAAAGTGTCAAAGTAGTGAAGTTCGCTCAAGGTTTGGGTGCTCATGTCACCGCAGAAGTAGCTCCGCAACATTTCTCAAAGACAGAAGCCCTCCTCTTGACGCAAGGTAGTAATGCTAAAATGAATCCTCCGCTTCGTTTGGAGTCAGATCGTCGTGCCGTGATTGAAGGTCTCAAGTCGGGTGTTATCTCTGTGATTGCCACAGACCATGCGCCTCACCATGCAGATGAGAAAAATGTAGAAGATATCACCAAAGCGCCATCTGGTATGACCGGCTTAGAAACCTCTCTATCTCTAGGTTTGACTTATTTGGTCCAAGCTGGTGAGCTGAGCTTGATGGAATTGCTAGAAAAAATGACTGTCAATCCAGCTAAATTGTACAACTTTGAAGCAGGTTACTTGGCTGAGAATGGTCCAGCAGATATCACTATCTTTGACGCTAAAGCAGATCGTACTGTTGGTCCAAACTTTGCTTCAAAATCATCAAATTCACCATTTATCGGGGAAACCTTAAAAGGGCAGGTTAAATATACCATCTGTAAGGGACAAATCGTCTACAAAAACTAGATGGGATTCTGCTCTATAAACTATAAGAATAGAGAGCGTATATGTATCCAACCCATCAATTTAAAGATAAGTTTGTCTTATTTCTTAAGATATTTTTTCCTATCCTGATTTATCAATTTGCCAATTATTCTGCCTCATTTGTGGATACAACCATGACTGGGCAGTACAATACTATGGACTTGGCTGGTGTTTCAACTGCAACGAGTCTATGGAATCCTTTTTTCACCTTTTTAACAGGGATTGTTTCGGCCATGGTTCCCATCATCGGCCATCATCTAGGAAGAGGCAAAAAGGAAGAAGTAGCATCTGACTTTTACCAATTTATTTATTTGGCTTTTGGGCTGTCTTTGGTTTTGCTTGGCATGGTGCTTTTTCTAGCGCCTCCAGTTTTAAACCATATCGGACTAGAAGCCCAAGTGGCGGTAGTTTCAGTTCGTTATCTTTGGTATTTGTCTATCGGAATTATTCCCTTGTTGCTTTTCAGTGTTATCCGATCGCTACTTGATTCACTCGGTCTGACCAAGCTATCTATGTACCTCATGCTCTTATTGCTACCTTTAAATTGTGGGTTTAACTATTTATTGATCTACGGTGCCTTTGGGTTTCCAGAGTTAGGGGGAGCAGGAGCAGGGCTTGGAACCTCACTTGCTTATTGGTGCCTACTGGGAATTTCCATCATCATCTTGGTCAAGCAGAAAAACCTAAAAGAATTTCATTTAGAACAAGGTGCCCCTCTGAAATTAGAGAGAATTATGGAGGGAATTCGCTTGGGATTACCAATCGGTGGAACTGTTTTTGCTGAAGTCATCATTTTTTCAGTCGTTGGTTTGATTATTGCTAAGTTTTCGTCTATGATTATTGCCAGCCACCAGTCAGCCATGAACTTCTCGACACTCATGTATGCCTTTCCCATGAGTATTTCTTCTGCCATGGCCATCGTTGTTTCTTATGAGGTAGGGGCTAAGCGTTTTGATGATGCTAAGACCTATATCAAACTTGGACGTTGTTTAGCGCTGATATTTGCAGGCTTTACATTGAGTTTTCTCTATATTTTGAGAGATGTCGTAGCCAGTTTATATGGAAATAATCCTGATTTCATTGATCTAACATCTACCTTCCTAACTTATAGTCTATTTTTCCAGTTAGCTGACACCGTTGCAGCTCCTTTACAAGGAATACTTAGAGGCTATAAGGATACGGTTGTTCCCTTCTATCTAGGAGTAATTGCTTACTGGGCTGTGTCCATTCCATTAGGTTTATTCCTAGATCATGTGACAACTTTGGGAGCCTATTCTTACTGGATTGGTCTAATAGCGAGTTTGGTCGTTAGTGCTATCCTCTATCAATGGCGTTTGCAAACAATTATGAAAAGATTTGAGGTTTCCAATGTCAAATAAACTTTGTGAAAAAATAATATAACTAAAGAAAATCCCTGTTTTAACAGGGATTTATTTTTTTTACCTTGTGAAATTTTATCGGTCATATACTTTGACAGTGTATACTAAAAAAGGTAAAATAGTAAGGTAAGTACAAAGTTAGAAAGGCAAGATTATGTCAACTTTAGATAAAAATCTTTTGCTAGAGATGTTCCGTAAGATGGAAGAAATCCGTCGCATGGACTTAAAAATCGCTCAGTTAGTGAAAAAGGGAAAAGTTCCCGGTATGACTCACTTTTCTGTCGGAGAGGAAGCTGCTAACGTCGGGGCGATGCTGGCTCTTAACCCAGATGATCTGATCACATCTAACCACCGTGGTCATGGGCAAGCTATTGCTAAGGGAATTGACCTCAACGGAATGATGGCTGAAATCCTTGGAAAATACACTGGAACCTGTAAAGGAAAAGGTGGTTCTATGCACATCGCCGACCTTGATGCGGGTAACCTCGGTGCCAATGGTATCGTTGGTGGTGGTATGGGAATCGCTGTTGGTGCAGCCCTCAGTCAGCAGATGCAACATACTGGTAAAATCGTGGTCTGCTTCTTTGGAGATGGTGCGACCAACGAAGGTGTTTTTCACGAAGCAGTGAACATGGCTTCTATTTGGAAACTCCCAGTTATTTTCTACTGCATTAACAACGGTTATGGGATCTCTGCGGATATCAAGAAAATGACCAATGTAGAGCACATCCATCAACGTAGCGCTGCTTATGGAATTCCTGGAATGTTTATCGAAGATGGAAACAATGTCATCGATGTTTATGAAGGATTTAAGAAAGCTGTAGACCATGTTCGTGGTGGCAATGGCCCAGTCTTGATCGAAAGTGTAACCTATCGCTGGCTTGGTCACTCATCATCTGATCCTGGTAAATATCGTACCCGTGAAGAAGTGGAATTGTGGAAACAAAAAGACCCAATCGAAAACCTTCGCAAGTACCTCGTTGAAAATAATATTGCAAGTGCCGAAGAATTGGAAGAAATCCAAGCGCAAGTTAAGGAAGCAGTAGAAGCTTCTGTTAAATTTGCGGAAGAAAGTCCATTCCCACCACTAGAATCGGCCTTTGAAGATATTTACGCAGACTAAGGAGAAAGAGATAAAAATGGAAACAAAAACAATGTCGTTCCGTGACACCATTATCCTTGCTATGTCTGAGGAAATGCGTCGCGATAAAAATGTGTTCTTGATGGGAGAAGACGTCGGTGTCTTCGGAGGAGACTTCGGAACTTCTGTTGGAATGCTTGAAGAATTTGGTCCAGAACGTGTTCGTGACTGTCCTATTTCTGAAGCTGCTATCTCTGGAGCGGCAGCAGGAGCAGCAATGACAGGACTCCGACCAATTGTCGATATGACCTTTATGGATTTCTCGGTTATTGCCATGGACAATATCGTCAACCAAGCTGCTAAAACACGTTATATGTTTGGTGGTAAAGGTCAGGTTCCAATGACTGTCCGATGTGCAGCTGGTAACGGAGTTGGTTCTGCAGCTCAGCACTCTCAGTCTCTAGAGTCTTGGTTTACACACATCCCTGGTCTCAAGGTTGTAGCTCCAGGTACACCTGCGGATATGAAAGGACTGCTCAAGTCTTCTATCCGTGATAATAACCCTGTTATCATTCTTGAGTACAAGTCAGAATTTAACCAAAAAGGGGAAGTGCCAGTTGATCCAGACTACACAATCCCACTTGGAGTTGGGGAAATCAAACGTGAAGGTACAGATGTAACAGTTGTTACTTATGGTAAAATGCTTCGTCGTGTGGTTCAAGCTGCTGAAGAATTAGCAGAAGAAGGAATTTCAGTTGAAATTGTGGACCCACGTACCCTCGTTCCGCTTGATAAGGATATCATCATTAACTCAGTTAAGAAGACTGGTAAGGTTGTTCTGGTCAACGACGCCCATAAAACAAGTGGCTATATCGGTGAAATTTCAGCAATTATTTCAGAATCAGAAGCATTTGACTATCTAGATGCACCAATCCGCCGCTGCGCTGGTGAAGATGTGCCAATGCCATATGCACAGAACTTGGAAAATGCAATGATTCCAACCGTTGAAAGCATCAAAGATGCCATCCGTAAGACTTATAACAAAGAATAATACATAATATAAGTTATGTAAATAAAATAAAAAAGACGAGAAACTTTGTATCTTTTAGGTACAGAGCTCTCTTCGTCCTTAATATCTTATATTCGAACACGGGCTAAAGTCTGTGTGAAAAAGATAAACTTTCCTAGAAACTAAAGTTTCTTCGTCAAGTTTCCTATTTTCACTTTGACTTTTTCGCCCTTTGTATCATAAATAGAATTGGAGAGGTCATGGCTGATGACAAGCTAAGAGCGACTCCTGCGGCTAGAAAGTTAGCGGATGATCTAGGAATCAACCTCTACGACGTTTCTGGCTCAGGTGCAAACGGTCGTGTCCACAAAGAAGACGTGGAAACTTATAAAGACACAAATGTGGTTCGCATTTCGCCACTTGCAAAACGAATTGCCCTCGAACATAACATTGCTTGGCAGGAAATCCAAGGAACGGGTCATCGTGGTAAGATCATGAAGAAGGACGTTTTAGCCTTGCTTCCTGAAAACATCGAAAACGATACCATCAAGTCTCCTGCTCAGATAGAAAAAGCGGAAGAAGTCCCAGACAATATTACTCCTTATGGTAAGATTGAGCGTATTCCAATGACACCAATGCGTAAGGTTATCGCCCAACGCATGGTTGAATCCTACTTAACTGCGCCGACCTTCACGCTCAACTACGATGTGGATATGTCAGAAATGCTGGCGCTTCGCAAGAAGGTTCTTGATCCAATCATGGAAGCAACTGGTAAGAAAATTACGGTTACTGACTTGCTTTCTCTTGCGGTTGTGAAGACCTTAATGAAGCACCCATACATCAACGCTTCGTTGACCGAAGACGGCAAGACCATTATCACTCACAACTATGTCAACCTTGCGATGGCAGTTGGGATGGATAATGGATTGATGACACCTGTTGTCTATAATGCTGAAAAAATGAGCTTGTCAGAGTTAGTTGTAGCCTTTAAGGATGTGATTGGTCGTACCTTGGATGGTAAATTAGCTCCAAGCGAACTGCAAAATTCAACCTTCACAATAAGTAACCTGGGAATGTTTGGCGTTCAGTCCTTTGGTCCTATTATTAACCAACCAAACTCAGCTATCCTAGGGGTTAGCTCAACAGTTGAGAAGCCTGTAGTTGTCAATGGTGAGATTGTTATTCGTCCTATCATGAGCCTTGGTTTAACCATTGACCACCGTGTTGTAGATGGTATGGCTGGTGCTAAGTTTATGAAAGACTTGAAAGCCTTAATTGAGAACCCAATCTCAATGTTGGTTTAAGTCAGCTATTGTTATTTTAGAGTTTTAGATAAAGGAAGTAAGACATGGCCTTAGAAGTAATTATGCCAAAAGCCGGCGTTGATATGACAGAAGGACAAATCGTCCAATGGAATAAGAAAGTCGGAGAATTTGTAAAAGAAGGAGAAATCCTTTTGGAAATCATGACTGACAAAGTCAGCATGGAATTGGAAGCCGAAGAGGATGGATACTTGATTGCCATCCTCAAAGGAGATGGTGAAACTGTCCCTGTAACGGAAGTCATCGGTTACCTTGGTGAAGAAGGGGAAAACATCCCAACAGCTGGAGTAGCAGCGCCAGAAGCTAGTCCGGCGCCTGCAGTTAGTGCCTCAAACGACGACGGCAAGAGCGATGATGCCTTTGATATCGTTGTGATTGGTGGAGGTCCTGCTGGATATGTAGCGGCTATTAAAGCAGCCCAACTTGGTGGTAAGGTTGCCCTTGTTGAGAAATCTGAACTCGGTGGAACTTGCTTGAACCGTGGATGTATCCCAACTAAGACCTACCTTCACAATGCTGAAATCATTGAGAATATTGGTCATGCAGCAAACCGTGGTATTGTCATTGAAAATCCAAACTTCACTGTTGATATGGACAAACTTTTAGAAACTAAATCTAAAGTTGTTAATACTCTTGTTGGTGGTGTTGCGGGTCTTCTTCGTAGTTACGGAGTTACTGTGCATAAGGGTGTTGGTACGATCACTAAAGATAAGAATGTCTTGGTAAATGGTTCTGAATTGCTTGAAACCAAGAAAATTATCCTTGCTGGTGGTTCAAAAGTCAGCAAGATTAACGTTCCTGGTATGGAATCATCACTCGTGATGACAAGTGATGACATTCTTGAAATGAACGAAGTTCCAGAAAGCCTCGTAATCATCGGTGGTGGAGTTGTCGGTATCGAACTCGGCCAAGCCTTCATGACATTTGGTTCAAAAGTAACTGTTATCGAAATGATGGACCGTATCGTGCCAGCTATGGATGCGGAAGTTTCTAAGAATCTTCGTTTGATCCTTGAGCGCAAAGGTATGACCATCTTAACCGACACTAAACTCCAAGAAATCATCGAAGAAAATGGTCAACTTCGTATCAAGGTTGAAGGAAAAGACGATATCATCGCAAGCAAAGCTCTTCTTTCAATCGGTCGTGTGCCAGACCTTGAAGGTATTGGCGATGTTGAGTTTGAATTGGATCGTGGACGTATCAAGGTCAATGAATACATGGAAACTTCTGTTCCAGGCATTTACGCACCAGGTGACATCAACGGTACTAAGATGTTGGCTCACGCAGCCTTCCGTATGGGGGAAGTTGCCGCTGAAAATGCCCTTAAAGGAAATCATGCTGTTGCCAAATTGAACTTGACTCCTGCAGCTATCTACACTCTCCCTGAAGTAGCAGCAGTAGGTTTGACAGAAGAACAAGCCCGTGAGAAATACGATGTAGCCATCGGTAAATTCAACTTTGCAGCTAACGGTCGTGCCATTGCTTCTGATGCAGCTCAAGGTTTCGTAAAAGTTATCGCCGATAAGAAATATGGGGAAATCCTTGGTGTTCATATTATTGGTCCTGCAGCCGCAGAATTGATTAACGAAGCGTCAAGCATTATCGAAATGGAAATCACTGTTGAAGAAATGCTGAAGACCATCCACGGACACCCAACCTACTCTGAAGTGATGTACGAAGCATTTGCAGATGTACTAGGAATGGCCATCCATTCACCTAAGAAAAAATAAATTGAAGATAGATTAGACTGGAAAGGTATTTTCCAGTCTCTATCGTATAAAGGGATATCATGAAATACATTATCAATCATTCAAACGACACTGCTTTTAATATCGCCTTGGAAGAATATGCCTTTAAACACCTTTTAGATGAGGATCAAATCTTCCTTCTTTGGATTAACAAACCATCTATCATTGTTGGTCGTCACCAGAATACTATTGAAGAAATCAATCGTGATTATGTTCGAGAAAATGGCATTGAGGTAGTTCGCCGTATCAGTGGTGGTGGAGCTGTTTACCACGATTTAAACAACCTCAACTACACCATCATTTCAAAAGAAGATGAAAACAAGGCCTTTGACTTCAAGAGCTTCTCAACTCCAGTTATCAATACCTTGGCTCAACTAGGCGTTAAAGCTGAGTTCACAGGCCGTAATGACCTTGAGATTGATGGCAAAAAATTCTGCGGAAATGCCCAAGCCTATATCAATGGTCGTATCATGCACCACGGTTGCTTGCTCTTTGACGTTGATTTGTCAGTCCTAGCAAATGCCCTCAAGGTTTCAAAGGACAAATTTGAATCAAAAGGTGTGAAATCCGTCCGTGCCCGTGTCACCAATATTGTCAATGAATTACCAGAAAAAATCACAGTTGAAGAATTCCGTGATTTGCTACTGGAATACATGAAAAAAGAGTATCCTGAGATGACAGAATACGTTTTTTCTGAGCAAGAATTGGCCGAAATTAACCGTATCAAGGATACCAAGTTCGGTACTTGGGACTGGAACTACGGTAAATCACCTGAATTTAACGTCCGTCGTGGAACAAAATTCACCAGTGGTAAGGTTGAAATTTTTGCTAACGTCATTGAATCAAAAATCCAAGATATCAAGATTTATGGAGACTTCTTTGGTATCGAAGACGTTGCAGCTGTAGAAGATGTCCTTCGTGGCGTGAAATACGAACGCGAAGATGTTCTTAAAGCCCTAGAAACTATTGACATCACACGCTACTTTGCTGGCATTAGCCGTGAAGAAATCGCTGAAGCAGTAGTAGGATAATAAAAGAATCCATTTAAGATGGATTCTTTTATTACATTTAGACTTGATAATCAATCTGATTAGAGTATAATTGAGAGGAAAAATGAAAAGGAGTTATTCATTAATGTTAGAAATTCCAGTAGAAAGTCTTAATCTATTTGAACAGTTAGACCGCAATGTTGTTGCTTTTTATAGAAATGAAGAAATTTCCCAAACAGAAAGTTTAAATATAAGTATCACACAAGAACATTATGACAAAAAATACAAAGATCTTCAGCCTTTAGGATACCAAGCTGTTCAAATACCTTTAGGAATGGCTTTAGATAATGTAATCCAGCAAGCCTATTTCCAAAATCTTATAATTGGCGGTCTTCTTCCCGATGAAATCAAAGTAAAGAAAGAGGACTTAATGCCTTTGAAAGACATTGTTGATAGTTTTTGTATTATGTACGCTGCAGCAAATAACCGACTGGAAAATGGTAAAGCTTATGAACTGATGAAGGATAAGACAGTGTATTTTATTGGTAAACTGTTGACTGACAGTCTTAAAAAAGGTGACGAAATTTCGTATATGCGAATCGAAAGAGAATCAGCTGATGGAACTTCTTATGAAGCAGTAAAATGCTTTCTAACTAAAGAGAGCGCTGAGCAATATAATGATGCAAAAAGACCAGTAAGCCACGCAAATTTAGCTTATCTGAAAGCCTTTTGGGGTAATCCAGTAATAATCGAGCCCCATCGTAACTACTGGATTGAGTTTAAATAAACAAAAAACGAAAGATAATAGGAATTGGTCTTTCGTTTTTAAGTAATCTTTAATTTACATAATTAATTTTATGTATTTTACAAACTATCCAAAGCATTCTTTTGCTCATCATTAACGATATGGGTATAGAGGTCAGTGACTTGTGTGCTGGCATGTCCTAGCTGATGGCTAACCAAAACTTGCGATTTAGTTGCATCATAGAGTCTAGTTGCTAGCGTATGGCGCAGTTTGTGGGGAGTTACACGGACTTTGAAGTCCTCAGAGTATTTAGCAACCATCTTTTCAACGCTGGAAGCATCGATACGATTGGGAACACCACGATATAAGGTCAGAAAGAGTGCTGTATCTGTCTTTTCCGTCTTATAGCGTTGATTTCGAATGGTTAGATAATTCTCTAGATAGGGTTTTGCAAAGGCAGCGACATTGACCGAGTCACGTTTGCCACCTTTTCTAATGACATCTATAACCATCATTTTGAGATTAAGGTCTCTTAGATCCAGATTAACAGCTTCAGATAAGCGGACACCAGACGCCAAGAGAAGGGCGATAATTGCTAAATCTCGCTCTTTATTCTTATTAAAAGAAGATAAGGCACGATTTGAGAGGTGTTGAGGATACTCTTGGTCAATATAAGTTAAAAAACCTTCTGTTTCATCACCTAGAAAGAGTTTTTGCTTGATGTTTTCAGCTCTGGCAGCAAGGGTTTCTTTCTTTTTCTTGGTTGAAACTTTCTTCATTACATTACGATAGAAATAAGGTTCTCCCTGGTCGTTTTCAACTTCCTCGGTTAGATACTTATAAAGACTAGATAGTGCTGACAAGGTACGATTGATGGTCGTCTGAGAGACACCTTGTTTGGTTGTATTAGCATTCAGCAAAGGTCGTTCTCGTAGATATAGGATAAAGGATTCCATGTCTTTTTTAGACATATTTTCCAAGATCGATAAAGGAATATCAGACATTTTATCAGCATTTGAAATCCCAGACTCTAAAACCCAGCTGAAAAATCGATCGTATTCCTTGAGGTATTCGTACAAGGTCGTAAAACTGTAGGGAACAGCAAGCTTAGATTGGTAGTATTCCAGAACATACCAGGGCATGATTTGTTTTAGTTTGTCGATTCGTTCTAGTAAAATCTCACGTTTCATGTATTTTCTCCATAATTAAGTCTACTAGTAGTATAGCATAGACATATTTATTTTTCAAGAAAATTATAGTTTTTCGGAAAAATGTTGTAGAGGATATATTGGAATGCAAGATTCAATCACTAATCTAATAATTAGAATCTCTTAGTTCATGATTGACAAAAATGATAACGCTTGAGTGTTAAGAAAAAAACGATTATTTATGGATCTATCTAAAGCAGGTCTATTTTTTTTCCAGACTGTCTTTAAAACCTTTCTCAAGGATAAATACAAGATTATTAAGGCCCTTCAATTACCTTATTCCAATGCCAAATTAGAAACAACGAATAATCTCATCAAACTTACCAAGCGTAATGCCTTTGGTTTTAGGAACTTTGACAACTTTAAGGAACGAATTTTTATCGCTCTGAATATAAAAATGGAGAAGACATCAATTATCCTCTCCAGAACTTAGCTTTTATTCAACCCGCTACATACAGTTGACAAAGAGCTGTTAATTTAAAATTTAAATGAATCAACTAATTTTTTGAGTTCAGAAAGTGTAAAATATTCTTTTTTATATTTTCTAAGTTGCTTATCATATAGAATTTGTAAATTATTATTCTTTCTTAAATTTATATATTCTTGTTGGATTGATTTATCAAATTTAAACTCAGGGAGATAGTTTTCATATTTTTTTCTGTAAACTAAAAGTTTAGCAAGAATAAGTTCCTTATCTGGATTGACTTTAGATACGTGTTTTACATATGTATATTTTTGAGTTTTATCTATTTTAAAAACAGAAGAGATTTCTAGACTTCCTGTAGAATAATTAAAAGCTATTGAATCCATATTTGTGTAAACAGTATTTGTTAGTTCACGCCATTTAGGATTTCTAACAGGTTGTTGGTTATGTTTAAATGCCCAAGTATCTTTTAATTCCCAAATATCTACCTCTATTTTTTCAAAAAATATTTTATATCCGCCAAATGCATTAATACGAATATCTTTATTTGTTTCTTCTCTTATGATATCGTATAAACTTACTTTTTTGTCTTTTAAAATTACTACAATATCAATATCCCTAGATTGTTCTTTAACATGCAAATATTTATCTCTAATATATCCGCCAAAAATAATTACTTCACTCACTTTGTTCAATTTTTCAATAAAGTAAGCGATATTTAAGTTCTCTAAATCTTTCTTTATATTAATTTGAATATCTGAATTCAATTTATTTGTCATGATATTACATTCTACCGTTCATAAGTTTTTTATGTAAAGATACAGCATAAGAATCTGTCATTCCCGAAATATAGTCAACAACGATTTGAATTTTTTCATAGTCTGTTAATTCTTTAATATGTATACGCCAGTCTTTATCTTTTAATAACTTAGGTAAACACTGAACATAGAGGAAATTATCCGAAATAAGTCTTACTAACTTCTCTTCTTTTTTAGTTTTAGTAGAATTTTTACATGAAATTTTTAATATAGCAGGGATAAATAAATCTAATAATTTAGTAATTACCGTATCGCCAACTAATTCTAATTCCAAAACTTCAGCTGATGAGAAAGCTTTTTTAAAAATTAAATCTTTTATATGCTTTAATATATTTTCCAGTGGTTCAATATTAAGGAGCGCTTCATTTTTGAAATTACCAGACATTATTTGGTCATAAACTTCATCAGTAAATCTATCAATTACAACATAAATCATTATTGATTGTAAAAATGATTTTAAATTTTGGGAACAAATTAAATCATAATCAGGAATATCTTTACTGAGCTTGTTGATTGTATTAGAAAAATTATCAAAACGTTCCTGATATTTAAATCTACCAATTTTATCAAAGTGTTTAGCTAACTCAGAAATTGAATTTTCTATAACACTTTTGAATTCTTTACTATAAATATCATTCCAAGTGATTAAACGTTTTTTTACACTATCTTCTAAATCAGCCATAATATATGCGATATCATCTGCTGCTTCTAAAATAAAAGTTGCTGGATGTCTGACTTCTTCTTTATTATTCATCATATTTTCAAGTATAAACTGATTAATTGTTTTCTCAGAATACATATATCCAAACTTTTCTTTCCCTATATTTTTATTTTCACCCTTGCACTTTACATTTGAAGAAGACCATGGATACTTCATAAGTGTTGCTAAAGTTGCTAAAGTTAAATTAGCTCCAAATTCATCATTCAAAAGCTGCAATCGTGATAAAATTCTAATACCTTGTGCATTACCATCAAAGTATTTAAAATCACATTTTTGCTCTTCTGTTATCATATTTTCTTCTGATTTTAAAGTACTATAGTTTAGTTTATTATTTTCTTTTGAATCTTCATTAAAAAAATTTGAGAACCAATTTTTGATAACATATTCGCCAAAATGACCAAAAGGAGGATTTCCTAAATCATGTAATAATCCTGAGACCTTCAATAGAGAAGGGAGACGCTTTAGTTGTTTTAAATCTTCAAATCCTTCTACATTTCTTGTATGTAAAATGTGAGCTATTTGCCACCCCATAGATTCACTTAGTGAAGATACTTCTAAAGAATGTGTTAACCTAGTTCTAATAAAATCATTTTGCTGTAGTGGAAAAACTTGAGTTTTATCTTGAAGTCGTCTAACCGACGAAGAATATATAATTCTAGCATAGTCTCTATCAAATTCATTCTGTATATCAACAATGTTTGAGGAAAATTTATTATTATTATTATTATGATTATAAAGATCACGAATTCTAACATCAAAAAAAAGTTGTTCCCAATTTAACTTGGTCATATTATCTCCTTTACAAATATAAAAAAATTAACTAAATATTTTAGTTGGAATTAAAAATAAACAACCTTAAGTAAGGTAAGCATTTAGTCGTAAATTGATAAAATATGAAGACGTTATTTAATTGAATTCTTTTATCTAACTTTTGAATGTAGTACTCAACAATTCACTCATTCTCTTTAATATTTAAATGAAAGTTTCTTTAAAGTTTAAACAATTACCTTCATAGGAAATTTCCCAATTTATACGATACTTTATTATACCATACTAGATGTATGAAGAGTGTATGAAAAGTAATGAAAACTCTATAATATAATTTACTATCCAATATTCCTAAAATTATATAGTAAATCTTCTATTAAATAAATGTTCATAGTTTTCTATTAACAATTGAAAGAAAATTTTACGTTTCAATGCCCCCCTTATTATTCAGACAAAGCAAGACTCTATCCATCACTGTGTATAATGGAAAGGAATACGTCCGCTTTAAGAAATACCTGCATATTCTTTCCCCAAAAAAACTGTTCTTCTTTAAAAAATTGACACACAAATAGCTACTTAAAGTAATCGTTATAACGACTCCTAAAGAAGTCGCCTACATCGAAAATTGGATTAACAACAATCCTAAAAAGTGTTTGGACTACAAGTCACCTAGATAATTTTTTCTTTCTGGATAACTTGAACTTGAAATTTAGCTTAATTTTATCTTTTATGCTGATGATTTGCTATTTAACCATAAAATTTTTTTCCTTATTTTTAAATATACGTAATAAAATTTATGTAAACACATTATCCTACAGCAACAAATCTTTTACTTTCCCAATTTCACTTTTTGGAATCACTAGGTGAATCATATCACCCAGATACATTCTAGTTGAGCCGTTAACGGTTTGACTTTTGCCATTATGGACTTGGGTGGTGATGAGTACGTTATGTGGCAAGTTGAGCTCATGAACCTGTTTTCCAGCGATTTTGTCAGACACAGGGATTTCTATGAGGGTGACTTCTCCTTCATCTGTCGCTTCTTCTGGCAGCATTTTTTCTAGCATGGCCTCATAGACTGGCGCACCTTTAAGTAAATCCATGATGATATAGGCAACTAGGGTTACCAATCCAAGTGGCATGAGATTGCGAATGTCCCCTACCATCTCGGTTACGAGTATCATAGCAGTTAAGGGAGCCTTGGATATTGCTCCAAAGTAGCCACTCATTCCTAAAATGACAAATATAGGGAATTGCTCCTGACTGACAAGTCCAAGGTTGACACAAATGACACCAACTAGGGCACCAAGTAAGGAACCAAGCGCCAGAATGGGAAGGAAGATTCCTCCTGGGAGGCCACTTCCATAGCTAATCATGCTCCACACAAAGCGAATCAAAAAGTAAGCTAAAAGAACTTGGAAACTAAAATCTTGCTCAGTTAGGGAAAGAACGACCTGATTTCCACCACCAAGGATTTGTGGCAAGAAAATCCCGACTGGTATGATAAGGATAAAGGCTAGGATTGGATAATAAGCTCTATCCAAATGGATTTTTTGACCAAGCCAATCATAAATTCGACCAACATTGAGTACAGCTTTTTCATAGAGAAAACCAGAGAGCCCGAGAAAAACTCCCATAACTAGGTAAATCCAATACTGGTCTAGAGTCATGAGAGGAATGTTGTCTGGCATATCCAGTACGGGTGTTAGGCCAAATATGAGTAGTGAGACAAAGTTTGCTACGAGACTGGCTGCTAGAGTTGAGACCCAGAAAAAGCGGGAAAAATGGTGATAGACTTCTTCTACAACAAAGAGGAGGCCTGCAATCGGTGCATTAAAGGCAGCTGCTAATCCTGCTGCAGCACCACTGGCAATCAAGGAGCGTTCTTCAACTGGACTGGATTTTAGCCACTTAGCAATGCCTTTACCACCAACTGCTCCAAGTTGAATACTTGGCCCTTCTCGTCCCAGCATAAGGCCACTGGCAATAGCAAGAATCCCTAGAATATATTTTTTCCAGAGAACACTCCACCAGTTAAGAGTCATGAGCCCTTTTAATTCTGCTTCGACTTGAGGAATTCCTGAACCCTTGATATCTTTTTCTGACCGAGTTAGTTTCGCACTGAGCCAGCAAACTATTACATAAAATAGACCAATGAAAAAAAGATTGCGCACTAGGTGCGCTTGATCTTGATAGAGTCCTTGTATCAGATGGAAGCCCTTTTCGATTAAGAAACGAAAGGATCCGACGATTAGCCCGACAACGAGACCAACAATGATTCCTCGTCCAACTTGGGATAATATGGTACTTGAGGCAAAGGCGAATTCTTTCTTGGAACTGAGTGTTTCTGACTGTTCCTCCATAATCATTTCCTCTTACTTATCTTTCTTAGTTGAAACCAGTGTTTTGACAGGTTCAAAACTGGTTCGATGAATGGGAGTAACTCCTAGTTTTTCGAGACCTTCTAAGTGTTTAGCAGTTCCATATCCAGCATTGGCAGCGAAATCATATCCAGGATATTGGTTGTCATAGTCCTTCATAATATTATCCCGTGTCACCTTGGCCACTATAGATGCAGCTGCGATAGAGAGGGAGTTAGCATCTCCTTTGATAATTGCTGTTTGTGAAATTGGTAAATCAAGCTGCATGGCATCAATCAAGAGGTGCTCAGGTTGGGGGCTGAGTTGAGAGATTGCTTCTTTCATGGCCAGTTTGGTCGCTTCATAGATATTGACTTGGTCAATGATTTGATTATCCATAATACCGACACCGATTGCCAAGGCTTGGTCTTGAACAGCTTGGAAAATTTCAAGATGTTTCTTTTTAGGAATTTTCTTGCTATCGTTAAGACCTTTAATCTTACAATTTTTAGGTAAAATAACGGCTGCAGCGACTACAGGACCAGCAAGAGGACCACGGCCGACCTCGTCAACACCTGCTATAAAGGTCATTCCTTGCTTGTAAAGTTCTTTTTCATAGGACAGCATGGATTCCAAACGATGATCCTCATCCAGTTCTGCCTGAATGGCTTTTTTACGCTTGTTGATTTCCTTTTGAACTCCAGAGCGAGTATCTTTTTCGAATTCCAGAAAAAGAGGATTGTCTAAGTCTTTGACAGTAGCAAGAAGTTCTCTGATTTCTTTAATCGTCGTCATCGATGTCGTCCAATGTATCTAAGGTGTAGTTACCGAGTTTTCCATCACGGACTTCCTTCACGAAGAGACTGTAAAAGCGGTCGTAGTCATCTCGGAAACCGAGGGCACGTGTCATATCCATGATGATAACAGGAGCTTCTTCTTCAATTTTCATTTGTTTAAAACGTTCAGCTAGCTTATCAGGATAATGTTCTTTGAAATAATTGAGACCAAAAATGGTCACTTCATCCATAGGAAGCAACTGGTCTTTAATGGCTCCTGTTAGGGCTAGTTTGAGTGCGACAGCATCATCCTCAAACTTAGGCCAGAGAATCCCTGGTGTGTCTAAGATTTCAAGGTCTTTATTAGTTTTGAGCCATTGTTGCCCCTTGGTAACACCTGGTTTATTGCCGACCACCGCAATCTTTTTTCCAGCCAAACGGTTCATCAGGGTTGATTTGCCAGCATTTGGAATTCCGATAATCATGGTACGCAAGGTTTCAATTTGAATACCACGTTCTTTCTGACGAGCAATCTTGTCAGCCATGAGTTTTTTCGCTGCATCTGTCACAACTTTTACAGTCACTTGCTCTTTGGAATTGATAGCCAGTGTTTGAATTCCCTGTGATTCAAAGTACTGACGCCATTCTTTGGTCATTGCTGGATCAGCCAGGTCTGCCTTGTTCAAAATCAAGAGTTTTGGTTTATCACCAACAATTTTATTTAACATAGGATTTTGACTAGATAAAGGTAGACGCGCATCCACCAAAATTGTCACAAAATCAACAAATTTTAAATTCTCCTGAACCTGTCGCCGAGCCTTAGACATGTGGCCCGGAAACCATTGAATAGTAGCCATAATATTTTCCCCTTCCGACTAAAAAAACGTAATAAAACGTTTTCTTTCTCACCATCTATTCTATCATAAATTAGGTGCTTTTGCACAGGCTTTGACTAAAATAAAATCATACTATAGCACATAACTTAATTTATGTAATTAAACGTTTGCTTGACTTTATTTTCCGTTTGGTATATACTTTGTATATACGATTTCGTGGAGGTAGAGTGATGAATACAGTAAAGACTCGGAAGGTGGGAAATTCTCTCACTGTGACCATTCCTAAAAATTTAGGTATGACAGAAGGTCAAGAAATGGTTGTCTACAAAGGGATTGACGGAGTCATTGTCTTAGCTCCAAAACTGAAAGATCCTTTTGATGGGATTACTGATTTGAGAATGACAAACGATTTTGAAGGGGTAAGGTCACTTGATAGCGAAATCTGAGTATATTCCTGAAAAGCAGGATATCATTTGGCTGGACTTTGATCCATCAATTGGTCGGGAGATTCAGAAACGGCGCCCTGCCTTGGTTGTGTCTAGGAGAGAATATGCCTTGCAAACTGGTTTTGTGGCTGTCTGTCCCATCACTCATGGCCAACAACGTTTGGCAGAAAAAGGCTTCCTCGTTCCTGTCTCGTCGGATAAGGTAGATGGCGCTGTCAATCCATTTCAACTATATACATTTGATTTTCGGATTCGTAATGCTCAAAAAATAACAAGAATGGACACACAATGTTTTCAGAAAGTCGTCCAACTTTACCAGTACATATTTGGTGATACTTAAATCCTACCATGCATAGACAAGGTAGGATTTTTTCTATATGAGTAACCTATTTAAGAACGGGTGAAGGCAATTGAGAAGAATTCCTCTAATCCAGCTTTCTTGTGCAGATGATAGATGTTCTGCCTGAAGGCATTCTTTTAGAAAATCGCGGACTTGTTCTGGTGCAATTTCAAACTCAAAGGCTTTCATCTTGTAGAAAAAATCGATGAGATGCTCAGATAAGTAATCATCTGAAAAGGGTATTTCTCCCCTTTTTCGATATTCTAATAGGAGTCGAGAAAATCTAGCTTTTTCATCAGGTAAATCCCGAAAATAAGAATTAAGAAGCCAAGTCTGCTTCTGCTTTCGTTCAATAGGATCTTGATTTGCAATTCGCTGATCCTTTTCCAGCTCCTTCTGGTTTTGTTTAGCCTTGATAGCCCGTTCGTCTCTATTTTTTCCAAAGAGGATTTTTTCCCACTTTCGTTCTTCTAGGGTCAAGGTTTCTGTAAAGCCAAAATAATCTTGGTAGGCACGTTCTGCCGGCCCCATGGCAAGAATGAGATTGTCAGCGTATTGCTTGGCGATTTTATCTCTTTTCTTGCGTTCCTTCTCTGCCTGAATCCGTAAATGCTGCTCGTAGTCGATTTTCTCCTTGCCTAGTTTGACAAGGTAGAGTTGGTCATCGGTCTTACCAAGTAGAAAAGGTTTGATACACTTTTCCAGCACTTCTTCCATACGAGCCTTCTTCTTTGGATCTGCCTTGGTCCAACTTCCGCCCTGAAAGACCTCTAGGAAGAGCTGATAATCTTTCTCAGGTGCAAATTGATTGCCACGATTGGCTTTGAAAACACCTTTTTCCCAAAACCATTTTAAAAGTCGTTCGTCAAAATCGCTTTTATTGACCTTGATTTTTTCCTTTTTCTGAGCCTTTCTAGTCAGATTTTCAAGTTTTCTGAGAAGCTTATCTTCCTCTTCGAGTTGCTGCTCTAAAGTCAGTCGATGAAAATGACGAACACAGTCGCTTCCGATAGGAAAGAGACGTTGACCAGTGACATTGTTAAAGAGTTCGTAGGCGTATTTTATAGCATTACCGCAGACACAATTGCTACGGCCAATGCCATTAAAAATCAAGGAAACTTCATTCCATTCCTTGGTAGCTTGTTCCCAAGTATCGGCTTTTGAAGCCTGTAAAACCGCATCGTGCAGGGATTTTCTAACTGGAAGTGTCATGAGGTCTCCTTTCTAGGTTATACTTTTACAACTTGAACCTCGTCTTTGCCGAGTAAGATCAAGTATTTTTCAATATTTTCAATCGAATAGGCTCGTGATAATGCTTCTCCGTATAAGGCTAACTGACCACGATAGCGGTCTATGAGTTGACTTGGTTCATCATAACGGTCTGTTTTGTAGTCGAAAAGAACGATACGATTCTCATAAAGCAGATATCCGTCCAAGATCCCACGAACAACGAAGTCTTCCTGACTCTTTTGATCTTTTTTGAGCATGGAGAAAGGTTGCTCGCGGTAGAGATGGTCGGTATTAGCGAGAATCTCCTGACCAAGTGGTGTGTCAAAGAAAGCTAGGATTTTAGAAAGGTTGATCTTTTCCCTAACAGCTGGACTAGTCTGAACCTGTTTGAGTATTTCTGTCAGGCTAGCAAGGGTTGGTTGCTGACTGAGGTCAATTCTCTGCATAAGTTCATGAGTGCCACTACCAATTTCTGCTCCAGTTACCTTTTCTTTGGTTGAAAAATCTGGTAAATCAAAGCTGATTTTCTTCTCTGGTGATTGACTTTGACCAGCAATTTCTACCCCTTCCATATCCATAACCGGTTCGTAGAATTTCTTGATCTGACTTGGAGTTTGGACACTAGGAAGCTCAATGGCTGCGCGGTGAAGAGTATTATAAACTTCTACCTCTTTCAGCATTTCCAAAGCTTCTTTGATGGTTTCTGACTGGCGGTTGTCTGCTTGAGAACTATCTTGTAGAGGGCTCTTGTTTTCCAATTCTCCGATAGCTTCTCTAGTCAACTGATCATCGCCAATAAAACAATAGCTAAAGTTGAGATTATCCTTGGCAAATACTTTGCTGATAGCCCAAATCCAATCTTGGAAATTTCTTGCTTGCAGTCTGGTATTGCTATCTAATTTTCCATTGTTTGCTGCTGGGTATTCCTTGGCTTCTAGCTTTTCACGAGACCCCTTACCGACAAGATAGAGCTTTTTCTCAGCCCGCGTCATGGCAACATACAGCAGACGCATTTGCTCTGAATAGCTAGCCAATTGCAGTTCTTTCTCATTCTGCGTATAGGTAAGGCTGGGAATGGAGAGTTTAATGGTTTTAGGATAGTGTGCTTCCACTGCTCCTGTTTCCACCTTAGCAATGTATTTGACACCAAACCCATTTTGACGACTGAGAATGACGTCTGACATCGAGTCTTGTTTGTTGAAGTCCTGATCCATGTTGAGGATAAAGACATAAGGAAACTCTAGTCCTTTACTCTTGTGAATGGTCATAAGTTCTACAGCATCTTTTGGCGGTGCGACGGCCACGCTCGCAAGATCGTGCTGGGCTTCTAGGACTTGGTCAATCGTATGTATAAAACGCGACAAGCCCTTGAAATTACTCTTTTCAAACTGGTCAGCTCGTAGAGCTAGTGCATAGAGATTAGCCTGTCTAGCAGGTCCGTTTGGCAAGGCTCCAACATAGTCATAGTAAAAACGGTCATTATAAATCTTCCAAATCAAGTCATAGAGAGAGTGGGTTTTGGCATACAAGCGCCAAGAATCCAAGATATCCATGAACTGATTTAATTTTTCCGCTAGAGATTTATGAATCAAGTTTTTCTGACTTGTTGCGAGTTTTTGAGCATTAACAAGTTTCTCATAGAGATTTTCTTGGACCTTATCTTCTATTTTCTGAAGGGACAAGCGTGCCAACTCATCCTCATCAAAACCAAACATAGGAGACTTCATCAGCGCAACCAGAGCATAGTCTTGCAGAGGATTGTGGATGACACGAAGAGTGTCTAGCATGACTTGTACTTCTAGGGATTGGAGATAATTGTTTTGCTCACCGTCGGTTTTAACTGGAATTCCGTACTCAGACAGGGCGAGGAGAATCTGGTCATTTCGACTGCGACTAGAGGTCAAAAGGGCTATTTCTTTGAAGGCAACACTTTTCTCCTGATGAAGTGTAAGAATCTCCTTGATGACCAGGCGCATTTCTCCTGTGAGTTTTGTTTCTGTTTGGTTCTCTTCTTCCTCTTGCCCACTATCGTCCTTATCGTAGAGGAGAAATTCTGCCTTGTTGCATGGATTAGGAGTTAGTTTGGTATTGGCAAAAACAAGCTGGTGCATGCTGTCATAGTTGATTTCGCCGACATCTTGGTCCATAAGGCGCCCAAAAACATCATTGGTAGCTGACAGCACTTCTGAACTACTACGGAAATTTTCCTTGAGGAGAATCAACTTGCCTTCTTGAGGATTTTGCGCATAGCGTTGGAATTTCTCATTGAAAATCTGCGGGTCTGCCTGACGGAAACGGTAGATGGACTGCTTGATATCTCCCACCATAAAGCGATTGTGACCATTCGACAGCAATTCCAGCATCCGTTCTTGAATGTGATTGGTATCCTGATACTCATCGACCATGACTTCGTGGAATCGTTCCTGATAAGCCTCGCGGACTTGCGGAAAATTCTCTAAAATCTCAATGGTGTAATGACTGATATCAGCAAATTCAAAGGCATTTTCTTGGCGTTTACGTTCACGATAAGCCTCCACAAAATCACTCATAAAGGTTTGGAAGGTTTTAGCTAGATCCCAGGTATCTTCATGATAACGCTCTTGATAGTCGAGAATGGTTATCTGATCTGACAGTTGTCCTAGTTTAGCAAACTGGGTCTTTCTCTCATCGTTATAGGCATCAGCCAGTGGCTTCAAATCGGCCTTACGACTGGAGTTAGCTAGAGCTCGACCATTTTTCTCCTTAGAAATGACGACAATACGCTCAAGCACTGCTCGATAAGCCTGGCTATCGGACTCTTGATTTAAGGAGCTAATTTCATCCAGAACCAGCTGCACATTTTCTAAATAGGCAGCTTTGGGAAACTCCTTGGCATCGTTATCCAGATGATAACGGAAGAAACTTTCCAAGTCCCAAAGTGCCTGCTTGATTTGCTCAGTTAGCTTGCCTTTTTCATTTGCAAAGTCAGCTTCTTCAACCCCTTTGAGGAAAGACTCGTTCAGCCATTTTTGGGGACTACTGGTGGATTGAAGGAAATCATAGATTTTGTAGACTTGTTGGCGTAGACCTCGTTCATCCTTGCCACGTCCAGCAAAGTTCTTCACTAAGCTACTAAATTTCTCTTTATTCTCACCTTGGTAATGGGCTTCAAAAACTTGACGAAAAACTTCGTTTTTTAAGATTAACTGTTCACTTTCATTTTGTAAAATACGAAAATTTGGTGCAATATCAATCAGATAGCCATGTTTGCCGAGAAACTTTTGTGTGAAAGAGTCCATGGTTCCGATGGCAGCGTTTGGTAGATCTGCCAACTGGCGTCCCAAGTGTTGTTTGAGATCGACATCGTTACTTTCTTGGATTTGTTGGCTGATTTTTTTCTCCAAGCGCTCTTTGAGTTCAGTAGCAGCCTTAACGGTAAAGGTCGAGATAAAGAGTTGACTGATTTCTACACCACGGGCTAATTGGTCAAGAATGCGCTCGGCCATAACAAAGGTCTTCCCTGAACCAGCAGACGCTGAAACTAGGATATTTTGCCCTGCCGTATAAATGGCTTCAATTTGCTCGGCAGTTTTCTTCTGTTCCTTGTTCGAACTCGCTTCTGCTTCTTGCAGTTTTTGAATTTCTTCCTCAGTTAAAAAAGAAATGGGCTTCATCGATTCAACTCCTCTCTCATTTTCTCAAACCAAGCTTGCTTGAGTTTTTCTCCGACCAGACGCTTGCCATCAGATAAGTCCAACTTCTCTAGGAAACGAGCTTGACCTAAATGGTAATTAGCCTCAAAGCCAGTGATGGCTTGGTGTTGCTGAACGTACGGGGCAATACTTCTGCCATTTTCTGTATAGGGATTGATGGCGAACTGGCCCTTTAAGATTTTCTCAGCTGCCTTCTTGTACAGATGGGCATTATATTCTAGTAAGAGCTGAAATTCCTCGTCTGTCAGCTGATTAGCCTTGTTTTTGTTGTAAAATTCGCCCAAGTGACTGCTTTCTTTTTCTAAAAAGAGTCCCTGATATTTCATTGACTTGCTGGCTTCTGCTACTGCTCCAGCTAAATTCTTAACGGTCAACAGAGATTGGACAGGTTCAGCCATTTCCAAGTACATGGCACCGAAAAAGTTCTGCTCCTCTTCTCTTTTTAGGGCAGCAAGATAGGTTGGCAACTGGGAATTAAGCCCATTGAAGAAATTAGGAAACTGGAACTGGGTCAAACTAGACTTGTAGTCTACCACTCCCAGTGCTCCATCAGCTTTCAAACGGTCGATTCGGTCAACCTTGCCTCGCACATGGACATTACGACCATTATCCAATTGAATAAAGGCCTGGTCCTTGCCACCAAATGTTGCCTCCTCTTGGATAGTTTCGATAGCTGGATTATGACGAAGGATGTGGCCAGTAGTCCGAGCAACATCAAGCAGAACTTCCTTGGTAAATTGGGCTTCCAAACTTTCCTGATAAATAGCTTCAAATTCCCGTTCCTGACTGGTTTCTTGAATAGCTTGTTCCAGACGTTGGTCAAAGGAATCTTCATCAGGCAGTTTCAAGGCACGTTCAAAAATACGATGCAAGAAATTCCCATGACTGCGAGCATCTGGACGAAGGCGCAATTCTTCCTGCAAACCTAAGACATAACGGAGGAAATAACTATATTCATTGCGGTAAAACTCTGTCAA
This sequence comes from uncultured bacterium, assembly GCA_963528645.1. Lineage (GTDB taxonomy): Bacteria > Bacillota > Bacilli > Lactobacillales > Streptococcaceae > Streptococcus. Next base: position 286,215 of record CAURVH010000001.1, read on the forward strand.
ACCAGACGTAGACAGGTAAAACTCTTTGTCAGCAGGGTAGAGAGCCTGCAAGGTCTCTTTCTCTAATGGCTTGCTACTTGGACTGGTTGGAAGAGCAGGATTGGCAAGGCCTTTTTGATCAAGTTTTTTCCCCATCACACGCGCCAGAACCTTGACAAAGGTCACATCTTGCTCATTTTCACTAGAAGTAGCTTGCTGATGATAGGCAACTAGACTAGATAAGAGACTATGATATGACCCCATATCATCCTTAGACAGGCCTTTGTGATGAATCTTCTTCTCTATCCGGCTAAATCCAAAATTTACCAGTTCCTGAAGATAGGCTGATTCCTTGCTCTCATTTTCATTGAGGAGACTTGGAGCGGATAACACCAACTGCTTACGGGCAGCATTGACTAAAGAAAGCATGGTGTAGCGATTTTTCTTGAGGTTTTCACTACTTGCAATCAGTAATTGCGCACCCTCTTTAGTCGTTTGGTTTAGGCTTTGTCGTTCTTCGTCTGTCAACAGACTGGTGTTTTGCGAGATTTTTGGTAAATGATCCTGAGTCAGCCCGATGACATAGACAAAGTCAGCGGTCAGAGGGGCAATCAGATCGTAACTCTGCACCAGAACGGTGTCTACTGTTGCTGGAATGGTGCGATACTGGGACAAACTCATCCCAGAATGGAGCAAAGCTAGGAAATCCTCCAGGCTAACTTGTGAACCAGCAAAAACGGTCGCAAATTGTTCTAAAACATGGCAGAAAGCCTTCCAAACTTCGGCTTGTCTCTCCTGTTCTAGAGTTTCCATAGTAGCTGTCAATTCTTGCATCTGCTTGCTTAAAGCAGCATTTTTTAGAAAAGTATTCCACTTTTGCAAGAGATTTTCAGTCTTTTGCTTCCGACTGGCAAATAAAGTTTCAAGTGGAGCCAAAACTCGCAGACGAAGAGAATTTAAACGCTCTAAATCAAATTTTCCGTGGTGGGATTTTGTGAAGGTCTGCTGAAAAGCAGGCAAGCCATTGATGCCAAGATAGCGGAGATATTGCTCAAAAGCATCAATATCCGCTTGACTAAGGTCAGTATACAGACCAGTTCTGAGGAGATTAATCAAATCCTCCTGACGAAAACGGTAGCGTTTCAAACGCAAAATAGATTCGACAAACTGAGTCAAAGGGTGGTGAGCCATGGATTCACTTCTACCAAGATAGAAAGGAATCTGATACTGGTCAAAAATAGTTTTCAGTGATAACTGGTAAGAAGCCACATCCCCCAGCAAAATACGGAAATTCTTGTAACTCAGTTCTGGATGGTCATGTAATTTCTGACGAATGCTACGGGCTACCAATTCCAACTCCTCTTTTTGCGTCAAACAAGACCAGATTTGCAAGTTTTCACGGTCCTTCTCATCGACATCTAAAGCGAGTTCTGAGAAGTCATAAGAAGACTCCAGCAAACGAGAAGCCTTGTCAAAACTATCCATTTTCTCATGTGTCTGAGAACGATCCTGAGCAGGTGTTTGGTATTTTGCCCCCAAATGATGGAGGAATTCCACACTGGCTTGATAGAGATTACCTTCAGTGAACGGACTGGTATAGGCTTTCTTGCTTGCATAAGCTCCAATTATAATCTCAACACCCTTGCCATAGAGTAGATCCACTACACGCTCTTCCTCAGCAGAAAAACGGGTAAATCCGTCAATGACTAAGGCAATCTGACTAAAATCACTACTCACCTTGTCATTCTCAATAGCCTCAATCAAATGGGACAACTGACTCCCCTGAGCCAACTGGCTTTGATTGAGATAAGCAGTCACTTTCTCAAAAATCAAGAGTAAGTCTGCCCGCTTATCCTCATCTGTTAAACTTTCCAAGTCCAAAAAGCTCATCTGAGCAGTCGTCATCTCATGATAAAGTTCAATCAACTGCTGGATAAATTGAGGATCTTGTTTAATAGCACCATAAACTCGCAAGTCCTTGGGATCGAGTTCCGCAAGGCATTTATAAAAAGCCATCCCAAGCCCGATGTCATCTAGGCTCGTCTTAGCTGGCAAATCATTTAAAACCAGGTAACGAGCCATTTGAGCAAAACGCGTAACAGTAATCGCAAAAGAAGCCTGCTGGGACAAGCATTCCAGCACGGCGCGTTCCTTTTCAAAAGAAAGAGAGTTGGGGGCAATGTAGAAGACCCGCTTGCCAGCAGCAACTAGCTCTTCCGCCTCTCTCGTTAAAATTTCAGTCAAAGAAGTCCGAATATCAGTATAGAGTAATTTCATCTCAGCCTCGTTTGATTTTTTCATTACCATTTATTATACCATGTTTTAACAGAAGATTCTGTCTCCTTATTTCCAAAATATGCTATAATAAAAGCAAAACACCTAGAAAAGGAAGTCTTATGATTAAACTACTAGCCTTGGATATGGACGGAACCCTCCTCAATGAAGCCAAGGAAATCCCACAAGCCCACATTACTGCCATTCACCAAGCTATCGAAAAAGGTGTCAAACTGGTTCTCTGTACAGGTCGCCCGCTTTTTGGTGTCCTCCCCTACTACAAAAAACTGGGACTAGACCTCCAGAACGAGTATGTCATCGTCAATAACGGTTGTTCAACCCACCAGACCAGTGACTGGGGCCTAGTTGACTGGCAGGAACTCAGTCCAGCCGACATTGAATACCTCTATGGCCTTGCTGAAAAAAGTGATGTTCAGTTGACTCTTTTTGATGAGGAACATTATTTTGTCCTCGGAGGCAAGCCTAATCAAATCGTTCAAAATGATGCCAAGCTAGTCTTTTCAGGCCTAACTGAAATTTCCCTTGAGGAAGCGACCAGTGGCAAATATCGGATGTTCCAAGGTATGTTTTTAGGAACCAGAGAACAAACAGACGATTTTGAGCAGCGGTTCGCTGAGGAACTCTGCCAACGATTCAGTGGAGTTCGTTCGCAGCCTGTTATTTATGAAGCGATGCCTCTTGGGACTACTAAGGCTACTGCTCTTTCTCGATTAGCTAAGATTTTAAAAATCGATCCCTCAGAAATTATGGCCATGGGTGATGCCAATAACGATATCGAAATGCTTCAGTTTGCAGGACTTGGCATTGCTATGGGAAATGCCAGCGACCATGTCAAATCCCTTGCTAATGACGTTACAGCTAGCAATGAAGAAGAAGGCGTTGCGCGTGCGATTGAGAAGTATATTTTATAATTGAGAAGCCCAGTTCATGCCAACTGGGTTTTGTTTTTTTTTAAGAATCACAAAACTTTAGAAACTCTTTAGAAATACTTGAGCTTTCTTTGATTTCTATAGCTTATACTAAAGTTAGAAAAATAAATCTAAAGGAGAAAATCATGAAAACAGTACTCGAAATTCATGGACTGACCAAAGAATTTGGTAAACAAGCTATTCTTCAAGATCTTAGTCTAACGATAAAAGAGGGAGATATTTATGGTTTAATTGGAAAAAACGGAGCAGGGAAAACCACTCTTATCAAAATCATTACACAACTACTGTTTGCGGATAAAGGAACTATTTCCCTCTTTTCTAGTCAAGAACAAAATGAATGGACCAAAGCTCTATCTCGAGTAGGTTCAGTTATCGAATCGCCTGTAGCCCATAATCACTTAACAGCATACCAGAATCTGAAATATTATTGTATGATACGTCATATTCCAAATGCTGATAAAGTCATTCAAGAAACACTGGACTATGTTGGGTTGTCAGATACAGGTAAAAAAGTCTTTCGTGATTTCTCGCTAGGAATGAAACAAAGACTTGGTATCGCCATTGCCCTTCTATCCAAACCAGACTTCCTTATCTTAGATGAGCCTATTAACGGACTTGACCCAATTGGAATCAAAGAATTTCGCCTCATGATCCAGCGACTCAATCAAGACAAAGGCATAACTATCCTCATCTCTAGCCATATCTTGTCAGAACTCTATCTCTTAGCTAGTCGCTTTGGTATTCTGGATCAAGGTAAGATTATCCGTGAAATCAGCAAAGCTGAATTTGAAACGCTAAGTGAGGATTATATTGTGCTCAGAACAAGCGATAAAGAAAGAGCATGTCAAGTATTGAAAGAACAAATCCAACTCCAGTTCAAGGTTGTTAATCCAGAAAATGAAATCCATATCTTTGGGAATGAACAAGATGTCAAACAGATTCTTAAGAAATTAACTTTGGCAGATGTTGCTATTGACGAGATTTACTATGCCCGTCAAAACCTAGAAGAATACTTCACACAATTGGTAGAATAGGAGAAAAATCATGATACATACCATTCAAGCAGATTTTTACCGTCTCTTTCGCTCCAAAGGATTCTGGATTACAGAATTCATTCTCTTTGCTCTCATGTTAATGGGTGCTACTATCGGAGCTACAGGACATCTGATGTCAGTAAATACCACACCTGAAACAGAATTTCCGACCAAAGGTTGGGACGGCATCCAAGCTCTTATCAACGCGTCTAGCAATGGTTCAAACCTCGTTTTTCTCTGCATCGTCCTGACATGCCTCGTTCTTGGAGTTGATTTAATCGGCAAACTCTATAAAAATAGTTTGACAGTTGGCGTTTCTCGTACAGAGTTTTTCCTTGCTAAATCCTTTGTTCTAGCAAGTATTGCTCTCTTACAACTCATCGCCAGCCTTGTTATTGCCTTTATTCCAGCAACTATCTTAAATGGATTTGGGACCATGCCTGATGGATTTATTGGCAATCTATTGATAACCATTTCCCTTCAATTTCTCTGCCTTCTCGCTTGGCTTTCGATTGTTTCCTTTATTCTCTACCTGACTCATTCTTATCTTGCTGTATTTATCGGCTATCTGATTAGTTCTATCATTCTTTCTACGCCAATGCTTCTTTTCCCAGACATTGAAATTCTACGATATTTAATCCTAGATTTTGCCTATGCTATGACTAGTAATAGTCAATCTATTCTCTATACCATCACGGTTTGCGTAACGGTCATACTTTTCTTCTCTTTCAGTGGACTGATTATTTTCAAGAAGAAAAGCTTATAAAAAGGACCTCCTCTAGGATATAGAGGAGGTTTCTTCTGTTAAAGATAGATAAAGACCGAAAACCATTCTCCATCAGTGGCTAGCTTCATTTCCGCTCCAAGAAGATGAACCAATTCCTCAGTAATATAGAGACCTAAACCAGAGGATTCTTCGGTATCTGACATATTTTCAGAATAAAAACGATTGCTGAGATTGTCTATATTCTTGATAGATTTTTTGACTAGATTATCAATTTCCAAAACAAGCCCCTTTTCTTCCTTTTTCAAAGAAAGTCGAGCCTTCTCCTTGCCGTGCTTGAGAACATTTCCAAGGAGGTTTTGTATAATTCGATCAAGCAAGTCCTCATCAGTCGTCGTTTTCAATCCAGGTTCAACGTTAAAATCAAGAACAATATGTGAAGTTTGAAAAACATCGTAATAGGCTAAAGTCTTTTTCGTTATAAAAGTTGATAAATCAAGTTCCTCCAGTTTCGGTTTGACTGCTCCTTCCATCAAATGACGGTATTCAAGAAGAGCCTCCAAACGTTTGGAAACCAAATCCTGATGATGGGCTATTTTGCTTAAAGTTTCTGGACTATTATCGGGGTGTTTTATTAGTTGCTGAGTATATCCTGAAGCGATTGTCAAAGGTGTCCGAATATCATGAGAGATGTTACTGATTGCCATATCTAGGGTGCGTTTTTCATGCTTCATGATTAACTGATTTTGTTCCACTTCTTGAAATAGATTCTCAATTTGGTTATGTAGACGCAAAATGGTCTTTGAAAAGAAGTTTACCCCAATCCTCTTCATGCTACCAGAGCGAATCTTTTCTTCAATTTGTCTGCTTAAATCTCTAATTGCTATATGATAGCGAATCAAAGAAATCGCCAAAATAATGTTAGTAAGGAGTAATATTGATATCAAAATGTAATTCACTATTTGTCTCCTTTTAATCGAACACCAACTCCCCAAATGGTTTCAATGTACTCATGATTTGGATCCAGTTGATGCAGTTTTTTACGGAGATTGCTTAGATGGGTGTTGAGCGTATTGTCTCCAGGCAGGTAACTTTCTTCCCAAATCAATTCATAGAGTTCTTCCTTGGTGAAGATTTTTTTAGGATGATGGAGCAACATTTGGAGAATTTGACACTCTTTCTTTGCAAGGCGAATAGTTTCAGTAGAATTGCTTATTTCAAAACTATCCGCATCGAACTGGATATTTTTAAAGTTTTTTACGAGATTATCAATTTCTCTTCGATTTTCTGACTGATGTTCACCACTTTGGCGTAATTGCACAGTGACTCTAGCAAAAACTTCATCTAAATCAAAAGGTTTTACTATATAATCATTGGCACCATCTAGGAGATATTGGCTGATGAGCTTTTTATCACCCAAAGCAGTGAGCATGATGACCGGAGTCTGACTAGTTTGTCGAATAGCTTGTAAGACTTGGTCGCCATTTTTCCCAGGGAGCATGATATCTAGCAAAACGAGATCAATGCCACCTTTGTCAAATTGCATTATACCTTCTGTGCCAGAAAATGCTTGGATCACTTCGTGTTCCTCTGCAAGAAGGGTTCTTAAGATTTCCTGGATTTCATTATTATCTTCAATTACAAGTATACTCGCCATAAACATAGTCCTTTCTAAAACTATTATAACATGTTTTGTTAGGAATTCCAGATACAGAAAAGCTCCTCTCACATTTTAAGCAAGAAGGAGCTAATGAATATTGAATCTATTTAACCAAATAAGCAATCAAAGTTATGATCCATAGATGAGCCGGGTAGAAAATATAAAAGAAATATTTACTCCAGCTAGTTTCCTTTCCTCTCTGTCCATTATAAAGTGCCATAAAAGGAAATACGGTGATAAAGAGCCAGTCAGAATTGTAAAGCATCATTTCCAAGGTTTGGTACCAAGTATCATAGGTATGGATAGAAGTCACTAACAGGAAGGCCCAAAGTAGAGTATAGAGGAGATTTCGCAATCCCTTACGATTCCGACAAGTGTAACTAATCAAGAGAAATGGTAGCATGGTGATGCCACCCTCAGTAAAAAGACACCCGAAAATCAAGAGCCCAGCAACTCCAATCCGACGCCACAACTTCTCTTTTTTATCCAGCTCTTTTCTGGGAAAACCAATCCAAAGCATGGTGACACCGATGGCCAAAGTCAAGAAAATGTTGTTATTGACCATTATTCCTTTAGATGCAAATAGGGTATTGAGGAGGCTATTGCCTGCGAACATGATAAGCGCCCAACTCCAGAGACGGATGAGATAGTTTTCTACATTACTTGTATGGATAAACCCTTCCATAGCCATATAAGCAAACCAAACTCCCACACAACGGGTCAAGGCGTGAAAGATACCTTCCCACATAGGAGAAACGATCCCTGTGATATGAGGAATATGGTCTAAAACCATTATTGCAGCCATCAGATACTTCAACTGTGTCGCATTCCATTTTTTCATAATAAACCTCTTTCTTTTTGATCTACATAGAGTATAGCATACATATCCACGTATAATCGTACACCCATCTTACATTTAAAAAGCCTATCTTACATTTTTGTAAGACAGGCGTGAATATCAAAAATTTATTATGAAATTTACCTTCTAGTCCGTAATTCGTTGGTACATTTCTGGTCTTCTATCACGAAACAGGCCCCAATTTAGGCGTTCACTTGCTCCCTTGTCAAGGTCATAAGTTGCTAACAGAACAGCTTCACCTTGTCTTTCAGCTCTTTCTAGAATAGCTCCTGTTTCATCCGTCATAAAGGAGGAACCGTAGAAGTCAAGACTGGAACTCTGTCCACCATTTTCCTCACTAGGAGTGACTTCTTCCAAACCATAACGATTGGCTGCAATGACTGGAACAATATTTGCTGCTGCGTGGCCTTGCATGGTACGTTGCCAATGTCCACAACTATCCGTATCCAAAATTGGCTCTGAACCGATGGCTGTTGGATAAAAGAGCAATTCAGCACCATTCAGAGCAAGACAGCGCGCTGTTTCAGGGAACCATTGATCCCAACAGATACCAATCCCAATCTTAGCGTAGCGAGTATCCCAGACCTTGAAGCCAGTGTTACCAGGCGTAAAATAAAACTTTTCTTGATAATAATGGTCATCTGGTATGTGGGTTTTCCGATAAACGCCCAGCACTTCCCCATCTGCATCAATGACAGCAATAGAGTTATATAAGACATTGCCATCTTTTTCATAAAAACTAATTGGTAAAACAACTTTTAGTTCCTTAGCAAGCACTTTAAAATGCTGAATGGCTGTATTTTCTGTCACCGACTGGGCACACTGGTAGTAGTCATACTGACGTTCCTGACAGAAATAGGGACGTTCAAACAACTCGGGCAAGAGAATAATTTGTGCACCTTGTTCTGCAGCCTGACGTACTAAACGCTCCGCTGTTTGAATATTTGTTGCTACATCCTTGGCGCATTGCATCTGGATTGCTGCAACTTTTACATTTCTCATTTTTTCTCCTATTCTGGGATTTGTTGGGTAATACAGTGGATATTACCACCACCCAAGAGAATATCTCTGGCTGGTATTCCGACAACTTTACGGTCTGGGAAACACTTACTGAGGATATCTAAGGCAACTTGGTCATTGACATCTTGAAACTGGGGAACAAGGACAGCCTTGTTGGCAATATAAAAATTAACATAGGAAGCTGCAAGACGTTCACCCGCATAACGCTCTTCTTCACCTTCTTCATAGGTATAGCCTAGCAAATCCTCTTCGGTTACAACTTGATGAAGCGCTGGGATAGGCAATTTATGAATGGTGAAGGGACGACCTTTTGCATCTGTTTCATTCTCTAAAAGGGCAAGGTCAGCTGCAGACATACCATACTGAGGATCGTTTTGATCATCTGTCCAAGCCAAGACAAGCTCTGCAGGACCAACAAAGGCAGCAACATTATCAACGTGTTCATTGGTTTCGTCCTGATAAATACCGTAAGGCAGCCAAATAACTTTTTTAGCTCCAAGGCTCTCTAATAAGGTATTCTCGATTTCCTCTTTAGTCAGGTGGGGATTACGACCAGGACTAAGCAAGCAACTTTCAGTCACGAGAATCGTTCCTTGACCATCGCTATGTATTGCGCCGCCTTCTAGTACAAAAGGTTTAGCATCATAAACAGGCATTTCCAAGGCCTCAGCAAAACGATTGGCCACTTGGTCATCTGCTTCATAGTCTTGGTAGAGACCATCGACTGCACCACCCCAAGCATTGAAAGACCAGTCTACTGCCAACTTTTCTCTTTTCTCATTGACGAGAATAGTCGGCCCAGTATCACGCGCCCAGGCATCATTGGTGGGAATGTCTAAATAAACAACCTTGTCTCCAAGATAGGATTGGGCCTCAGATAGATAATCCTGCTCCACCAAAAGATAAACAGTTTCCCCTTCTGCTATGGTCTTGATAATCTGGATAAATGCTTTTTTGGCAGCCTTTCCTTGAAAGGGCCATGAACCTGGTCGAGTTGGCCATATCATGAGGGTACCATGATGGGGTTCGTACTCTGCTGGCATACGATAGCCTGCTTTTTTCGGAGTTTCTATCATGATAATCTCCCTTTAAAGTCTTGATAGCCGAAGGTTTTGACTAAGCTGCAGTCACCTTGCTCGTCCATGAGATAGAGACTTGGCAAGCCAATACCGTTAAAGGTATTATTTTTGACAAATGAGTAAATAGCCATATCTTCGAAATAGAGTCTGTCACCGATTTGGACAGGATTTTCAAAACTATAGTCGCCAATCACGTCACCCGTTAGACAAGTATTGGAAGAAAGTCTATAGGTATGGGCTTTTTCCTGCGGCTCAAAGCCATTTCTCAAAGATGGACGATAGGGCATCTCAAGTACATCTGGCATATGGCATGTCGCGGACGCATCTAAAACCAAGATATCCATACCGTTTTCTACAATATCCAATACTTCAGTTGCTAGATAACCCGCATTGAGCGCAATAGCTTCACCCGGCTCGATATAGACGTCAAGATTGTAAGTTTCTCGGATACGCTTGATTTCAGAAATCAACAGATCCACATCATAGTCTTCTCTTGTGATGTGGTGTCCGCCACCCATATTGAGCCATTTAACTTGATGTAAGTACGAACCAAACTGCTCTTCTACTGCTTTCAAGGTTGTCTCTAAATCATCTGCCCCTTGCTCACAAAGGGTATGAAAATGAAGGCCATCCACCAAGCCCAGCAAATCACTCGGTATCTTGTCTAGGGTAACTCCAAAACGGGAGCCAGGTGCACAAGGATCGTAGAGCGCGAGATCTCCTTGAGTTGAACACTGAGGGTTGAGGCGCAAACCGACACTGATACCAGCCTCTCGGCAACGAGGACCGTGCTTACGCAACTGTCTCTCCGAGTTGAAAACAATATGGTCCGTTATCTCCAGCAATTCCTCCAAGTCCGTATCCTTGAAAGCTGGCGCAAAGACATGGACTTCCCCTGGGAACTTTTCTCTAGCGAGCTTAGCCTCATAGAGACCACTAGCCGTCGTACCAGAGAGATACTGGCTGATCAAGGGATAGGTTTTGTAGAGTGAATAAGCCTTCTGAGCAAGTAAAACCTTGCAACCTGCTTCTTCCTGAACTTGCTGAAGAATGTGGCAGTTGGCTTCTAACTTTACCAAGTCAATGACGTAAGCTGGTGTTGGTACTTGTTCTAGCTTCATTAGTCCACCATTTGCGGATTCTCAACCACAACCCAAGGCAAACCATACTCATTCAAAGCTTCCATGAATGGATCTGGATCCAACTCTTCAAGGTTGTAAACTCCTGGTTGTTTCCAAGTACCGTTCACAACCAATTTTGTCCCAATCATGGCTGGAACTCCTGTTGTGTAAGAAATAGCTTGTGAACCAACTTCTGCGTAACATTCCTGATGGTCGCAAACATTGTAGATATAGATGGTCTTTTCAACACCTTCTTTGACACCTGTAAAGATACAACCAATATTTGTCTTTCCAACAGTTCGTGGGCCAAGGCTGGCTGGATCTGGAAGCAAAGCTTTCAAAAATTGGATTGGTACGATTTCTTGACTGTTAAAGTTAATGGTATCTGTACGAAGAAGCCCGACATTTTCCAAGCATTTCATGTGTGTTAGATAAGATTGCCCAAAGGTCATAAAGAAACGAATCCGTTTGACTCCAGGAATGTTCTTGGCCAATGATTCAATTTCTTCATGGTGAAGGAGATACATATCTTTTTGTCCAACTTGAGGGAAATCATACTCACGCTTGATAGACATAGCTTCAACTTCGACCCATTTTCCATCTTCCCAGTAAGAACCTGGCGCAGAAACCTCGCGGAGATTGATTTCTGGGTTAAAGTTTGTCGCAAATGGATAACCGTGATCACCACCATTACAGTCTAAAATGTCGATATAGTGGATTTCATCAAAATAGTGTTTGAGAGCATAGGCTGAAAAGACACTGGTCACACCTGGGTCAAAACCAGAACCAAGAAGAGCTGTCAAGCCTGCTTCTTTGAATTTCTCCTGATAAGCCCACTGCCATGAGTAGTCAAAGTAGGCTGTAAATCCAAGTTCCTTACAACGTTTCTCATAAATAGCACGCCATTCAGGGTCTTCTGTATCCTCAGCCTCATAGTTGGCAGTATCTATATAGTGGACACCTGTCGCCAAACAAGCATCCATGATAGTTAAGTCTTGGTATGGCAGAGCTACGTTCAAAACGGCTTCTGGTTTGTAGCTTTCAATCAAAGCAATCACTTCTTCTACCTTATCAGCATCAAGAGCAGCCGTTTCAATCTTAGTACTTGTTTTTCCTTCTAATTTAGCCTTTAAGTCATCACATTTCGACTTGGTACGGCTGGCAATCATAATTTCTTTAAAAGTTTCGCTATCTTGGCAAATCTTTGAAATAGCAACTTGAGCAACGCCCCCACATCCAATAACTAGTAAACGACTCATTTTTTTCCTTCCTCTTCTTCTAAAATGTCCTCAACATACTTGGGCAACATAAAGGATCCAACGTGCAAGTTTGCAGTATAGTATTCCGTGAAAAGCTGGCGTTTTTTCCAGCCTTCCTTGTCAAAATCTTTGACAGGGTGGTATTTTTTCGACGCAAATCCAAACAACCAATAGCCCGCTGGACTGGTCGGAATATGGGCCTGATAAACCCGGCTGATTGGAAAGGCTTGATTGACCTTACGGTGCATGCTACGGCAAGCTGACTCATCCTCGTCAAAGAAGGGACTCCCATGCTGATAAATCATGATGCCGTCTTCTTTCAAGGCTCTGTAACTGTTTCCGTAAAATTCCTTGGTAAAGAGCCCTTCCGTATGTCCAAATGGATCTGTCGCATCGTTGATGATAATATCGTAGTCATCTTCACAGTTTCGTAAAAAGCGTAGCCCATTTTGATAATAAATGGTAACACGAGGATCATCTAGCCCCGCAGCAAAGTCTGGAAAATACTCACGACAGACCTCAACCAACATCTCATCTGGTTCCACAATATCAATTTGCTCCAGTTCAGGATAGAGAGTTAATACTTGGGCAACACCACCGTCACCACCCCCAATAACCAAGACTTTCTTGGGATTGGGATGCACAGCCATGGGAACGTGAACGGTCATTTCGTTGTATACGAAATCATCCGCATCTGAAAACAAGACATGCCCATTTAAAATCAGTATTTTTCCAAAAGCTGGCGTATCCAAGACTTCTATATCCTGCCATTCACTTTTACCAGCGTAGAGTTGTTTGGCTGTTCTCAAAGATAATTTCACATCTGGAGTATGAACTTCAGAAAACCATAAATCCATCTAGTTCTCCTTTCTCTTAATGACGTTGATGTGATTGACCTCTGGATCTTCCGTCCCTTGGAGGGAGCAACCACGTTCCTTGGCAAATTGGATATAGTCTACAATTTCTCGTGTAATGCGTTCACCAGGAGCCAAAATTGGAATCCCTGGAGGATAACACATGACAAATTCCCCACAGACTTGTCCAACAGAATCATCCAAGGTTAAACTTCTTCTCTCTGAATAAAAGGCATCCTGAGGAGATAGCACTAACTCTGGTTGGATATATTCTCCAGCAATCAAGTCTTTTCCATCTCTTGAATAAAGTCTCTTGATATCCGCCAAAGCACCGACCAGACGCTCAATGTCTTGGATGCGATCACCGATGGAAATATAAGCCAAGATATTGCCAATATCGCCAAACTCGATCTGAATATCATATTCATCTCGCAAGAGGTCATAAACCTCGATACCTGTCAGACCAATCCCCTGAGTGTAAACTGACAGCTTGGTCACGTCAAAATCACAGACCGACACACCGTCTATTAACTCTTTTGAGTAGGCATAGTAACCACCGATAGCATTGATTTCACGACGAGCATACTCGGATAGTTCAATAACCTTCTCAAAAGACTCTTTACCACGAAGAGCTAGATTACGACGTGAAATATCAAGACTTGCCATAAGTAGGTAAGAGGCAGATGTAGACTGGGTCAGGTTGATAATCTGACGAACGTACTCAGGATTCATACGTTCCCCGATAAGAAGGATGGAGCTCTGGGTCAAACTCCCACCAGACTTATGCATAGAGACCGCCGCCATATCAGCGCCAGCGTCCATAGCAGATAGTGGCAATTTGTCTGTAAAATGCAAATGCGCTCCATGAGCTTCATCTACTAAAACCAGCATGCCCGCTTCATGAGCCATTTCCGTTAAACCCTTGAGATCTGAACAAATCCCATAGTAGGTAGGATTGTTGATTAGGATAGCT